>DAOMZH010000544.1:0-7476 GCA_035437985.1 Polyangium sp. (in: bacteria) | reverse complement strand
AGCACAAATACACTAGTTAGCGAGACAATTACGGAACGACGCGACATCATACCAACCTCCTGTCGAACAACTCGAACGATATTGTGCAACGAAATGCCTGACCATTCAAGCTTTGCACGAGTACGGCGAAAAATATTCTTCAGCCCTCGACAATCTCGACAAACCTCACGGCCCCAAATCCGTCACCTGAGACGACGGTTTTTCCGTCAGGCGTCAGCGCGACACAATGCATGGCCGTGCTGGCGACGAGATTCGCAATACGCTTGCCTGAAGACAGATCCCACATAGCGAGCGTCGCATCTTGCGATGCCGAAATGACCCGTTGACCGTTGGGTGTCACCACAACGCCGAGCACCCAATTCAGATGTCCTTCGACCGTCCGCACGAGCCGTCCCGTGGCCAATTCCCAAACGCGCCAAGTTCGGTCGAATGAACAAGAAATCGCGTGTCGACCATCAGGGGTGACGACGACCTGCGCTAGCGCCGACGTGTGCCCTTGCAACACGCGCAAGGTTTTTCCTGTCTGCCAATCCCAAACCCGCAACGAATTATCAAAACTACCGGAAATCACGTATTTCTCATCGGGGGTCAAGGCTACCGTACGAACCCGATCCAAATGCCCTTCCAGCGCTCGAATCAACGCCCCCGTCATTGCATCCACGACACGCACGACTTTGTCGTGACAGGGCACGATGGCCACGCGGGCATCGGATGTAATGGTCACCGAACTCAGTCGCTGCCCACCTAAATCGAATTCGGCGACTAGTTTTCCGGAATTCAAGTCCCATCGACGAATTCGCCCATCGTCACAACCTGCAACAATGGTTTGGCCATCGGGAGCCACGGTCAAACCCAAAGAGATCGAGGCAATATTTTCAATTTTATGGCGCAATTGCCCCGTGGCCACGTCCCAAATGCCCAGCGAAAGATCCGTCGAACTCGAAATCGCGGTTCGACCATCGGGCGTGACGGCGACCGCGTACACAGGTTCGTTGTGTCCCACAATTGGTTCGTCCGGCGCTCCGAACGCTTGTGTCCAAAGGCAAATGGTCGAATCTGCCGACGCGGTCACCGCCATCCCCGCAGGCCAATAGGCATCGACGCCGCAAATTGCATCAGAATGTCCGCGCATGAGGCTCAGTTGTTTTCCTTCGAGCAGATCCCACACGCGAACCGTTTTATCTCGCGATACCGATACGGCGTGCCGATCATCGCCACTCGGAATCACCCGCGTCACCGGACCGGTGTGTCCTTCGAGCGTTCGAATCAAATGCCCATTTTCAATATCCCAATATTTGATCGTTCCATCATTGCCTGCCGATATTGCAAAACGCGGATCGAGCATGACCACGACATCGTTCGCGCCACCTGGATGGCCTTCGAGCACATACTGGTTTTTCCAAACGGAATCCTCGAGGCGGTGGACTTCGATGGGCCCCATGGGCATGGCCATGACGGATCGGGTTGAATCCATGGAATAGGCGATCCAATTGATTGGAGATTCTCCGCCGCCCATGCGAATCAGAATTTCTCCGCTCTCGAAATTCCACACGAAGATTTCGCCAGTTTTTCCTGCCGAAACCATAAACGCGCCGTCGGGTGAAATGGCGACTCGAACGACACCACAATCATGTCCTGTCCATATGCCTACGGGCAGTTGCGTCCACAAATCCCATTTGCGAATCGTTCCATCCTCGGACGCCGACGCCACATATCGTCCATCTGGGGTAATGGCCACATCGATGACGGCCTTGGAATGTCCTTCGAATACGTGTAGCAGGAGGCCTCGTGTCAAGTCCCAAACACGCACGGTGCGATCATCGGAACCCGACACGAATTGGAGAACATCGCCATTGATGCGAAAAACGACCGCGCGCACTTCCGCGGCGTGACCAGAGAATCTGCGCATCAGGCTGATGGATTCACGTTGCAATCGAATCTTGTCGCGAAACCATAACAGCTTTCGACGCTCGAGAATCGCTTCGCATTCGCCACGCAGCCCATCCTCCCCCATATCGAAGGCTCGATTACGTAGCTGCTGCATGAAAAATGCCGGTATGGCTTGCGGCTCCCAAAACGTCAATGCATATGTCTCGCGGCCGAACACACGCCAGCGTCGTAGCAGCTGATCGATATTCGTCCCGAAGTTTCGCAACACCGAACCAATTCGCAAATCACCAGCAACTGCATTGACGCCCCGACGCGCGACTTCTCTTTCCACATTTTCGATGTCCGAAACATATTCGGCGTATCGCGACATGGATTCCGTGGCAAATGCCGACCAATCGGGCGTTTTGCTCATCACGAATTGCGGGCCACGCGGCCGGGCAAAAAAGCCCTGGTCCCCAAGTATTCTTTCGAGCCAGCCCCGACGGCTGAGCTCCTCGAGCAGCGCGTCGGTTCGGGCATAAGGATGTTCACTCGTTGCGTCTATCGTCCCCGAAAAAATTGCAATCGTCGCCAAACTCGCGTCCGCGACATCGCCCAATAAAGCCAACGTGCACAAGACCCTTCGAGTATCCGCATCTGAAATCGAGTTCCACGAAACCTCGAACGCCACATTTCGTAGGGCTTCGATTCGTTCGTTCGTCCAATATGCTTCGTCATCTGGCAAGTTTGGCCCGCCAAACATGCCCTCGAGACCCAATGCATCCACATAATCGACGAACGAAGCTTCCGAAAACGTCGCAAAATAGCCCGCTGCCAAGTCAATGGCCGGCGCGGATCGGGCCAATGCCTGCGCGACCAGCAATCCAGCTGCACACTCTTCCGGCCCACCCTCCTCGATGAGCCAACGAGCCCTCGGCACACGCATCAATACATCCAGCGCTGCCCGGCCTACCCAATCACCTTCTTCCAGCAAATGCTCGAGGAGACCGGCGGTGCGTTTGTCAGATCGGAACGAATTCGCGTGCAAATCGACGACGAGCACAGCTCCGAGCGTCGTGCCAATCACGAGCCGATCTGTTACGGCCGAAGTTACACAACACGCCAATGGCCACGGCGATTTCAACGTCACGATTTCGCGCCCGGTCGACATGTCCCAAGCTTTCACCGTCATGTCCCCAGACGCCGAAACCACCGTCTTTCCGTCCGCCAATATGGCTACGCCGAGCACGAGACTCGAGTGCCCAACCAATGTGCGGACGAGTTGTCCTGTCGCAACTTCCCATATTTTCAGGACACAATCCTTGCCCCCAGACACGATGTAACGACCGTCGGGCGAAATCGCCAATGACCAAACCCCGTCATGATGCCCTTCGAGCACATGCAGCTGAATTCCAAGCGTCATATCCCAAATCCGTAACGTCGTGTCCAGCGACGCGGATACGAGATACCGACCATCTGGCGTCAGGGCCACATCACGAACCGCCAGCGCGTGCCCCTCGAAAACGCTTTGCACCAAACCCGTTGCAAAATCCCAAACCCGAATCGTCCGATCATACGACGCGGAAATGATCAATCGATCATCCGCCGTCAGAATAATCCCGCGCACGACGTCCGTATGACCTTCGAGTTTCCGAATGACCTGGCCCGATTCGAGATCCCAAATCCAAATCGACTTGTCATCCGAACCCGTCACCGCTCGACGCCCATCCGACGTCACCGCAATGGACATCACGCTCTTTTCATGCCCTTGCAACGTGCGCACGACCTGACCAGTCGTCAAATCGTGAAGCTTGATCGTCGTATCGAGTGATACTGTGGCGAATTGTTTTTCCCCTGGCAACAAGGTCAAATCGTAAACTCCCGCCTGATGCCGTTCGTCATTCCGCACCACACTCGGAGCAGTCAGATCCCAGACGCGAATCGTATTGTCGCGCGAAATGGAGATCGCGTGGGGGAAATGCGACGTCGTGACGATGCCAAACACGCACGCCGAATGTCCGCGCAACGAATGCACCTCCCGCCCCGTTGCGACCTCCCAGATTTGTATCAATCCATTGCGAAATCCGGCGATCACACAACGTTCGTCGTTTGTCAGGGCCACTGATGCCGCATTGGAGCCGACTCCCGTGAACGTGTGTAAACACGCCCCTGTCGTGGTGTTCCAGGACTTGACCAGGCCATCTTCCCCCGCCGAGACCACAAGCCGTGCGTCACGACTAACCGCCACGCTCCACACCGGTCCGGTATGTCCCGTCAAACGACGCAAGAGACGCCACGTAGCCACGTCCCAAAGCAAGATCAGCCCCTCTTGTGACGCAGAAACAGCAAACTTGCCGTCAGGCGTCACGATGATTGCCGTGGCCGCAAAAATCTGGTATGCCGCGTCGCTCGCCCGCGTCGCCGATTTCTCCACGATGTGAATGGTTTGTCCACTCGCCAAATCCCAGATGCGAATCGTCCCATCTTGCGACGCCGACAAACCCAATCGACCATCCGGGGTCACCGCCACTCGAAAAACGCTATTGGTATGTCCTGTACACGTATGCAAGACCTTGCCGGTCTCCACGTCCCAAATCCGAACGGTGCGATCCTCCGACCCTGAAATGATTCGCAAACCATCCGGAGTCATCGCCACCCCATTAACCGCGCGCAGATGTCCCGAAAACGTACGAATGAGTTGTCCCGTGTGCCAATCCCAAAATTTTACCGTGTTATCCGCGCCTGCCGAGACCAGAAAACGACCATCGGCCGAAATGGCCAAACCATGCCCACCACCCCTATGCGCATCGAACGTGCGCACGAGGAGACTGGATTCGACATGGGTGGGAAAACACTGCCCCAGCCAAGGAACTTTTGCCGAATCGAGCGCCGCTCTCGCCCGCTGAGCCACGACATCGAGCCCCAGTTCGAGGGCCTGATTGTGCAGTTGCTGCAGGAAAAACCCCGGACTCCCTTCTTCGTTCCAATTCAGCAAATGATGCATTTCCCGATCGAGCGGACGAATGAGCATATTCAGCCGTTCAGCATCGGCATCATTCGCGAAATCCTGGGCAATATGCAAATCGCCAAGCACCTCGAGCACTCCCCGACGCGCGACTTCCGTCTGCAATTTTTGAACATCCCACAAAGCCTCGAGCAATGTCGCGCTCCGAGCCGCGGCAAACACCTTACGCTCGGGAATTTGCCGATGGATGAGCTCGCGCACGAGACGATGCAATTTGATGCTTTGTGCTCCAAATTCTTCCAATAGCGACAAACTCGCAAGCTCGCGCAGAGCCTCTTCGAGCGGCGCCTCTCGCCAGCTATGCGGCTGGTCTGACAAACCTGTCAAGAGCGCCAATCGCGCCCGGGGAATGAGCGCAGACTCGGCGAGCAAGGCTGCCGTTTGGAGGGCCAACCGCGCTCCGTCCCCCTGAATCGACTTCCATTGCACGTTCAGGGTCACCGCCACATTACCTTCGTGTTGCGTCGCCAATAAACGCGCATCGATGCGCGTTGCATCCATCACCGCCAGCGCCCCTTCGGTTTGTAATCCTTCCAAATATCCCGAGAATGCAATGCGAGGGTTTTTCTCGAGATACGCACCCGCCAAGGCAATCGCCAACGGATGCCCATCCAAAATACTGCAAATCATTCGCGCCGCCATTTGCTCGGCAACTGGCAAACGCTCGAATCCCTCTTTACGATGACTCTTGGCCAAAAGCAACGCGAGCGCCGGTTCTTCGGAAAGAACCCCAACGAATACCTCGGCAGCCGGCAATTCCCGACGCCGCGTCGTAAACACGAGCTTACATTCGAGCCGCGCGGGGACCAATTCGAGCGACGCATCTTGGAGCTCGAGCGGGTTTTCCACGTTGTCAAAAATCAGGAGCGACCGCGAACGGGTACGTAACGAATCGGCAAATGCTCGCGCCAAACGCAAATGTTCTTGTTCAGCAGGCCCATCACCCGGACGACATCCCGCAAGCTTTCCCAGCCGCCCGAGTTCGACCTGCCAATCCTGCGCCGCATTGATCCAATACACGCCATCCGGATACGCCTCGCGATATCGATACGCATATTCAGCCGCAATCAATGTTTTCCCAATTCCACCCATGCCGGAAAGGGCCACCATATTGGCCCCCGACGTCGAATCCACCTGCAAAAGCTGGTGCAGTTTTTCGGCTTCGGAGTCTCGCCCCACGAAATGGGGGTTTTTCTTGAATGGCACAAAAAAACGCGCCGCTTCCACAGGCTGGACTGCGGCCGCCGGTATGGGTTTGACCGAGGTCGATCCAAAATCGAAAAGAACCGGATCCGCGCCCCGCAAATACAAGACGGGCGAAAAACCAGATGCGCTTTCCAGCAACATGGTTCGTCGCGCCGCACTCAAACAACGAGCGACATCTCCCCGCCCACGATCGGACAAAATCAACGCCCGATAAAATTCCTCCGAACATGTCCGCGACATCTCGGCCCGCACCGGCCATAAATAAGCAATCACTGCTTGGGCCCCCGCCCGCGCGAGGATTTCTGCCGCACTTCCCAAAAGACCCAGCGAAGCGCCTTCACAAGCTTCGAGCACCACAAGGCGTAATTCCTTGCCAAACCCAGCTGCCAATTCAGTCGCCAAAGCTTCCGCCTTGAGCCAAACCTCGTCGCCATATTCATCGTCGGCCAATCGCAATGCGGGATTGCCATCCGGATCCACCCCCCCATGCCCGAGGAAGTGAATGATGTGGGCTGGTTCGTCCGAGCGTAACCGTTGAAACAGATTGCGCGGCGATGCCCGTTCGCCCGTAATGGGTTCGAGCCACGTTAGTTTTCCTTTGCTCGTGGCTGCACCAAGGGCCACTTGCAGGTTGGCGAGCCCCGCATCGCCGGTCGGAGCAATGGGCAGGAGACGAATCGCACCAGAAATCGAATGCGGCTGGGTTGGTTCAGACGAACTCACCCCTCGCGCAACGTCGAGACGCGTTCCGGCAGCCAGAAATCCTTCACTCGTCCCCGGCTGGCATAATGCTTCCCAAGGAATCGCCTGAAGAGCACGATTACGTATGAGCAAGCGCACGAGTACGTGACCATCTCCTGATTCGGAACGAATGCGGGTCAAAACATCCCGAATCTCCCCGGCAAACAACGCTTCGTACAAACGTCGGGCGTCCTCCACGACCTCGGTTTCGAGCAATTTTCCTGTTTTGACTGACCGCCCGACCTTCTTGCCAAACACTTCGATGTCGGTGACGTCGCCGATGATTTGCGGCGCAGGCCGTTCCATTCGACTGCCAAATGCCGTCGCCTTGACCTTCGTCCCCTCGACTTCAATCACGATCTCGAGCATGCACCCTCACTCGCCACTTCACGTAGCTCAATTGCAGCAGATTTTGATCACTTTTGCCAAGAAGATCTTTCCGAACCGAACCCAAATGAGTACCATGCCGTTTTCATGTGCCCCGAAAGCAGTATCGATGCTCATGACTTGCCCATGTCGCGCGGGAGGCGGCGCGGGATCCCAGCATCGCTTGCGCAACGTTACGAACACGTACAATTCCAGGGCGAGGGGGGAATGGGCACGGTGTATCGCGCCGTCGATCCCAAACTCGGACG
>DAOMZH010000543.1:0-7480 GCA_035437985.1 Polyangium sp. (in: bacteria) | reverse complement strand
CGGCTTCAGGGCGTACATGGGCCGGACCTCGACGACATGAGCCAACAAGTTTGGCTCGTCGCATTCACGCATCACGACAAAATGCTTGCTTCACCCAACACGGTACGTGGCTGGTTGAGCGAGGTTGCGCGCCGTCGTGCGCGCGATTTACGGGGTTCGCCGTGGCATTGTCGCAATGTTTGCGTTGAAACCGAGGATTTGGCTGAGATGGCGACGGATCCGGGATCGAGGGTCGAAGCTGTGGCGATTCTGTCGGAAGTGCTGTCGCGCTTGCCAGAGCGATATCGTGATTTGGTGCGACTACGAGCGTTGGAATGGGAGACGCACGAGATTGCCGCGCTCCATGGCGATGCGTGGTCAACGGTGGACTACCGGTGGCGGCGCGCATGTGCGGAGCTTGTTGGGGAATAGGCGGCCACGCCATGCGCACCGGGCGCGACCACGTCGACGACCACAACATCCGGTGGTGCCCAGGTCCGAAATGGAACCTCGATTCCTCCAACGCCACGCGACACGATAACCCTGCCCCATTTCGTATGGTGCTCGCCCGCGACCAGCGTGCGCCCAATTCGCCCTGGAATGACTGGCGGCCCAAGTGGCGTGGACACATGCCCTCCATGCGTATGCCCGCAGAGATACAGCGAAAACGCGCGCCCGTCGCATAGCGGGAGGCCCTCGGGTGCATGACACAGGACAAACACCAACGATGCATTTTCCGCGCCTTTGAACGCGGTGGCGACGTCGGGCCTACCGGTCCACGGATCGTCAATGCCGACAATCGCAACCTGATGGTGTGGACTCGACAAACGAGCGGAGGCATTGATGAGCACATGGGCTCCAGCTTCGCATAAAGCATTTTCGAGGTGATGGTGTGTCGTCCAAAGATCGTGATTGCCCAAGACCGCAAATTTGTGCGGCGCTGGCACGCGTTCCACCATTTCGCGAAGCTTTCGCGCTTTCTCGGGCGACCCATGCAAAAACACGTGATCGCCGCCGAGCAAAAGCACGTCAGGGCGCGCTTCGGACAGCAGCTCGAATGCGCGGTCGAGCGTGTGCGGCGACGTGGTCGGGCCAATGTGCAGGTCGGATGCAAACGCAATGCGCAGCGGCGGAATGCCTTGCGCCTCGACCTTCGCGTGAACCACACGGACGTCCCGCGCGCGACTGGACAACCCCCAAAGCCGCCCTGGCCAATCACCTACGTAAAGCAGATCGAGCGTCGATTCGACGAGGCCGCGCATTAGCGAATAATCGTGTCCGCGGCCTTCGCTGGCGAATTTCAGATGCATCCAGCTACAATGCCTGACGCTGACTGAAATATTCCCCAATCGGTCCCCGTGCCGCGAATTGCTACCTCTCCCGCCACAACTCCGCGCCCGTGTGGACATCGAGTGCGACGTCGACCCATCCGCCGGGTGGATCCATCTCGGCGGACAAGATTACGGCGCAATCGCGTACTGCAACGAAAACGATACCATCAACAGCAATGTCTCGCGCTATCCAGCGCGTTTCAAGTTGCGAACCAATGGCGTGCACGTCGGTCCATCCCATGACGAGCAGGACCTCCTCGGCCGCCCCTGATGCCGTTGGTATTGCAACTAGCGCGAAGTGGCCGAACAAGGATGGCACGGCAATGGTCGTTTGCAAGTCACCACTGCGGGCATCGAAGAAGTATGCGACGTTTCCTCCACCAATGACGAAAGTCCTCGTCGACGCCCAGTAAAGCTCCTCGCGAAATGGCACGTGTGACGAATCGCCGAAATCGATGCCTACGGACCAAATTGGGTCATCGTTGCGTCGGATCATATAAACGGATCCCTTGTGACCGCCTGTGCCAAACCAGTTCTGTGGACGTATAACTGTGAAATCGTCGAATCGCTCGATGGTGAAGTCAGCCGTGGATTCGTCAGTGGAGGTCATGATGCCGACGAATCAGCCCGGCTCGCCGAACAATCGGTCGACTTCGTCGAAGTAAAGCTCAAGTGGTTTGCGGCGTACGCCAAATTGTTTTTCGATCATCATTTGCACGATGCTTTCCCCGTCGAGCAGAATGATGGGTACGGCTCCGCGTTTTAATGAGACGGCTTTGGCGCCTTCGGTGAATTCGGATGTCGTAAAGAAAATGCCTTGTTCGAATTCACCTTGAATTGCACCGCGGAATTTGTCGACTTCCGGCCGTTGAACTTTGCCTTCCCACTTCTTGTATTGAAATGCGACACCCATCGTCGCAAGGCCGACCTTCAATTGGCCGTGACCATCAATCCCCCCGTCGCGAGAAATCGACGTGACCTTCATATCGATGAAACCATAAGCCGAAAGCAGCTTCTTCGCAAAATCCTCGAATTGAGCGGGAGTGAGCGCCATCAATCGCTCGAGCAAATTGTCCTTGAATTGCGCAACGTATTCGTCTTGAAGGGCGACGAGATTGAGTGGTGCCGCTGCTGCAGGCGCCGCTTTGGACTTTTCCCCGGCAATGCGCGCTCGACCGCGATCCGTAATGGCCCAAATTCCTCGACTCGGGCTCGACATCTCACCTTTGCTGATCAGGCTTTGTCGCACCCACTGCACACGATTCCTCCACTTGAAATCGCCGCTATCGAGTTGCTCCGCGAGGTCCTCTTTAGTCAGTTCAGGAAAACGCTTTTCGAGGCGCGGGTAGATGTCCCCAGGTTTTGCCTCGCCCCCAGGCATCTCGGCAAGGACTTGGAGCAACGGCACTTCGACGAGGACTTGCTTGGGCATCATGGCAGGTGTCTTCCACACGTATCATAAGCTGTCGCGCTGTGTCTAGCCTGTTCGTTTGTCCATGGAGACCAGGAGGAGCAGCGAGGTCGTCACCGGCAGCCGGTAGCTCGAGCGTGCTTCGGACAAACATGAACCTTGACAAACGGTAGCGGAAGGTAAAACCTACGCCCACCTGGAAGGTGCGTCAATGTCGAATATGGAGTCGTCGCACGTGGTTGACCTCGAAAAACTTCGCACTGAGCTTCGTCGAATGCGTCGCGGGACTCTCTTGACAATTGTCGAACGGGCTATCGAAATGGTTCCGCAGTCGGCGCTTCACGTTCTCGTGGGAGATTGGGTCAATCGGCCCGATTACCAGGTAACGACGGATGCAGCTAAGCCGCGGACGCTCGCCGACGAGGTCGAGCGTTTCCAAACGGCAGTGGCTCGTGGCGAATATTGGGAAGATTTCTTCATCACCTCGAAAAACTGCGATTCCGTGTCCGGACGAACTGAGGCCTATCTTGCGGAAATGGAACGTCTTTTCTGCCGCGGTATGCGAGAAGCGGAAAATGGAGTGTACAAGGAAGTGCGGGAAGCCTACGAAAAGCTTTTTGCGCTTATTCGTCGCGTAGGTGCTTGCGACGAGGAACTCGTCTTCTTTGTCGATGGAGGCGGCCTTTGGGAATACGGTCTTGATTGGCGTCAGATTTTACCAGTGTACGTGCGTTGTCTTGCCGAGACAGCATTGCCCGACGAATTTGCGCGAGAAACGAAAGAGGTTCTCCACGAATTCGATTGTCCAAACGAAGCGCGGATATTGGCCAATGCGCTGCAATACGCGAATGAGGCACAACGAGAGGCGCTGAGGAGGTTGGTGGCTGCGTACAGAGCGGCAAAGCAAGGGACTCGCGACCATTGTGGTCTGCTTCGGGAGGATGCTGCGGGTATTTGACGCTTTTGCTGGGCAAATAAGTCGGCGCTATGTGGGACACTCGTGTAATATGTCCGCATGCTCAAAGCTCTGCTGCACCGAAAACTGCGGCGCGATGTCGTGCAAAGTGACAACGATACCGATGAAGACGACAGGCCGCATGTTGAACCGACACGACGCGAAGATCCGCTCACCGCGACGATTTTCGAGCGGCTCGCATACCTTCCATCAAGTTTGACCTGGAACATTCTTCGTTGGGCGACCAAGCGGCTCGCGGATGGTCCGGTGTTGCCTTCAGAAGTGCCTTTGGGTGCTCCGACGTATTTATTTTGGCGCAACCTTCGACCCGGTGTGGACGGGAGGAACGCACAACGTGTCGAGCCTGATGTGCTTGTCTCGTGGCCCGAGACCTTACTGATCGTCGAAGCGAAGCATTATGGCGTGCAATGGGCCGGTCAATGGGTCGAGCAAATTCGAGCCGTTCGAGCAATGCCTGAGCATGCAGAAAAAACTATCTGGCTCATTGCCGTTGGGGGAATCGTTGCACACGAACTCGAGGCACAAGCGGCACAGGTGCGTCATGTACTCGCGAATGTGTCGCCGGGACTGCTCGCGATGCGCTGGGAGGATTTGCACCATGCAATTGACGAGTTTCGGATATCGAGCCGCGCGCCCGAGCAATTGGCCATCTTGAACGACATTGCCGCAGCGCTCGACGCGTGGGGATATCGCAAGAAGACGTGGTTCTCGTCGCTCCGTTCGGCAGGGCCATTGGTGCGAGCGAATGAATCGATGAATGTGCTTCAAATGTGGAGAGTTCGATGAACGACAAGAAAGATGAATTGAAAGCGGCGCTCGTGGATGTGCGGCGTGCATATCGATTGCTGCATGCGTATCATCGGAGATTGCAGGATCTTTTGCACACGACCCACGATTTCTTGATAAACGAGGGTTTCCAGTTCGAATACTGGAGCCCGCTCAATGTGGCAAGACTGCCTCAATCGACAAAACCATTCTTTGGTTCTCATTGGGGATGGGATTTGACGCCGGGCTATCAGGTACAATGCATCTGGCGACGCACGAAAGACGCATCCAGCCATAGAATTTTCGTTCACTCGATTGCCGACACTGGATACAAAACTTCCGCCGAAGGAGAACCGAACCCGGCGACATTCGAGGCTGCGGAAACGAGTCGTTCTGAAATTCGAGTGGGTTTGTATCGGACAGGTACCACAGAACCAGATTGGGGTGCCGCGTGGAACCTTCTCTCCGTGAAACCGGACAGGAAAAACGGGGATATCCACCAGGTTAAGGTTGGCAGAGTCGAATATGCACACCGCTATTTTGATGTCGACCTCGTCGAACTGAGCGATGAGCGAGCGGTGAAGGAAAAACTGCTCGAGCCGATTGGGACGTGGATTGCGGGATCGTGATGCTCCCAGGCCCGACCTGTCACGAAATACGTAGCCTCATGAAGCGGTTGGGTCCGCGGTAGCAAAAGGTTCGCCCGAAAACATCTGCCATATCCGCGACGAACACACAAAGCTCTTGCACGAGGCGTCGGCCCTACTGTACACTTGTGCACGGATCCTATGAGTGACGGTAGCGCCATCGAGTGGACGGATGCAATATGGAACCCGGTTCGGGGTTGCACCAAGATAAGCCCCGGTTGCAAGCACTGCTATGCCGAGACGTTTGCCGAACGTTTCCGCGGCGTGCCTGGACATCCGTACGAACAGGGCTTTGACCTCTTGTTGGTCCCCGACAAACTGCTCGAACCGTTTCGATGGTCTCGGTCTCGGCGCATATTCGTCAACTCGATGAGTGACCTATTCCAAGACGGTGTTGATGACGAATACGTTCGTCGAGTCTTCGAAGTCATGGCTGCCGCTGATTGGCATATTTACCAAATGCTCACCAAGCGTGCGAAGCGCATGCGCGAGCTGACAAATATCCTGCCCACGGAGATCGTTTCGCGCGAGCACATCTGGCTTGGCGTGAGCGTCGAAGATCGCAAGTATGGTTTGCCGCGGATTGACGAGCTTCGGGCGACGCCTGCAAAAGTTCGATTTTTGTCGATCGAGCCACTGCTTGAAGATCTAGGCAAAATCGACTTGAGAGGCATCCATTGGGTCATCGTTGGCGGCGAAAGTGGTCCGGGCGCAAGGCGCATGGACGCAAGTTGGGTATTGTCGATTCGCGATCAATGCCGAGCGGCAAAGGTACCATTCTTCTTCAAGCAATGGGGTGGCGTTCAGAAATCGAAGAATGGTCGAGAACTCGAAGGGAAACACTACGATGAGTATCCCACTGTCAAACCGGCAGTGACCCCACTCGCGATCGCGCGTGCACGACGTGAAGCATTGCTGAGAGATCGGTTCGAGGCGGACGCGGCTGAATAGAACAATGAAGAGCGACGGGTATTTTTGGAAAATTGGTGAGCCACCACCGATCCTTCACGTTCATAGCTTGGCAAAGCACGAGATCTTGCGCGCGTATCTCGTGCGGTATGTGAACGTCCTTGCCGCTGGCATGCATACCGAACGGCTGCGGCTCACGCTCGTGGACGGGTTTTCTGGAGGCGGACTCTATCGCCACGAAATGACAGGGCAAGAAATCAGCGGCTCGCCGCTTATTTTCCTCGAAGCCACTCGTGAGGCAGAGGCAGAGGTTTGCCTTCGTCGCCAACAGGTTCACGGCAAATCATTCGTTCTCGACGCGCACTACCTTTTTGTCGAGAGTGAACAGCAAACTCGCGACTATTTGCAACACTTGCTCATGGAACGAGGCTATCGAGATTCGTTGGGTGACAAAATTCATCTTTTCGACGGGACGTTTGCAAACCGAGCTTCCGAAATCATTCAATTCATTCAGAAGAAGGGGCAAGCAAGGCGCTCGATTTTTCTGCTTGACCAGTATGGGTACAAGGACGTTCCGTTTGGCTTGCTGCAACAAATTTTTTCCACGCTCGAGGGGGCCGAAGTGATTCTCACTTTCGCCGTTGACGCACTTTGCGACTACATTGGCAACAACAAGCAGTCCGCTCGATTGATGAAAGACATTGATCTCGATGATGAGATCGATCTCCGCGATTTTGCCAAGATCAAGGGGGCAAGTGATCGACGATTTTTCATTCAGTCGAGATTGTCCCCGGCAATGCAAAAGAAAAGCGGAGCCCAATTCTTTACGCCATTTTTCATTGTATCTCGGGAAAGCAACCGAGAGTATTGGCTCATCCATCTTTCCAACCATGTACGGGCTCGTGATGAAATGACGAAGCTTCATTGGGAGCTCAACAATTATTTTCGGCATAACGGTGGTGCTGGTCTGAATATGTTCGGGTATGACCCTAAAAAGGATGACGCCCTGACGGGACAGGAAGGATTCAAGGATTTCCATTTTGACGACGAAGCGCGAAAGCGTACGAGCACGCAGCTTCGCAGCGATATCCCGGAGGTCCTGATCAAGCATCCACACGGTATCACTCTCAATGAACTCGTTCGGACCACGGTCAATACGACGCCCGCGTATATCAAGTTTTATCAAGACACCTGCGATGAATTGCTCCTCGAGAAAGACATCGTCGTACGAGGTGCAGACGGTTCGCAACGCCGCAAGGGCAATCGCATCAAGGGAGACGATATCATTACGGTTGCACCGGCACCGACGTTGTGGTTCCGCAAGGGGCGTTGAAGCAAAGATGAAAGACGCACCGGCAAACCTACGCATGAATGACGTCATGCTCTCCCTCGACAAACTGAATCAAGGTACGCCTCTCCCCCCTACCGATGCTGCGGTTTTGTTGCGCTCGACCACCCAGCC
>DAOMZH010000542.1:0-7486 GCA_035437985.1 Polyangium sp. (in: bacteria) | reverse complement strand
TCCGGTGAGCACATGATGCAACGTCGCGCCGAGGAGGTACACGTCGGTGCGGGCGTCGAGCGTTTGGCCCAGCAACATTTCCGGCGCCATATACGCTGGCGTTCCAACGAATACCGATTCCGAGCCCGCCAATTCATCCAGCCTCAGCGCCACGCCCCAATCGCAAAGAACCACTTCGCCATAAGCGCCCACCATGATGTTTTCCGGTTTGATGTCGCAATGCATTACGCCCCGGCTATGCGCAAAAGCCAACGATTCGCAGACCCGCATGAGAATGCGCAGACTTGCTTCGAGTCGGTCGGTTGCGCCCGATAACAGAGTTTGCCAAACGGAATGCGTCGAATCATCGAGCAACACCTGCAACGACACCCCCTCGATGCGTTTCATTACCAGCAAAGGCAGTTCGGATTCGTCGAGTCCCAGCGCATGAACCGGAACGATTCCGGGGTGTTCGAGCGCGCCCGTCACGCGTGCTTCACGCAGCAATGCCCCTGCGAGCACCGGCGAGTTGTCGCCGGGCCTTAATGTCTTGATCGCGATTTCTCGATTGAGCGAGCGTTGATACGCCAGCAGAACCTGCCCCATTCCTCCCTCCCCGAGAACTCGCCGAACTTCGAGGTCGGCCGTGGTAATGCCGCTTGTAGGAACGTCTTCGCCCACAAGACGTCGATCCACGGTAATGCGGGGCAAATCGGCGGTCGAGAAAGGGTCGAAAGCCCCCAAGGCCGCAGCGTCTGTTGCCCCTGCTTCGACCAAGGTCGTCGGTGATATCGTGGCTTGTGGAGACAGCTTGGAAATCGTATCCGTCAATTTCATCGCCGCGATGCGCTCGGCGATCGCCTCACGTGTGGCCATCGCGGCATCATGCCCGAAGAAAAAATCCCTGGAAAGAAAATATTTGCCCAATCGCCGCCCGGGCGTTGGGTGCGTCTACTTCTTTTTGCCCAAGCAACAGCGTTTATATTTGACGCCGCTCCCGCAAGGGCATGGCGAATTGCGATCCGCTCCTTTGGGCGTCGTCCTCGTCTCTCCCGGCGACCGATAGTCCGTATCCCGAATGGCCAAAAGCAGAGGCATGATCTCGGAGGGCTCGTACGTTATCTCCGCTTTGGCATAAAAGTCCGCGGGCAAATACATGTGCTCCGGCTCGATAACCGCCATCGACGGCAAAAGGATGTTCATGATTTGGAAATTGCTCCACTTATTCGTGAATTCATCCGCCGTATTGAAGGGTAATGCCAACGCAATATCTTCGGGCACGTCTTCCGGACTCTCGAATTTGTACGGGTTTCCTGCTTTCAGCCCCTTGGACACCGACATGGCGTACATCCGGCCAATCTTCAAATGGGCCGATTGCGTGATCTGGGGCTCGACCCGTGCCGACTTGTACACAGCTTGAACCAAAGCCGCGATTGCATTGAGCCCTTTTTGATATGCCTCCAAGCCTTCGTTTTGCGGCAGCGGGGCCGATAGCACTTCCTCCACCTCGTCCGTGAGATGCGGATGGCGCAGACCAATCACCGCCAATGAACACATCGAATCAACGACTCGATACAAGGTCCTCGCCTCGCCATGATGCTTTTTATACGCACCGAGGACCATTTCCCCCATTCGCCCAGCACCCCATATGCCGCGCAGCGCGGGGCCCATGAGACCCTGACGCACCGCAGCCCATGCATGCGGCATTTGCTTCATCGTTTCGTACACCTTATCCGACCACTCTTCGTAAACCACTTTGCCATCGAGCGCGGCCAAAACCGCCATATGCCCGACGAACCATACACTATTCGCATATCCACGTACCACGTCATCAAAACGCGGATGCAGTTTGTCCGTGCGCCGCAGCTGCTTCATGAGCACCTCGCGCGTATTCGTCAGATCCTCCGCAGTATCGAGCATCCAACGCAGATATTCCATCACGAGCATCGGTTGCCACGCCGCCGCCATTTGAAACGCCTCCCGCGACAACCTCGAGCCCCCATCGTAAATCGCGCGAAACATCTTTCCTGCCGCTCCGCGTTCGCCCGTGTTGATTCCGGCCACCTGAATTCGTTTGCGCAATATCTCGATCCGGTTGGCGATACCGTCGAGCTTTTCGCGGCTGATGATGGGCAGATTCTTCGCCTTCATGCCCTCACCCAAACACGTGACGAATTTCCCATCACGGGTGACGACGATGAATGGCCCGTTCTGGGGATCCGCAAGGGAAAGCGCGACTCGTTCGGCGCCTTCCGGGATCTTGGCCAAATCGAGGATCGTGTACAGCAGCTTGTGATCTCGATAAAGCGAGAGCGCGAGCTCCACATGCGGGAGCGAGAGTCGGTCGAGTCTGCTCAAGAAGTGATGCGCATGTTCCATGGCGGGGGGGTATTTTACTACAAACGATCGACTTGGGCAGAAAAATATTCTTGCCCCTTTACCAAGTTTCGTTGTACCATCCCCAACACAGACGTCCTCACGACGTATGACCATCAAGGAGCTACTCATGGCGGATCGGCATATCGACTACGACGAAGTTTCCGAATATGGCGAACATTTCATTGCAGCTTTGCCGACGATTGCAGGGCAATCGGATCTGGTCGACATAACGAAACTCGACGCCTTGGTTTCTGGAGCGATGCGGGCGGTGCAGACCGAGTTGCAGAATGCATCGGGTGACCGCAGTACATTGCGGGTTGAGCGTGCCGATACGGCGACAGCGACGGGAGCCGTTCGGGATGTGCTGACGCGATTCTACTATTTTCTGCGTTCGCTTCCGGCGAGCGTCGCGTTTGATTTCGGCGCCTTGTTTACCGGTCAAACGATGGGCGAGCTGGGGCATTTGAAGCCCGCGGACCTCGACGCGAAGGCCGTCTCGGTATTGCGCGGATTCGATTCTGATGCGAATCGCAACGTCGCGGCATTCGCTTCTTGGAAAACGGAGATATCGTCCGCGCGAGATACGTTGGCGAATGCCTTATCGGGCAAAGGCAGTGCGCACGGGCAATCGTTCACGGCCACAGCGGCGTTGATCGAGGCGCGCAAAAACTTCCTGCATGCGTACAACAAAGTGGCCAAACCGCTGGTGCGCGGGGTACTGGCGCATTTGGGCCGCGAAAACGAATATGCGCTGTTTTTCAAGGATGTGACGGTGAATGAGTGAGGTGGGGGTGATGGGTCATTAGGCTTTTCGCACCGCCAACATTTCATCAGCCTGGCATATCAGGGTCGAGTGCCAGGACATGCAATACCCCAGGCCGCAAGGCGTCCGGCCAAATCATTCAAATGAGCGTCCGTCGCCAAGGAAAGAAGATTAGCGATCTGGCGGCCTCCCCCCGCCCCCTCCATCCAATCGACCACACGTTCGAGGCAATGGGAGCCGAGTCCATTGATGCGTTCACACTGAGCGCAATCAAGGACTTCAGTCCAATATGTTCGTTCGTTCTCATCGGCTTTTTGGGCGAGGTTATTCTCGATGACCCCTGCCTTGAGATCAATATGGTGCCACCAACCATGCAGATGCGCGGGTAACTTAGTGTGAAGCTCGTTGAGCAATCGTAGCTTTTTGCTTTGTTCGGGATCATGAGGTGCCAACGCTTCGTCGTACATCCGCAAGGGCAGTAGATTTTCGGCAGCCCGCACATGGAGCACCTCGCCGTGCTGATAGGCGGGCCGATTCTGTAGTGCTTTGCGAAGGTTTTTCGCGGTATTTTTCTCGGGCGCCATTGGATACCGGCGATCACTGTCCGCGATTGCAAAAACAATGCGGCCGTCTTTGCAACGCTCGTCAAATTCGCCGTCGATGGTGCTTCCACCCCCTCCGTCGAGCTGGAACCCGAGCCTTTGGCGCCATCCCTTAAACGCGGAAAAAGCTTTGGCTAGTGCTTGATAAAGCCGCGCATCGGTTCGGTTCTCTCCCAAAAGAATGGTTCGCCCAAGCCGCTCCGGATCTTCGAATTGATGCGCGTCCGCCTGAACGACAAGCTGTCCATTCGTGCGTACTGCTCGATTGTCGAATTGTGTTCCGCGACCGAGCACGAGATACAGCGAAAGGTCGTTTTTTTGCCCCAGCGTTTCGGAAAGGCGCTGGTGCGCGTCTTCGAGCGCCACCTTGGCCCGCTCTGAAAATAGCTCGCGCATCGCCCGAAGCCGATTGTAATCACCTCGCGAAAACGAGAGCAGGTGCTTGCCATACCCATGCGCGAGCAATGCCCGCTCGATCACCACCCGCGACATCGCGCTGGAATCGGTCGTCTCGCCTGCATCATGGATCAGCGATGAATCGAGGTGGATCAACACGGCGATTTCCCTGGTTGAACATTTGGGGCTACGGATCGCCTTCGGCGTCCTACGCCCAAAACCCCGTCAATCATTGTCATACAAGAAAAACCCATAAGGCCAATTCCGCAGCGCCCCTTCTTCGTCGTATTTCGCGAGGGTGACCTGAGTACCCAACGTCTCGGGATCTCGATCGAATACGACGAGCTGCACGTCATTTTCGTCGATTTTGCCCTCGTGCACGAGCTGCCCGAGCTTGGAAATCAAAGCTTCGCTATGGGTCTCGATGATGATGTTGGTCTCGTTGCCCCGCTTGCGGCTCGCTTGCAAGGCGCCAGTGAACATGGCTGCGAGTTTCGCTTGAAATGCTGGATGAAGGTGCAGCTCGGGTTGTTCGATGGCGATGAGAGAATTGGGACGAGCTCCGGGCTTGGGTGAGCGCACGCACGCTGACCAGACAGCGGCCGCAACGGGCAGCACTTCGGCATAACCAAAACCGATATCCACAATATTTCGCGGGCTTGTCGCGCCAGCTTCCGTGACCAGAATGCCCGCGTGCATTCCCTCGACGTGCATTTTCGGCGAGAAATCGAGCCACGATCTGGTAAAATCGGCCAAACTCTCCGATTCGTCTGGCGACAAGGAATGCAGGAACATTGCGAGATTGTCGCCGCTGGGATCGACGTCGGTCACGGCCAGATCCTGGAGCCGGTAGGCTCGCTCGGCAGCAGCGCGCTTGGGTGCGACATATGCAACCCGGGACATGAGATCGGCAAGGACTTGATCTGATGCCTCGATGATGTACGGGATGAGCCGAGCAACTGCGTGGTCGATGATGTATTCGCTGTGCTCGTCCCCAAGTTCGAGGCTGTCGACCCTTTCCCTAAACGTCCCATGGGTCGACAGACTCTTGAGCTGTTCATGCATTTGGGAACGAAGGCCGAACAGCATTGCATCAGCGACGTTAATCCGAGACTCCTCGCCAGTGTTTTTACGGAAAAGGCCGCTAGTTGCCTCGACGAGCTTCGCCAGTAGAACGCCGTCAGCGCCGTTCTGATATCGGATTTTTGCCAGAGGTTGGGTAACGGGCTGATAGGCGACGCTGGGGTTTGGGAGCGTTTGAAGAGGCGGCAATAGATGCGTTTTTCCGCCCAGCCAAAACCCTCCCGGGGTAAGCATGTCCCGACCATTCACGACAAAACGCTTGGCCCGCGCGGATGGATCGAAATCGAGCCGAATCTCGTGTCCCTCGGCGTGGATCTCATAAACACTTACGTGCACCCCACGCTGTGTGCCCCCATTCGATAGCGTCATGGCGACACGGAACGAAGGATCGCCAATGGCGATCTTGGCATCTTGGGGGAGCGTCAATTGAAATTCGAAGGTGATATCTCGCTCCGACGCACGGTCATTGACGGCGTCATGAAAGGAGCCGAAGTCGATATATTGGGGGCGATACCAAAGAATGGGGCTGCTGCGTGCGGTTTCGACGCTTTGCCTGAGCAGCGGGAACGCACGAAGAAAGGTGCTCTTGCCGGCGCTATTTCGTCCGACCAGCACGGTGAGCGGCTTGATCGGGATGCTGCCTGTGTCCGACAAGCAGCGCAGGTTGCGAAGCCGCAACGTTTGCAGGAACATGGTGCGACGCTAATGGATGTATAGGGGATTGTCCAGGAAGTTGGTGCCAAACATTCCGCGCTCGAGTATGCTCGCAAAACGCAGCAACCCATCCTCACGCCCGTTCGTCATGGACTGCGCCCGTCCATGACGCATCCACGTAAGCGAGAACGCGTGCTGCACCGATCCGCGAGGTTTCCGCACGGCCGTCGACGATGGACTGCGCCGATCAGCCACGCTTCCACAGGGCCGGCGACGATGGACTGCGCCGATCAGCGAGGCATCAACGTGAGCGGGATCGCGTTCTGCACCGATCAGTTGGGCATCGACGCGCCTGGTGACGGGGGACTGCGTCGCTCCATGACCTTTCAACGTAAGCGAGAGCGCGAATGCCGGGACAAGTTTGGTTGGGCGGCAACCATTACCCCGGGCATTACTGGGGGTACGAGTTCCACTCCGCCGCATAGGTGACCCCTAATGTCAGATTGAGGTAACCCGCATTGGGGATATCCTCGCGCGTGCGAATTCGATATTCCGCGCCAAATGCCAGGTTGATGATCCAATCTTTCAAGGACGGTGGCCGAAATCCAATTCCCAAATCGGCGAATGGCGACGCAATCGAGAAGCTGGGTTTGCTTTGCACCACATCAATGCCGGCGGCTTCGAATCCGGTATTCAAGTTGAGGGCTACGTACTTGTTCGCAAATAAATTGAGGAGTATGGCTGGGTACAGGCCCAGGTGAAAAAGCCCCGGGCCAAACTTGGACCGCAGCCAGTTGTTATGGGCCACGACTCCCGTTGACTCGGCGATTCCCCACCCGAGTCCCACATCGACTTCCGCTGCGTCAGCTGCCTTGGCCGATATCGGATGCGAATAACCCGCCCGCCCGGAATACACCATGGTGCATCCTGACGAACCGATAACCAACAAGGTCGCCACCATCAGCTTTGCCGCTTTGCCGTTTCGCCCAAGCAACGAATGAAGTTCCATGGGGCCAGGATACGCCAAACGAGCTGTGGAAATCAACAAACCGACGCTGCAATGTTGCCGCGTGCGGGCTGTTCGTAAAACATCGGTCGACGAGTCATGAAAAGCTTGAATCGCCGGCCCCTATCGTGTACGTTCCCGGCTG
This sequence comes from Polyangium sp. (in: bacteria), assembly GCA_035437985.1. Taxonomy (GTDB): domain Bacteria; phylum Myxococcota_A; class Polyangia; order Polyangiales; family Polyangiaceae; genus Polyangium. The sequence goes on along the minus strand of DAOMZH010000542.1, from coordinate 479 downwards.
CATGCACCAGGGCAAACGCCTCACGCTCGTTCATTTGTCCGACCCGCAATTCGGGGATAAGCACGGTTTTGCGCAGGATACGTCGATGGGTTCGTTGGCCGATCGGCTCGCAACGAGCTTCGAGTGCTTGCGGGACGAACACGATGTGCGGCCTGACCTCGTGATCGTCTCGGGGGATTTGGCCGAACGCGGGCTGCCGAGCGAGTTCAAAGACGTCGAAGCTTTCCTTCGCTCCTTGGCGCGCAGTTTGACGCTCGATATGCGCCGCATCGTCGTCGTGCCTGGAAATCACGATATCAATCGCGACAAAGCCCACGCGTATTTCCTCGATTGCGGCGTGGATGAGCTCGTACCGAAATTGCCCTATTGGCCGAAGTACGAACCATATGCCAAGTTTTTCAAGCGGCTTTATGCTGGTGACGAAGATGTTCGATTTACCGAATCCGAACCTTTTACGTTTTACGAATATCCCGAGCTAG
>DAOMZH010000541.1:0-7493 GCA_035437985.1 Polyangium sp. (in: bacteria) | reverse complement strand
CGTGTGGCCCCATTGCGAATGACAAAGATCCCGACGACGAATGTTGGGGTGGCGCATGTAATGGCGCGGGCGTGTGCAAGCAATACAATGGCGTGCCGTGCACGGACAAAACCCAATGTTTGTCTAATTTTTGCGTGGACGGCTTTTGTTGCGGAAACATTTGCACGGGCTGGTGTTACGCATGCTCGGAAGCGCGCAAAGGCGGAGGCTACGACGGCGTGTGTGGGCCGATTCTTTCCGGGCGCGATCCCGATAATGAATGCAGTCCCGGCGAATGCAACGGTACAGGCACGTGTAATCAAACGCAAACGCCTCTGGCCAATGGTGCAGCCTGCGTAGCGAGCGCGCAATGCGCTTCGGGCAATTGCGTCGACGGAGTTTGTTGCGATACCGCGTGCACCGGATCCTGCCAAGCGTGTTCGGCAACGAAAAAGGGCCAAGGCACGAATGGCACGTGCGGGAACATCAAGTACGATACCGACCCTGACGAGGAATGTCATGGCGGGGCGTGTTCGGGAATCGGAATGTGTCAATACTACAATAGCGCGCCGTGCACCGCCGCAACGCAATGTTTGTCGGCGTATTGCGTCGATGGCGTTTGCTGTGGTAATCAATGCACCGGAACGTGTTATGCGTGCACGACGGCGAAAAAAGGTAGCGGATCCGACGGCGTCTGTGGCGTCATTTCCAACAACACCGACCCCGACAATGAATGTGGCTTTACGTGCAATGGCGCGGGCGCGTGCAGCCGAGCCCCCAATGGCTCGACGTGTACGATAGCCGCGGAATGCACGTCGGGCTTCTGCGTAGACGGCGTTTGCTGCAATAACTCGTGCCAAGGTTCATGCATGATGTGCAATACCCCGGCGGCAATGGGCACCTGTACCGCTGCGTGTCCACCGCCTTGCAGTGGCACCATAGGACTTCCCGCTCCCCCAGTGGGTCCGCCGCTCATGAACGAGAGCGTCTATATCGGCTCCCCCGCCGACTTGAACAACGATGGACTCATCGACTTGATTTATCGGCCCGCATATGGATCGGGCGTCAGCGTCAAGCTGAATCAAGGTGGCGGAACGTTTGGACCAGCGTCGACGTATGCCGCGAATTATTCGCTACTCCATGCAGCTGTCGGGGATGTGAATGGCGACGGATTTGCAGACCTCGTCATGCCTCCCTCCACTACCTCGACCAGCAGCGGCACGTTGATTGTTTTGCTCAACCAAACCAATGGAACATTTGGGGCACCGATTACGCTAGCCAGCGCCACTGGGGTCATTTCGGCTGTCGTCTTCGACCTCAATGGTGACGGGACAAACGACATAGCCACCGTTTGCCCGAACACCATAAGCGTGTTTCTCAATCAAGGTGGTGGTACGTTTGCGCCCCGTGTCGACTATGCGAACGCGAATTCATTCAGTCCGTTGCGGGCAGGTGACTTCAATGGTGACGGCCGCGCGGACCTCGTGTTTCGCATGAACTCCGGCGGTGGGTTCTCCATCATGTACAATCAAGGCAATGGTACGTTTGCCGCGCCCACCTCGTATCCCATTGGTGTGGGACCTGAGGCAATGGTCCTTGGCGATGTGAATGCCGATGGCAAGCTCGACTTGGCCCTGACGAATCCCTTCAGTGGACTCAGCGTGGTGATCAATCAGGGCAATGGTGGGTTTGCCCCGCGGGTCGAGTATGCGGCAGGAGCCTCACCGGATTCAATCTCGATGGCGGACTTCAACGCGGATGGCAAAATCGACATAGCGGTCCTGAACGACGTCGCGGTGGGCGTATTCCTCAACCTGGGCAATGGCACGTTTGGTCCGAGAAAGGAATGGTCGACAAATGGCCAACCAAACAACTTCCAGGTTGGGGATGTGGACGGTGATGGCGACATCGATTTCGTTTGCGGCAACCTAAGCGAAGCACGCATCGTTTCCAATCTGGGCAATGCTGTTTTTGGTCCCACCTACACGGAATATCCCCTGAGTGGCGTTGTAGAATTGGGGGATTTGAATGGCGACGGGAAGCTCGATTTGGTCGTCGGGAAAAACGATCGGGTTCTCGTGCGCTTCAATCAAGGTAATGGGCTCATGGGCGCGGCGACATCCTATACTGTCGGCACAATCCGGGATGTCATTGCTCCCGATTTGAATGGCGATGGCAAAGCCGACGTCGTAGCGGCTACGGTGGACGCGATCAAGGTGCTGATGAACAACGGCAATGGTCTCCTCGCGTTTACGGGCAGTTATGCAACGACGGGATCGTACAATAGTGTCATTGCTGCGGACTTTACGGGGGATGGTAAGCCGGATATTGCCATCGCGTCCCATAATACGGGCGATTCCGGTCCAGGTCCGTTGGAACCTCGGCTCAGCTCGAATGTGCTGCGAGTTTATGCGAATCAGGGCAATGGTGCGCTCGTGCTTCTCAGTGAATTCGGCGGAGGCGGAGTTTACGACTTGGGTTCGTCATGCACAGTGGCAGCTGCGGATCTCAATGGCGATGGTAAGGTAGACATGGCCTTCTCGTCGCCTGATGGCAACATGACGCGCATATTGCTCAATCAGGGCAATGCAACATTTGTGGAGGGCACCGCGCCGACGCAATCGTCGTCGAACATGTTGGCTGCAGACTTGAATGGCGACGGCAAGGTCGATTTGCTGATGTCAGGGGTGCTGCTCAATCAGGGCAATGCGACGTTCGTCGAGCAGGGCCCCTTATCCGTTCCTTGGACTGCGCTCCTTGCCGACATGAATGGCGATTCCCGGCCGGATCTCATTGGGCGGCAAATTTTCGAGCATACCTTGTCCTTGGCGCTCAATCAGGGTAATGGCACCTTCCCGAGTTATGCCACGTATCCCTCGGGAGGCACCCAGCCCGAATTCCTCGTGGCTGGAGATATCGATAACGACGACATACCCGAAATCGTCGTGGGTAATACCGCGAGCGATACCGTGACGATCTTGAAGCGCAATTGCTTCCCTTGAGCTTCTGCCTGCCTTTACCACAGCGCTCCGCAAATAAGTGACCATCACGTCACCCGCCGCCCCGCAGCAGCGGGTTAAAACCCGCTGCTATTGATAGCGAAGTCCTCCACTACCGTTCCGGACTATCGTCATGGGTGTTTTGCGAGAAATGGCTTCTCCTGCAAATTCGACAGCAAATCTCAATGTTGATCCGCAATGGATCGCGGCAGTTCGAGCGCGGCAGCACGAGTAACTTCGTTTGTGTAGCGGCGGGTTTCAACCCGCCGTGGGCTTCGCCGAAGCCTGGTGGTCACAAACTTCTGGAACGCTGTACTTACCTCGGAAGCGCGCCTGCGTCGAGTATTGCCCACAAAAACCTCACCGCATTACGCATCGCATATCTGCGTAAAGCGCCCCCACCGATTTCATCGAGCTTCTTTTTCCGCTCGTCCCCATAATTCGAAATACCCCGAATGGCAAAAGCTCGCGTCACTTTCCCGTACTCCTGCGCGCTCATGTACACCCCTGCAGTCTCCATTTCGATCGCTTTTGCATTACGATCGTGGCTGCGAATCCACCTTGAAAATGCTTCCTCTGCCCCAACCAAGGCGCTCGTCGCCACATGCCCATCCGCAAGCACTCCTACGTTCGGGCGAATGAGGTTTTGGTCGGTGAGCTGTTGCCGTTTGTCCGCGTCGCGGAGCAATTGGGGCAGGTCGTCCGCGCATCCATCGACGAAGCGCCGATAGATGTCCGCATGGCCGAATTCGAGGTTCCGCATGGCATCCATGACCTTGTAATCCGTCCGTCGCGCAGGTCCTCCGGGCACGAAGCCGAACGCCGTGGGATCGTCCGGGTTGGCAATCGCTTTGGCATCCTGGAGGTATTCGTTGGCTTGCGTCGGCAGGTACACGTCACCCACGCGTAGGTCATCGTGCACGCCCGTTGCAATGCCCATGGACACCATGGATTCGGGATGCCAAGCATCGATCATCCGTTCCGAAACGTGACTCGCTCGAGCTGCTCCCATTTCTCCGACAACTGTCGCGACGATTCGATACTCACGGCGATTGAACCGATACACCGTGAGCTTGTCGCTGCGGTGTTGCGAAACCGTACTGCACAGGGCCAGCAATTCGCGGAATTCTTCTTGCAAGGCAATGACGATCCCCAAATCGACTCGGTCGGCATTTTGATTGCGCATGGTTGGTCTCGGCGTAACAAAGGGTTGATTGGCGGGCTATTCGGGAGGATTTCAGGTGCCAGATTCTTAATGTCTTGCTGGAGTTGTTCGACTTCAACATCTCTTTGACGGTACTTCGTCGTTTCGATGATCGAGCGGGCTTTTCCCAGGTGCTCACGCGTTTGGGCAGCCCGCGTTTTTGTAATTGCAAGTCGCACGCGGCCAAGGTGCACATCGCACCTTGCTTCAAAGGTCGGCGCCCAGGTGGCGGAGCGTCGAGCTTGCCGCTCGGGCCTTTCGTCTGCAACGCCTCGTGCTCGCCAGGGCGGAAACGTCGCGGTCCCCCGCCATCATGCACGAGGCGTTTGCGTTTGTCTCGGCCTAGTTTGGTAAGACGTACGCATCTGTTCCCAGACGAACTTTGGGTTGGACCAACGGATCGAAGGGCTTTGCGCGCGTCCGCGAACCAAGCGTATCCGTACGCGACGCTGACGATCCGAACAGCGTCGTTCCAGCACGCATCGAGCCGCGTGCAGTCGTCGTTGCACCCGAAGGCTCGATCGTCCGTGAGCGGAAGATGGTGGAGCGATTCGACGTCCATCATCACGTCTTTCCGCTCGATTCATGTTGCTCTTGACAAAACACCCCAGACACGACACGCGACTGTACAGCGGATTGGTTGACGAGGTCAAGCAGTTCGGAACGACGTAACCGATGGAGCTACGGTTTCGAGAGACCAATCCTGCTCGTTGCGTTTGCAGCTGTCATCGTGCTTCCGTGGGCGTTGGTCGAGGTGTATTGCCATCGGAGCCGATTCGTGATTGACTTGGACTCGTGACAGACGACGAGCCTCGGGGTAGATCGAGTGCACTTTTGGGAAACACGTTGGAGCTGAATCAGCGGAGGTATTTTCCGTGAATGCGCTGACGAAACTCGCCCTTCGCTTTCTGCCGCCTTGGTTGGGCGTAACGATTGCTGTGTTGGTTTTGGCCGGTATTGTCTTCGGCTTCGTGGTCAAGGTGATCCGAGTTCTTGCCAAGACGGCCACTGCCACGAAACGTGTCGTCGAACTTGCTCAAAATAGGAATTCGCGCAAGGGTCGAGTTATTGCGATGGGCGACTTGCTCCGTACGCCTTTTGGTGGACGCGAGTGTGTCATGTATGAGGTCGAGATTCTGCGAATCTACGGCGATCCGATTTGCGATCGAAAAATGCCGAATTTTCTGCTAGAAAATGATTCTGGTCGCGTTTGGATATACGGCAATGATGTTTGTCTGGAGAATAAATTCGACCTCGTGCTCGACGATCCTGATCCGAAATACAAGGCGGTGCTCGAGCATTACGGAATCGACTACCACGACTGGCAAGTTCATAAGGTAATTCGGTGCCAAGAGCGCTACATTGCGCCGGGACAAGAGGTCGAACTGAGCGGATTTTTCCAAGTCGTGGAGGCAAATCCCCCGCGATTGCAGCGGATCTCGGACACAACCTTGGTCTTGAAGGCGTGAGGGAAGCGCGGTTCGACATAGAGGCTCGAGCATTCGGGCCTCGTCTTCCTGTCATCTCGCGTAACTCGGCGCAATCTGTGAGCAAATCATCCGGCGCAAGAAGATGTGCCGCTAGGGCATACACGCCGCTTCCGCTGGGGTTTTCATGCCCCACGCTTCGGCGCACGTCGTCGAGCACAGCTTCAAATCGTTTGTCGAGCACGCATCGCCTTGCAATGCCGTATTCTGCTTGACGCCGTCGACCGTGATATTTCCCAATGATGCCGCACTACAATCACATCCCGATTCGTGATTGACGTTTTTTCCACGCGAGCCGAGGAAGCGAATGGTGAAATCCACCATGTAAGCATCCGCGTCAAACACACGAAATGGCTGCGGATTGTAAATTCCATGTTGCCCAGCAGGGCGCAACATCGGAACTCGAAAAGCATCGAAGCTGCCATCGTCATGCATGCGGTTTTGTCGCAATGCTTTTCCCGGCTCGGGATGAGGCACAGCAAAAAAGATCTCTTGCCCTTCGACATCTGCAGGACAATCGTTTTCCCCCGATGCTGCACTCCAATCGCTCGGTCCACACGTATACGACGCCGCTCCGTCACTGACGTCGTCGATATCGTAAAGCACATTGGGATTGACTGGATTGCTGGCATATCGCTGCAATCGTCCTGCGCCTTCGATCACGTACCGATCAAGGAGTTCCTGGTCGACACTTTTCCCATAACGAGCATCTGGCGCGAAGAGCTCCCGATAGCCGAATTCCGGCCCATAATGTTCTTCGTCGCGTAACCACGAACCAAACAATCCCGCAACCCGACCCATGGTGATGCCCGTATTGACGGGAACGCTACGATCGCCCAACGTGGGCATGACGAGCGCATGCATGCGACTCGACGGTACGTGCGGATCGTACGCGGAAACATCCAGCGGTTCGAGGGAATAATGCGCAGCCCAGACGCCAGGATCCGCAGAGCCCAGAGCATGTTGCGCAAGCCCCAAAAATCGCCGAAATGCTGGGGTGTTTCTTTCGAGGGCCAAGCCTTGTTGCAACGCCACGAGCGGCGCTCCCTCCGCGTATTCCGTACCTTGAAACAACACCGAGGATTGAAATGAATCCACGACGGATTTGACGTGTTTGTCGTGACCGTCCATTACCGACAAACGTAAACGATCCCCAAAACTCGGCGTGTCCGTTATCGTGACACTCGCCGTGTCGTCATCACCGAGCCCAAGGAGCGGGCGTCGTTCGGTGGGCGTCAGCGCATCCGCGGCGACAGCCAGACGGAATCGACCACGTTCGTCGAGGCGCACCATTTTCTTTTCGCCATTGTCGAGGTTCTCGAAAACGATCCAATCGCCCGTTTCGACCCCGTCGATATGCGCGAATTCAATGGTTTGGTAACGAGCCGTTGCATGCAGCAAAAACGCGAGACTCAGCGTATTGGCATCGACCTTTGCGTCTCCTGTCTCCCAACACCGATGTTTGCCGCTGCTTCCCTTGCTCAGCGGCTGTTGATGTTCATCCGTGGGCAAACAGCCTGCAATGAATGGTCCCGCTACCGGTAAATGCACTTCTTCCGGAACGCCCGCCTGTTTCGAGCGTACTGCAATGTCGGACAAACCGGCTCCCCCCGCATTCGGCGAAGCTGCATCCAGCGAAGGTTCGGCACCCGCAGCAACGCCCGTAATGACCCCGCCCAACGAAATTCCCCACATGGCAATCGTGTTCCGAGGTCCTCCAATATCCGGTCTTCCGTCTCCATCCAAGTCGCCCAAAATGGATCCATTCCGGGCTTTTTGGGTTCCATCCATTAAGCGCAAAATGCGCGACAGATACACCAGCGG
>DAOMZH010000540.1:0-7507 GCA_035437985.1 Polyangium sp. (in: bacteria) | reverse complement strand
CGATTTCGGAGTTTGGCGTTCCGGCAAGAGGCATGATGATTTGGGGACGCGGATCGGACAAATCGCCTTTCAAGGCATTTAGTTTTTCCGGCGTGCAATCAGCGATTTCTGCATTCTGGCAGCGGGTTTCGAAATTTGCGATATCGAGCGGAGCGCCGCCAATGGCCCACGCGGTATACGTTCCAAAACTATGTCCCGACATTGCGACATGGCCCATATCCATTTTACCGGACAATTCGTCGTCTGCGGGCAATGATTCGACGAAATCCAGCGCGGCGCGGAGATCGAGCGGACGCTGAATGTAGATATCGAGAGGCCGCGGATCTGGCGTGTCGTTCAGCAAATTCCCCACATGCGCGGGCGCGACCGCGAGCCACCCATGCGATGCGAAATGGCACATCAGTCGCCCGCTATTACCAGCAAATCCCTTGTGACCATGCGAATGCACCAAAACCGGCATTCCCGATTTCCACGACGTTGGCGCCAAAGGCACATCGTTGTACGCCAAAAGGTCCTGAAATACGCCCTGGTATTTCGGATGTTCCCCATCCGTCGACGTCGAAGGATACCAAACCTCCACCGGAATGGTTCGAGATGGCAATGCAGGAGGCGTGTACGTCAGTTCGAACACGCGATGACCACACGTGTAAAGCCCAGGTTCCGTGACTTTCCACGTGAGCGGATCCCCGAGCGGCTGCGGACCCGTGGGCTTGCCCGGAGTTTCACTGGAACAACCAAGGTTCGTAAATACGAACGCAGTGACAAGGATGCGAAGCATTGAATTCGTAGACGCAGACTTCATCATTGCGGTCCAAACGTATCAGAATCGCGCGCCTGTGTACAGCCTCGCGTGCGCGCCTCTGCGCACAGAAAGCTCATTCGACTTCGCCAGCCAAACCGTTGGCCAAATGCAGAAGCTGCTGTAGGCTTCACTCCCTCATCGTCAATGAAGGAACGTTCGTGAACATCAAACGGCATGCACCTGCGGCTGAGCGCAACAAGAATCCAATTCTCGATGTCCTGCGTGAGTTTATAAGCGAGCCCAAGTTTGTCCTGACCATTGCCGAAGGATCGGGACAACACGTGGTTTTTTTCGCTGAGCACTTGCCTCAGGCGACATTTCAACCCACGGATGTCGATCCGACCGCATTGGCCAGTATTGCCGCGTATGTGGCCGAAGGTGGATTTCCCAATGTGCGTCCGCCCCTGGCCCTCGATGCCATGGCCGAAACTTGGCCCGTGGAGCATGCGGACATCATTTTGTGCATCAACATGATCCACATCAGCCCGTGGATCGCAACCGAAGGGCTTTTTCGCGGCGCTGCGCGTATTCTCCCGGAATTCGGATACTTGATTACGTATGGCCCTTATCGGTTTTCAGGTGAATTCACAGCGCCGAGCAATCAAGAATTCGATGCTTCGCTGCGCGGTCGAAATCCCGAATGGGGTGTGCGCGATGTCGATGACTTGAGGATGCTCGCGAGTGCTCACGGTTTGATGCTCGAAGGTACCGTGCCCATGCCTGCGAACAACCATTGCCTTGTTTTTGCGCGGCGGCATTGATTATGGTTTGGGCGGGAAATCCGGAAGTCGTCCCGAGCCGCGGTCAATGAGTTTGCCCTCGTACCAGCGGCGATAATCGCGCGTGCCCGTGTACAAGAAGAACCCCAGGGCTCCTAAAAATGTCGTAAAGAAGACGGCTGCGACATGTAGGGACGTATCTGTTCCAACGATCGATTTGGCGGGATGGTTTGGAAGATAGCGAAACCCCAAATTCATTCCGGGCTCGACCAGCTCCCAATCATCGTCGTCCAATTCGTTTTCCATTTGCGGGCGATCGGCCGTATCGACGTCGACATAAACCATGTAATGGTAGGTGCGTCGCCCTTTGCTGTCGGTGCTCGTCGTAATGTTTTTTCTAGCGACGCGCGCGCAGGTGTCGATGCCGTCGAAGAGGCGATAATGGTAATACAGGAAAAATAGATTCGTGAATAAGGCGACCCAGAACAATGCCGCAATGGTCGAGGCAAAAGCGCGGGCGCGTTTGCGATGTCGTTCTCCGAGTTTTTCCGCGGAAACCTCCATACGGTCTGCGCGAATGGGTGTCATGACCCAACCTTGGCCGCTACTGCGGTAATCGCTGGCTTGCTGGGCCTCGGGATCGACTCCGCGGTTTAATGAGCCGCGCACGATGACTTGTTCGCCTGGAGTGAGCTTCGCCGTTCGGGTGCGTGTGGCGGCAGAATGCACCTTCATTTGGTCGGGTTTGTCAATCAGCAAAGGGTTTTCGCCGGGTTCGATGCGGATGCGTTCGCCACTCGATCGACGCACATAGAATGGTTCAGCAATCGTCGTGCGACTCGTTTCGTCCCAGCTATGACTCCAGTTGTTTTTGGATTTGGTTTCCGTGCCAAATTGATGAATGTGCACCGAAATCGCATTGGTTTGTCCCGCCGCGTATTCGACGTTGCCGCACACGAAGCGAGAGCCGGGTCGTAATTCTTCATTCGGATTCACGGCAGCGTCTGCGCCTCGAGCCCAATGCAGCGCTCGCGAGCGCTGCCACGCGCTGAGCAGCGCGCAACACACGAGCATTCCGTTCAAACCCCAGACCCACATGTGCGAATAGGGTGGGTCGATATGGTCGTCCGAATGGAAATTGCGGTCGATCACGCCGAAACTACACGAGGTTTCTGGGGACATCAAGGCACGATATCACGAAAGGCTTGAAAGTGTCGCGCTCAATCGTGTAGACTCGCCGCGATGAAACTTCCGCCCAAACCACGCACTCCCCCAATCGTTGCGCGCGCACTCATGGCCATGAGCCTGGGCATTCCCGCATGTGGAGGAGGCGGCGCGGCGCACCCGGATTACGTGCCCTCCCGCATTGGCCCTCCACCATGCGAGAATTATGCGGGCTGGCGTGGGGCAGTGGTTGGTATGAATGGCCAAACTTTGGCGAACGTCGAAGTTACGTTGACGATGGGTGGACAAACCCGGGTGTACACGACAGACGCTTATGGTCGATTCAGCGTTGGTGGATCCCCGGGCGAGGACGTAGTTGGTCCGGCGTCTGCAACGATTGCTGGGCACGTCGTCAATGGTGTCGATGTGTATGGCGGATCGTGTATGAGTCCGAAAACGCTCACCGTTCGAGTGGATGGCAATGATCAGCCGGGAAAAAACGGCATCGTTCTGCACGATTAGCGTCGGGCACTGGGCGAGGAATCGGTCGGTGGAATCTGGTTTGGCGGGGTATTATGTTATTAACGGCAGCAGGCGAAGATGCCACCACAATTGGTCGTGGTTGGGTAAGAGGTGCACGTGAGTCCCGGATCGCAGGGACATGGCTCGCCGTACCCCCCGACATTGACACAACAATAGGAGCCCGGGTTGCGCTGACGATAGCCGTAAGGCGATGGAGAATAAATGCAGCCTAGCGTGCCATTGCATGAACCGTCAGCATTACAAGGCTCGTAGAGGTCTCCGGAAGGACGGCAGCATTCCTGGAGTCCCGTGGCGAAGCAATAGTTATCTGGGGGCATGTTGTATGTGCATACATGCCCAGGATCACACGTTCCGTCGCCGTAACAATGCTCTCTGTCGCCTCCCGCTTGGGTCGCACATGCATTCGATCCCCCCGGAGTCAACCAGCCACCTAGACAATCGTTAGGTACGCAGGGCATGTTGCCCCCGCACGTCAAGTTGCCGCTGCACGATTCTCCGGGATCCTGCGGACCGATCGTGCAGAAATAACCCATTGAAGTCGTTGTCCCCCCCCAATAGTTCCCAAAGAATTCGACGCATGTTTCGCTCCCACATGCGCCCATGATCGCTGGATCACAGGGTTTGCTGCATAGGGGGAGGGTGTAGGGGCCAACGCCACAAACCAATCCTTCTGCACAAAATCCGCCGAGATCGCCACACAGATCGCCCTCGTTGGCAATGAACATGGGATCGTACGGAACACAGCCAAACCGCACGGTGGATTGGCCGAGGTCCTGATCATATTCGAGTCCACCCGTGCACATTTGGTCAGGAGCACAAGCCGGGGCACGCGGATCGCACGGCTCACTGCAGGCCACGACTTTATGGAAATTCAAACAGAGTTCGTTGGGACCACATTCATTGAGGGCAAGTTGGCTACATCGTTTGCCCGTACAAACGTCCTTTTTTGGCTGGGACGATGGACAAGCCTCTCCAGACATGTCGTTGTAGACTGACCCCTTTGGAACACAATCCACCGCGCATGCGGTCGTAAGACAATTGTCACAAATATCGCCAACACCATCACCATCACCATCCTCTTGCAGGGGATTGGCCTTGCGTGGGCAATTGTCCATGGCATTGACGAGGCCGTCGAGGTCTTGATCAATGACGCGATTCATATCCGGAACCAGGGCATTCGATCCGAGTCCCACCAGATATCTGCTGAATCGACCGATGGCTGTATCAGCGTCGAAATCATCGAGCGCCGCCGTTATTTTCGTTTTGGTCGACGCGGACAACGTGCCATCCGTCAAGTCGGCAGCCATGATATTGACGAGTTTTTGAATTTCGGCTTCGACCGGGCCACCTTCATTGTACGCAGCTTGCATGAGCGTGGTGCTGACGCCGAACAAATATGCATTGGCATCGGTATCCCCGGTAATGAGGTTCATATCGATCCCGGCGGCATTGGGATTGAAGGTTGGTAACGTAATTCCGAGTTCTGTGCGCAGTTCGTTCTCGGCCTGCGCCACGGCCATTGCAAAAGGCATGTTCGCAGCCAAGTTTTTGATTCGTAGTTGCGTGATATGGGTGATTACGTTGACGTAAGCGGCTTGGATACCGGCAGTGGTTGGCTGGTAAAACGCACGTAAAGTGAGCACACCATTGCCGAGCCGCCCGGTGATTTCGTCGTAATAATAACCGTCAGCAATGATTTCGGTCGGACTGAGCGGTAGGTTCGCCACGGAAAACTCACCGACGTCGGTCGTGGTGAGCGTATTGAACGATTGGCCGGTGGGTGCCAATTGATTGTCGAGCACGCTGACGGTGATCGTCGAACCGAGTACATATGGGCCTTTGGCCGCCGCTCCTTGCAATTGAAAAGCGGTAATGACTTCGCCACTGCTCGACCCGCCATTACTCGAGGATGACGACGATGATGTTGATGACGACGACGTTGTTGTCGATGACGTTGTTGATGTTGATGACGACGATGACGATGATTTCGTTGAGTTGTCACTGCAACCCATGCCGATGCTGCCTCCGACCAGAGGCAACATGGCCAAAAAGAAAGCGCCGCCCGTACGCAATGTGAAAGTGCCGTTCTTAGTTCGAAGATTCACGATGACCTCCTGTAACGATGCCGCATCGCCCTCAGTCGTGGAGCGGCAGTTCACTGGTTGGTTGCGATCGCCCTGATGCGCATTCAACCAACGGTCGAAATTCGCGGTCAACATCGAGCGGGTTGGATGTTGACGCCACGATACGATGAATATCTCCATGTGCGCCTGCAACAAATGCCCTGATGTAGTCCCAACTCAGCTCGAGCTGGGGCTTGGCGCAGGCATTGACGTTCATCAAAGGGAGTAACGTAATGAATCAGTTATCGCGGATCTCGAAAACGAGGCCTATCTTGCGCCTCGGCATCTTTTTCTCATGGTGCCTCGTACCAATCGCTTGCAGCGACGAGCCATTACCCATTGTCGAGGCAGTCGTCGAACCAAGCGCTACCGCGAGCCCGGAAAAACCGAACGAGGCATTGAACACAACGAACCTGCGCGCTTCGGTGGCGAAAGCAATGCAGCGTGACGCTCCTGCGTCGGCGGTTTGGGCCGAGGCGCAGATATTGGGCGCGAGTGATGGAGTAGCGGGAGACCAATTCGGTCATGCGCTTGCGCTCGAAGGAGATACAGCGATCGTAGGAGCCATCCACGTCGACACCACACTGCCAAACGCGGGCGCGGCGTATGTGTTTGTCCGCAATGCGGGCGTGTGGACCCAGCAAGCCAAACTCACAGTGCCGGACGGGTTTGCGAACGGCAAAATTTTCGGTAATGCAGTGTCTCTTTCGGGGGATACAGCGTTCGTGGGATCCATGGGGACCGACGACAATGGCATGAGATCGGGCTCAGCGTATGTGTTTGTCCGCAATGCGGGCGTCTGGACCCAACAAGCCAAACTCCTCCGGACCGACGGTGGACCGAATGAATATTATGGCCAATCCGTGGCGATTTCGGGAGACACGGCGCTCATAGGGGCTACAACCAATGAAGTAGGGACAGGCTCGGGGTCCGTGTATGTATTTGTCCGCAATGCGGGTGTCTGGAGCCAGCAAACCAAGATTGTCCCGAGCGACGTCGCATCTGGCAACAATTTTGGCAATTCGCTGGCGTTCGATGGGAATACGCTGATTGTCGGAGCTCTTGGCGCCGGCTCTGTATATGTGTTCGTGCGTAATGGCAGCACCTGGACCCAGCAAGCCAAGCTCCGTGCGAGCGACGGGGCAGCGAACGACTTATTCGGCACTTCGGTGGCGCTCTCGGGCGATACGGCGATTGTGGGCGCCTACTGGAATGACAGCAAAGCACTGAATGCGGGCGCTGCATATGTGTTCGTGCGTAATGGCAGCACCTGGACCCAACAAGCCAAGCTCCTTGCGAGCAACGGAACAACCTACGATAATTTTGGCTATTCGGTGGCCGTCTCGGGAGACATGGCGGTTGTGGGGGCCAAGGAGTGGGACGTGCTTAACTCCGTTCGAGGCGCCGCCTATTTTTTCGTGCGAAATGGAGGGATGTGGTCCGAGCAATCCGCTCTCTTGCCAAATGATTCGGCCCATAGCGGCGCCGTGGGCACTTCGGTGGCGCTTTCGGCGGATACTGCAATGGTCGGGGCGACGTATGGCAGCATTCCGACGCCGACGGCCGGAATGGTTTACGTTCTCGCCCAGCGGAATACAAACGGTGTTGCTTGCACCATGGCGACCGAATGCGCGAGTGGGTTCTGTGTCGATGGAGTGTGTTGTCAGGTCGCCGTGTGCACTGCATCGGATGGATGTCACGAACCTGGTACGTGCCAACCCGGTACAGGCGTCTGTTCGAATCTGGACAAACCTTGCGTTGCCTCCGACCAATGCCACGACGTTGGCATTTGTAATCCAACAACGGGCGTTTGCTCGGATCCTTTTAAAGTCAACGGCACCGTTTGCGACGACGGCGATGCCTGCACGTTATCCGATAATTGTCGATTTGGTACCTGCCGAGGCGGCAGTCTGGTCATGTGCACGGCGCAAGACGAATGCCATGAGGCAGGGCAATGCAATTCGACGAGCGGCTTATGCGATAACCCTGCCAAACCCGATGGCACTTCCTGCACCGGAGGCACATGCAATGCGGGCCAATGCGTGCCCGACGGCGCTGGCGGGAGCGGGGGGAGGGGAGGCACGGGGGCGAGTGGAGGCACTGGGGCGAGCGGAAGCACTGGGGGGAGTGGAGGCACTGGGGGGAGGGGAGGCACT
>DAOMZH010000539.1:0-7526 GCA_035437985.1 Polyangium sp. (in: bacteria) | reverse complement strand
CTCTCACCCCTCGTCGTCGCCTTCGCCCTTGTCGCCCCGCAATCCAAGCGCCTTGCATTTCTTGTACAAATGACTCCGCTCGAGTCCCAATCCCCGCGCAGTCGCCGCCATCGCTCCGCCATGATGCCCGAGCGCCTCTTCCAAGATTCGGCGCTCGGCTTCCTCCGCCAAAACTCGAAATGGCGTTCCCGGCCGAAAAAGCCCCGTTGGTGTTCCTGTGGATGCATTTCCTAGACAAACCCGCACGTCTTCCGCATCAATCTGCGCATCCGGCGTTAAAATCACCAGCCGCTCGATCAGATTCCGCAATTCACGCACGTTCCCAGGAAAACCATAACCGACCAAAACCTCCGTCGCGCCATCCGCCAACGTCATTCCCGGACGATCGTTCGCGACCATCGCCAAATTCAAAAAATGCTTCGCCAAAAGCGGAATGTCCTCCCGCCGCGCCCGAAGCGGCGGCAAGGCCAAAGGCACCACATTCAGCCGATCGTACAAATCAGCTCGAAATTCACCTTTTTGACAAGCTCCCTCGATATCGCGGTTCGTCGCGGCCACAACCCGCACATCCACCTTGAGGACTTCATTGCCCCCTACCCGCTCGATTTCTCGCTCCTGCAAAACTCGCAAAAGCTTCGCCTGCATGGGCAAAGGCATGTCGCCCACTTCGTCCAAAAATAACGTCCCGCCACTTGCCCGCTCGAACTTGCCTCGCCGTTGTTTCGTCGCCCCCGTGAAGGCTCCGGCTTCGTGGCCGAACATTTCACTTTCAATCAATTCGCTCGGAATCGCCGCACAATTCATTTTTTCCAGCGGCCCACGCGCCCGCTTTCCCGCCGCATGAATCGCCCGCGCAACCAGCTCCTTGCCCGTTCCCCGCTCGCCCGTCACGAGCACCGTCGCCGTCGTCGCCGCTTTGCCTGCACGCGCTATCTGCTCGCGTAGCGACACCATCACGCGACTGTCGCCAATCAGCTCCCCAACTTGCCCCGCTTGCGCCTTCAGCGCCTTCGCTTCCGCCTCGGCACGTACCAAACGCAACGTGTTGTCGAGTACGAGCAGCAAGCGATCGGTCGAGATGGGTTTTTCCAGAAAATCGAGCGCCCCGAGTCGCGTCGCCCGAACGGCTGCATCGATCGACGCGTGCCCACTCATCATCACGACGGGCAAATCCGACCCTTGCGTACGAATGCGTTCGAGCAGCGAAACACCATCGCCATCAGGAAGGGCCACATCGAAGAGCGCTATGTCGTAGCTGCGCTTCGCGAGCTTTTCCTCGGCGACGCGAATCCCCCCTGCAACATCGACGGAATACCCCTCGAGCGAGAGAGCCTTTTGAAGAGTGGTGAGTATGGAGGGCTCATCATCGACGACGAACACGTGGCCACGCGGCATGCCGACAAGCTAGCACCAGCATGCACGATCCACACCACACCTGACGTGGTACGCTCAGTAGGATATGTCCACCGAGATATTGCCGACAGCTGAAGGCGATCTCGGACGAACGCCGTTCGCCCATCTGCTCGTGTACGCAGCGGATCAGCAGCTCACGGGCGCTTTATTTCTGCATGTTCCCGACGGCGTGATGCACAGCGTGCGCCTCGAATGTGGACGTCCGGTAAAAATTCAGATGGGCGACGGTTTTGCCCGTCTTGGGCGATTGATGGTCGACGCGGGCATCCTCGACCTGAAAACGCTCGATTTGCCGCGCTCAGCGCCCGGACTCATTGGCGAATCGCTGGTCGTTGGAGGTCATATTACGCGCGACGTTCTCGACAAGATCGTCGAACGGCAATTTTTCGTGCGCATGACACGCCTCTTCGGACTGCCTCCAGCCACGCGTTACGTCTACTTCGCAGACATGCACGAGATCATCGACGATGGCGCACCGACTTCCCTCGTGCATCCGTTGGCCGTGATCTGGACTGGATTGCGTGAGCATGCAGCAGCATCGGTGATGATGGCGTCCGTCCTCGAACGCGTCGGAAAGACGCCTCTGCGCCTGCATCGATTGGCCGGAATCGAACGACTGCGCCTTACGTTGCCCGAACGCGAAGTGCTCGCGCAGCTGCGAGAAACGCCCCAAACGCTGCGTGAGTTGGTCGAGAAGAACCCCGCGGACGAACCCTCGTTGCGGCGAATGGTGTACGCACTCGTCATCTTGCGCTTCTTCGATTTCGGGAACGATGCCCTGCCGCTCTTCCCCGAAAAAGCGACGATTCCTCCAACGTCATCCTCCTCCGTGAACTTGGCGCGCATCCAGCTGCAACAAACCGCCGCGCGGCGATTCGTCGGCGCAGCTCCCGATGATGTGGGCGACGGTGAACGCATCCGCCCGCAACCGCGTCTGCGTAAACGCGCAAGGACGAGCAAACCAGGCAGCGCATCCGTGCCCCCTCCCGCCGCGTCGAACATGGCGCAAATGCCGAAGATCACCGCCCCTCCAGCTCCGACGATCGTTACGACCTCAAAAAGTTTGGATGAACAAACCAACGACGGCGAAACCCCGCCGTCGATACCGACTCCGTCCCCCAGCCAAACAGGCACCCCACGACCTGCGCACGAGATGTACGAACTCTCGCTCAAGCGTTTGGCGGAGAAAGATCGTCAAGGTGCTCTTGCTGCGTGCGAACTGGCCCGCTCGATCGACCCGGACCAACCCGATTACGTCGTGCTCGCCACCTGGATCCGCGCGGTGACGGGCGGGAGCAACCTCGAAGCATGCGTGCTCGATCTGGACAAAGTCCTCGAGACACGACCCAACCACGTGCCCGCTCTGTTTTACCGAGGGTACTTGCGCCGACGAACTGGCGACGAACCGGGTGCTCGCGCAGATCTACAACGCGTGCTCGAACTCGAACCTGATCATCAAGACGCATTGCGAGAACTGCATCGGCTCGAACGTCGAGCCCCAGCTCGACGTCCCAGTGGCCTCTACCAAACCTAGAACATCGTGCCGCCCCTCCCGTCGCGCGTGAAGTTGCCGTCAGGATTGGTGGTGCGTTTGACGCATGTCGACGAAGCGAGTTCGTCGCCAAGAACCAACCCGCGAAGCCCTTGTTTGGAAGCCTTGTCGCTGCTCGAAATGCCGAACTTCGTCACGACGGACGAGGGCAAACCCATCGATGTGCACGACCTTTCGGTGCGTGACTTCCATGTGCTTCGCGCGCTGCTCGGCTACGCAGGCATCGTCCCCGATGAACAAATCGAACTTCCGTGCTCGAACTGCGGAGAACAGTTGCAGGTCAAACCATCGTCACTGCTCGAAGTTGGACCATTCGTGGATCTAGAACTCGACGATCCGGAGCTCGATGCGCCCTTTTGTCATGACGAACCGCATTCGATTCCTCGCGTTCTGGTGGGAAAAGAACGGGTGCGGAACATTCGAATCGTCTCGCGAAATGTGCGGGACGTATTGCCTTTGTGGCATGTGGAGACGACGCATGACGTACGCATCACGCCGGCGCTCGTGACTGCGATGGGCATCACGGCGCTCGGTAGAGAGCGGCGCGCGAGTGTGATCGCAGAGGCGCTCATGCGTGCATCACCGGCGGCGTTTCGCGCGATCGCGGACCTCGTTTATCAGGCGCACTACTCACCGCGTCTCGTGGGCGCGCAACGTTGTGCAAGCTGCGGGGCCCGCAACGATGTGGAAGTGCTGTCCGTGCATGAAATCCCGTACGACACGACGGAAACACAACGACGTACGAAGCGCTCGTTTCCCGATGTCGAAACGTTCGATCGTATGGTCCGCGAAGCAGGTAAGCGCATCTATCGACAGCGGGGAGTGCGCAACATCGATCTCGTCGTCGACGATGGTGTTCCAGCATGTGACGACGGCGGCGAACCCCTTCTTGGTTGTTACACCCAAGGGCAGCACGATGACCTGCCGGGCGAACCACGGGGACCTGAAATTCGTATTTTTTACCGGACATTTCGAGATGCTTTTCGGGACGAACCATCGTTCGATGTTCGCGCAGAGATCGACGAGACGATCGATCATGAAGTCACGCATCACTTGCACTTTTTGGCCGGCGACGATCCGCTCGACGACGATGAGCGCGAGGCGATCGTCGTGGAAAACGTCCGACGGATTGGCAAACGCGAAGCGACGAGGCGCGCGGGCAAAGAGCTCGTCGAAGATGTCGGCGGCTTTTTCCGTACGGCTTGGCCCCTCTTGCTTGTGGCCTTCATCGCTACGTTTCTCGGCTTTTTTCGCTGCAATTGAACACGTCGACGACGCGGCTTGACCCAGCACCGAGCAAGACGAGAATGCACTCCGACATGCGTATTCCTCGTCCTCGATGGGCAGCCTTGATCGCCGTTTCGATGATCGCCGCTGCCACGGTTGGTCACTCCATCGTGTTCGCCGACGTCGCAGCCCCTCCAACCGACGACATCCTGGTCGTTGCCAAGGCAGGAACGCGCGAGTTCTCGGTGGGCGAGGTCGAACGACGCATCGCTGCAGTGCCGGCTTTTCAGCTGCGATATTTCGGCAAGAGCACCGATGAGATTCGCCGCCGTTTCGTAGAAGAAACCCTCGTCAAAGATGCCCTCTACGTCCAAGGTGCCGAAGCGGAAAAACTGTCCGAGTTGCCCGAAGTCGCGGAACGCATTCGAGGCGTTTTGCGCGGCGCGCTCATCAAGAAACTCACCGACGAAGCAGCCGCAGCAGGTCCCATCACCGACGAAGAAGTGAAGGCGTATTACGACGCGAACCAGGCCACGTACCACTCTCCAGCACGCGTGGTTCTTTGGCGCATCACGACGGAAAAACGTGAAGAAGCCCAATTGGTGATCGAACAGGTCAAAGCTGATTTTTCGCCGAAGAAGTGGAACGAGATCGCCCGCGAAAAGTCCCTCGACAAAGCCACGAACATGCGCGGCGGAAACTTGGGGTTCGTCGAGCCGAACGGAGCGACGAGTGATCCGAATTTGAAGGTCGACGCGGCGCTGGTGACGGCGGCCGAGAAGGTGAAAGACGGCGAGCTCGTTCCGGAGCCGGTTGCGGATGATTCGAAGTGGTCGGTGATTTGGCGAAGGCAGAGCATGAAGCCCGTCGATCGAACGCTCGACATGGAAGCGCCACAAATTCGCCAGATTTTGATGCGTCAGCGCACGGACAAACGCATCGCGGAAACACTTGCTGAGCTGCGCAAGAAGAACGTGAGCGAGACGAACGCGGACTTGCTCGAGCTCTTGGCGGTGAGTGGGATGGGGGAAGTTTCGCCGGTCAAACGCCCGGGGACGTTGCCGTCAGCGCGTCATCCGGCTGCTGGTTCGCCGGTGCCGCAGGAGTCTCCCGCGGGCAAACGGTGATCGTCAGGGATCACGACAAGGCGATTCCGACGAGCAATCCAAACGCAGAGATCACGGCGAGGATGATGGCTGCTTTGGTGCCCCAACGATGCGCTTGCGCGACGTCTTCCTCGGGCAAACCGTACACGCCCGAAAGAAGTGCGCGGGAAGCTTTGCTGGGGACGGTCATGGCCAGGGCCATGATGTCGCCCGTTGCTTTCATGCCGCGGGAAAACAGCATCCACACGGCTCCGAGCGGCCCGGTCATCAAGTCCCAACCGCACGCGTAAAGTCCGTAACGAAGGGCGC
Source organism: Polyangium sp. (in: bacteria) (assembly GCA_035437985.1). GTDB lineage: Bacteria > Myxococcota_A > Polyangia > Polyangiales > Polyangiaceae > Polyangium. The sequence continues at coordinate 1,919 of DAOMZH010000539.1, read as the reverse complement.
GACGACGTTGGGGGCGACCGCCGACGCGACGTGCTCCCACATCGAGTGCAGCGCCATGTGACGCGTGCGCGATGACCATCCACAACGCAAGTGAGGGAACACCAATGGCAAACCACTGCAACGCGCGTTCACGCATGTTGGGATCAACGATGACTTGCATCGCGAGGTTTGGCAGGGCCAATGCAGCAAGTGGCAAGAGCGCAGCCACCATCGACGCGACGGCGAGCATCTCGCACAACACGGCAAACCGCATCGCTGGAGGCAGCGGACCATCGGGTATGGCCCCGAAAAACGCCTCGGCTCCTTGCGTCGTCGCCAACGCCGTCGACCACAACCGCGACCACGTTCCTGCGCCTGGACGTTCCCACGGAATGATGGCGACGACGCCCGATGCATCATCGTCCGCAGGTGTGCAGCCAGGACAATCCGCTTGCCCGCAGATGGCGCAAAGCACAGCCGCAGGCACATCGAAGACGTCTCCTTCCACCGCGTCGCTGATGCGTTCGGCGAGCTGAGGTCTCTTGGCCATGGGCGCACCTCTGTGACGGACCTCGCGCCACGCGAAGCAAACCGCCACTCGACACAATACGAAATTTCACGTGGGGTGTCGACCCCGGGCGCCCTTCCAACGCAGAAAGATCAGTGCACAGTTTCGTGACCACGTCGCCTTCGCGATGTCGGCAGGTCGACGCCCGAACCACCAAAACGCACGGCAAAAACGAGCGCCGCAAGACCCAACCCCAACGTGATCCAAATTCCGTACAACCATTCGTATTGCACGGGGAAATAACGCGAACTCTGCGGCATGATCGCCACTCGCATGATCACCGTCATCACCACGATGAGGGCCATCAGTCCCACCGCCACACGTGCTCCACGCATCGCATGAACCGAACGCCGCGATAACACGAGTGGTACCAGGACAAACCACGACACGAAGGGGGCCCACATCCACGAAAGCCGCTCTGCAAAACGCAAACCCGTCCACATGCGTAATTCCGGAGCGGACTCTTGCATCCAAGGTAGAAAAAACGCGCCTAGTCCAACAACCGCGATCACCGTCAACGCCCCGCGCCCTCGTCCCAAATACAACCAAGGAAGGACCTCACGATCCGGAGGCACCTCGATGAGCGGTTCTTCGTCGTCCAGATTCACCGGCGGCAGCTTCGTGATGTCCTCGAGCGCCAAGCCGCATTCCGGGCAAGCTCGAGCTTCACCGAGTTCGAACATTTGACGACAAAAAGGACACGCGATGAGCCTGTTCATTCCGCGATCCAGAGTCTAACAAAAGACTTGATTCAACCACGACAAGCATCGTGGCTTTTGATCGAGTAGAGCAACTTTTCCAAGGTCTCACGAGCAGTCCCGTAGGAGTTTCAGATGTCGATGCGCGAAAAGTTATCGGATGACGTCATCGCCGAGTTCGTCTCGACGCACCCAGGTTGGAGCCGCAAAAACGACTCGATTTCTCGGACCTTCAAGTTTCCGGACTACTCGAGTGGCGTCGGGTTCGTCATGCGCATGGCGCTAGCCGCGGAAAAACACGACCACCATCCCGACATTCTTCTTTGTTGGGATCGCATCGAAGTAACGACGTGGACGCACGATTCCGGAGGTATCACGGCACTCGATACTGCCGTGGCCGAAGTCGCGGACAAACTTTACGAATCCCAACGAAAATAACGCTCGCCCACGATGTTCATGCAGCCTCAGCAAGACGCACTCATCACTCGCCTCGGCTTGTCCGGCGAGTTGACCCATCTCGAAGAAGCGCTCACGCACCGCAGCTTTGCGAACGAACAACGATGCGAGGCCCGCGGCCTCGCGCACACGTTCGGCCCGGCGGCGCCGGTTCGGCAGGCCGGTCAGCACGTCGGTCGAGGTCAGCCGCTCGATGCGGCGGTCCGCCGCCCGCTGGC
>DAOMZH010000538.1:0-7557 GCA_035437985.1 Polyangium sp. (in: bacteria) | reverse complement strand
ACGAGATCGACCGGATCGATCCCGCCGCCTTTCGACAACACTTCGTTGCGCCAAGCATCGGTCGTCGTCGTGTTCATCAGCCCCTCCTTGCGGAATCGAGTCAGCACGTCGCGCGTCAAACTCAGCGCCCATTGGTACGAGTAGTAACCAGCGTCGTATCCCACGAGATGTCCGAAGCTCGATTGGGTATGTCCTCCCTTTACGAACGTGAACGAGTCGATCTTCGTTTGAACTTCCTCGGTCACCTTCGTCGAGTCGACCGGAACTGGTCGTGTGTGCAGTTGAAAGTCGAGCGTGGCGAAGACGAGTTGTCGCTGCGTATGGAGCGCGCGGCCGAATGATCGCGCTTGCGTCATCGCCTTGAACAAGTCGTCGGGAATCTTCGCCTTCGTCTCATGATGACGGGCGAACAAATCGAGGACTTCGCGCGACCACGGCCATTCCTCGAACATCTGCGAAGGCACTTCGACGAAGTCTTGTTTCGACTCCGAACCGGAATATCGCGCAAGCTCCGAACGCGTCAGCATCTCGTGCAGCACATGTCCGAACTCGTGAAAAAACGTCACGAGTTCTTCGTGTTGCATCAAGGCCGGTTGCGCTCCGGGTTTGGGGAAATTGCATTCGAGAGCGGCGATCGGCGTTTGCCATTTCCCGTTCGACAAACGTTTGGCTTTGCGAATCGGGAACATCGCAAAGTGTTTGTACTTGTCGGCCCGCGCGTAGAGATCGAGATAGAAGAGCCCAATCTTCTCGCCCTTCGACCACACTTCGTAGGCCGTCACATCGGGGTGCCAGGTCTTTGGTTGAACCTGCCGATACTCGAGGTCGTACATCTTCGCGGTGACATCGAGCAGTCCCTTCGTGACGGCACCGATCTCGAGATATTCGGAGAGCGTTTGCGAGTTGAATGAGAACCTCGCATTGCGTACTCGATCCTCCAAGTACCCTCGATCGGGCGGATAGAGTTTGTCCGTCGCCTTTCCGCCCAGACGAACGTGTTCTTTACGCAGCTCCTCGAAGTCGGCTTTCGCAGGTTCGGCGATGGCCTTGGCGAGTTTGTCCAGGAACTCCTGCACCGTTTTCTTCGACTTGGCCATGCGTGGTTCGACTGCATAATCGGCCCACGTTTCGTAGCCGAGCAGCTTGGCTTTTTCGGCCCGGAGCTCGAGCAGTTTTTCGAGGACCCGAACGTTCTCGATCCCGCCGCGATTGATGAACTTCAAATAGAGTTCGAGGGCCAATTTGCGGTTCTTCGCGTACGTGATGAAAGGTGTGTAGTCCGGTGGATCCGTCGTGACCGTGACCTTGCCTTTGTCATTCGGAGCATGGGACGCGATGAACTCCTTGGGCAAACCAGCGAGGTCTTTGGCATCAATTTCGATCTTCCCGACATCGCCACCGATGTTGGTCATGAATTCGAGTCCATACTTGGTGATCGCCGAATTCAGCTCCCGTAGCCGTTGCTGTTTGTCCGCGGGCAGATCGAGACCGTTGCGGCGAAAATCGCGCAAGACATCCGCGAGCAGCTGAGCTTTCTCTCCTTCGAGCTTCTCGTTTTTCGCGGCGTACGCCTTGATGACGCTCGCGAGATCCGCATCGAGCCACATCGACGTTTGGAATGTATCGACCTTGGGTTCGCATTCCTTGGCTGCAGCCCGCGTTGCTCCATCCGGATGAGCCATGCCCATCAAGTAGGGAAACGCGCCGCCATTGACGATCTCGAGGACGACGTCGTCGAATCGCCCAAGGGTCGCGGCATAGGTGAGTTTGTCGGGGCTCGCTCCCTTGAGGGACTTTATTTGCTCGACGAGCTGTTTCGCTTTGCCAAGACGCTCGTCACACAGCTTCGTCACACTCTCGGGAGTTAATCCGAGCACGACGGGATTGAAGTCTGGTTCGGAGCTCGTAGCGGCAGGAGTCGGAGCTGGATCGGTTTTGGCAACCGAGGCTGTTGCACTCGCGCTCGCACTTGCCTGAGGCGTGGGTGTAGAAGGGTCTGGTGTTGCGCCCCCGCATGCGCTGAAGACCAACGCGAGCGAAAGCACGGTCGAAAAACGCGTACGCATGATCGAGGCCCTATATCACTGTCGGCGCGCGGCTTGGGTTATCCTCGGAGCATGTCGCGCTTGTTGCTCATTGCCTTGGCCTCGCTGCTCGTGCCTGCGTGCTCTCGATCCATCGACGATAGCTGCGCCGTTCTTTGCGAAAAGAACGCCCTTTGCGAACCGGGCACAGACGAAAAATTCTGCGTCTCGGTCTGCAAAGAGACGGCCAACGGAGACGACCCCTACGCTGAAGCGATCTCTCGTCAGGCGGATTGCTTGGAGGAGAACGCTGGCTACTACGAGGATCCCAAGGGCTTGTGTGTGGCGATCGCAGGCGGGGTTTGCAACACGATCGTCGAGCAATGAAGAGATTCGTTTGAGCAGCAAACAATTCGCCAAACGCCTCTGTTCGTCGACGATCCGTCCTTGAAGGACGGGTACCTGCGTGCTAGACGCGCAGAGCTTTCATGAGCTCGCCTCTGTTGACGGTGGTCCTTCCCATTCGAAACCGTTCCGGCGTGCGCCTCGAAAACTGCCTGCGCAGCCTTCGTTGGCAAGAGGGCATAACGCGCGACGACGTCGAGATCCTCATCAGCGACTTCGGCAGTTCACCCGAACATCGCGACAAAGTCGTCGCAGGCGCTGCAACCTTTGACGCTCGCGTCCAATACACCGATGTCGATGGCCTCTGGAATCGATCGCGTGCCCTCAACATTGGTGTCAAACGCGCCAGGGGAAAATTCACCCTGTGCACAGACGTAGACATGGTGATGGCACCTACGTTTTTACGTGTACTGATGGAAGAGCAAGAAAAACTCGCGGGGCGGGGATTTCTTTTGTGTCAATCGCGGGATCTCGAGCCGGATACGGAAGGCAAAACGATCCCGCTCGAGGAATACGATAGGTATCTTCGGGCGACGACGATGCGTCCGACTTATGGGATGGGTGGTTGTCAATGTGCGGAAACGACGTGGTTTCATTCCGTGCATGGTTATGACGAGGGGTACACGTATTGGGGGGCGGAAGACACCGATATGGTTGGTCGAGCCAAACGTGATGGTCGGATCATTCAATGGGTGACGGAGAAAACGGCCATGATTCATCAATGGCATCCGACGACCAAGTACGACAAACCGTGGCTCGTTCGGAAAAACCGTTGGCGTCTGACCTTGACGGGGTGGATTGTCCGGAAGAACCGGAGCGGATGGGGCGAATAGGTGAAGAAAGCGCTCCTCGTCAGCTATTATTTCCCCCCTCGCTTCAGCATCGGCGGAAAACGTGCCTTTCGTTTTGCGAGGTATTTGCCGGAATTCGATTGGTCGACGGTGGTGCTCACCGCGCGCGGTCCGGCATCCGAGCGTCTCGATCCGACGTTTCAAGACCTGGAACTTCCCCATTGCGAGATTCATCGCGATTATTTGACCGATTCTGAAATTGCTGATTTGCCAAAGCGGTCGCTCGGTTCCGATGGAACCATTTCGGAACCGACGAAAATGTGGGGACGCGCGATTCCGCGATTTTCTCGACAATGGTGGGCCAATGAATTTCGATTTTCTCCCATCGTGGGACCTGCGCTTCTCGACATACCACGAATTGCGAGGCGAATAGCTGATTTGGCGCGACGCACCCATCCGGACGTCATCTGGGCGACGGGATCTCCTTGGGAAACTGTCGTCGCCGCGACCATTGCCGCGCGTGACGTCGACATCCCGTTCATTTTGGATTTTCGAGACCCGTGGTCGTTTGGTTTGAGCGTCGGTACGTCATCCACATTTTTGCGCGTGACCAATTCGGCAATCGAAGCGGCGATCCTCCGTCGCGCGGCCATGCTCACGGTTACTTCCGAAATGACGCGTGATGAATATGCAACCCGTGGAGCTGCTCGGCGTGTCGAATGCATTCGCAATGGATATGACCCAGCGATCCGAGTCGTTCCTCGAACATTGGATCGTTTTACCGTGGTCCATTTTGGCAATTGTTATGCGAACCGAACCTTGGCGCCTTTTTTGCGCGCCGCCGCGCGGGCCATTGAAATCGGTCCGATTGACCGGAAAAACTTCAAGCTGCTCAATCTAGGGCGGGTTTCCGAACAAGACGTGGCCTTGGTCCAGGAACTCGGGATCGCGGACATATTCGAGTATCAAACGGTCTTGCCCTACGAAGAGGGGCTTTCCATCGTCGCTGGGGCAGACTTGGCCTTGCTGCTCGCGTTTGGTGACGAACCTTGGTTCATTCCGGGCAAACTTTATGATTATGCGGCGGTACGTACCCCCATTCTTTCGCTCTCGACGTCACCAGAATTGGACGGGCTCGTCGAACGTTCGGGCCTCGGATGGGTGCATCCAGCGACCGAATGCGACGCCCTGGCGCAACGAATCGTCGACGTTTGGAAGGCACGGCGAGATGGCCTCGAGATTGTCGCGCCAAACGACGAGGTTCTCGAATCCTTGAGCGCTCGCAACGGAGCCCGAGAACTTTCCAGCCTGTTCGACGACGTTATGACCAACACGGAACGTAGAGCAATGGAGCGTTGAACGCGTAGTTTTGGTCTGGTGAGGAACGGCGAATTAGGTAGAAGGTGTCGATTCTTCACGATATTTGGCAATCCACGTTCGAGCGTCCGTTTCCGTTTCAAAAATCATGAGATCGGGCAGTGGCCCCTTGTTCTTGAGCAATTTTCCCACGCGGGAGAAGATTCCAATCAACGTTCGATGGTAAAACGTTGCATTGTAAAAAACGTGAATTCGATAAGCTTGTAAGAATTCATCTGCACCGGGCAATTTCATTGCCGCAGGATCCTGCCGTTTGGCATGGCCTATATCCACGAGCCCGATGAAGCCCTTCTCCGGACGCGGCAGGCTACCAACGAACTCGATGAGCGTTGCTGTCTCCGTGAGGGACACGTCGCCATTGGGGCGCAAATGAACTACATCGGGAGGCTCGAAGCGGGCGACATGTTTGCCCACGACAAACGAATCGGTTGTTGGATGCGAATTCATGAAGAATCTTCTCCTCGATATGTGGCGCGAGCGTTGCGCGTCCTTAATGAACGTTCGGAGTTTAGTTTCCGCGCGTGATGTACGACGTGGTGAGGAGCATCTGTTCGAGTCGCATATTGAGCAACAGTCCAATTTGACGCAGTCCTCGCCGCTGGCTCTCGTTCAGTTTGAATCCGTGAGAGCTGTACGCGCACAAGCTGCCCACAGTTTGTCCCAGAACATCGATATTGACGCCAAAATACGAACGCACCCGCACGCCGCCGGTGACTTGTGGGTGCCAACGAAATTCATCGTGGCTCAGGACATTCTCCAAATCGAGCGGCTGGCGACGCGCAACCACGTGCGCGCAAAACGACAAATCGCGGTGGACGAGCATTGGCTCTGGCTCCGTTTCTGGCTGCTCCGTCTCGTCAGAACGGTAATGCGCAATCGTCTCTTGCCAACAATCCCCGACCAGGTTGAAGGCGAGCGTCGTGTCATGAGAGCCAGATGCGCCAACCACGGCATGGGCAATTTCAATGTGCTGCTGCACTTCCTGAGAAAATTGCGGCTCCTGTAACGATTGTTTGATTCGGCCCACCACCGCGAGCCGTTCCGTTTCTTCATTGAGCCGTCCGGCTCGATTCCACATATGCGGCGTTTGGTTTGTCCAGATGAGCACCCGAGAAACCGCGTAAATCAACGAAAACGGCGCTTGCAAGATGCGCTGAATATCCGCACCTTCAATGGCTCCCGGCGGCGGCTCGTGATGGCTGACGAGCACTTTGGTTATCGATGAGCGCGACGAGATTGCCTCGGCAGTGGCGTGAGTCGTAATCGCGTTCCAGCGTTCCGAGAATGATTCGACTCCGTCCGCTTCGATGAAAACGAGCCGTGGTGAATGGATCCGAAAAAGGTCCTGCGCCGTCTTCATATCCTGGGCTACGAGTGCCGTTTGTCCCGCCTCATTCACCGCTTGCTCGAGTATCGGAAACGATGGGGTATATAGCAAAATGGCCAAGGCTTGTTTGCGGGTTCCAAGGGCCGAGGGAGGCGGTTGATCAACTTCCAGATCGTCACCCACCTCGACCGGAGCGACGAAATCTTCGACCCGAAGCAACACGGCTTCTCGGGGCTTCATGGGCCAAGCCGGCGTCCGCGTTTTTTCGATATCGCATCCTTCCGCTGCTGCCGAGATTTCCATTTTTCCGTATTGGCCACTCGCGCGTACTCGCGCCTGATCGAGGAGATGATCAATCTCGGCATCGCTGCGACTCGGATCGTGATGAAATAAAACGAGATGCTCGACATTCGCGCGCTTGGCCAAGTCCACGACATATTCCATCGTGCTATGGCCCCAACCAACGCGTTTGTCGTATTCGGCAGCTGTGTATTGCGCGTCGTGAATGACGAAATCCGCGTCGGCCAAAAATTGCCCGTGCCGCTCGTCTTCGCTGCCTTTGTCGGGAATGCCGCCCGCGGCCAGTCGCCGCGCATGTGGCTCGTGATCTGTCGAATACACGATCGTCACTCCATCCACGACGATCCGATAACCAACAGTCACGCCGGGATGGTTCACGTATTGCGTCGTTATGGAAATGTCGCCAACTTGGAAACGGCCTTCGACGAGATCATTGTGTGTGATTTCAGCGTTGAACGCCTGGGTCGTGATCGGAAAATATGTTTTGCTCATTTGGCCCCGCAATACATCGGCGAGGTTCTTGTGCACCCCGGAAGGGCCATAGATATTCCACTTATGGTGTGGCAAAAAAAACGGCGTAAAGAAGGGAAGCCCTTGAATGTGGTCCCAATGCGTATGCGAAATGAATATGCTCGACGAGCGCGGCAATGTCGGTTCGCGCAAAATGCTTTGAGCTAGGCTATGGATACCAGTGCCCCCATCGAGGATCACGAGGTCATTGGCCGCCGATCGGATTTCGACGCAAGATGTATTGCCGCCATACCTCACGGTCGTCGGACCAGCCTTGGCAATCGAACCGCGCGTTCCCCAGAAACGAATTTTCATGTGTCCACTCGAAGTCAAAACTGCCGAATTGTGAGCCTACAACGGAATGATGCTCGAGGGAAGCGTCTTCCATGTGCGGGCCATTTCTTCTAACGACAACGTGACGACATACCACGCAAAAAAGTAGTTCCATGATTCGCATCTGGTTTATTCTGGAGGCATGAGGCGTAGCAGAACTCTAACTTCATGTATTGTCGGGCTTGGCTCGGGTTTGCTTCTCACGGGTTGCGGACCAGAATCCGTCGAGAAGCTGGCCGAGACGCAACAAGCGGCATCTCAAGGGTTGCGAGCTGAAGTCGAGCCCAACGACACGACGGCGACCGCGACACCGATATCGACGGACGGCGTTTTGCGGGGGAAGATTTTTCAAGCAGTCACAGATACAGATTATTTTTCCTTCCCAGGAAATGCGGGCGATCGAGTTTATGCGGCAACGATTACCGCTCTCTCGCCATCGAGCGTCGATTCGACCCTCGTCTTGTATGCGCCTGATGGAACGACGGTGCTC
>DAOMZH010000537.1:0-7572 GCA_035437985.1 Polyangium sp. (in: bacteria) | reverse complement strand
CCCCAACGACACCGGGGGGCGGCGGGCCGGAGATTTGTGACGGAATCGATAACGACAACGACGGCGAGATCGACAATGTGGATGCGGGCGGTGATGGAGTTTGCGACTGTTTGCGCATTGCGACGTTGGGCTTGCCGGGCCAATGGGGTGCAGGTGACGTATTTGCACAATGGCTGGACGCGCGGAGCAACAATGGCGCAGTGGCCCTGAACGATCAGGTGCTGACGAAAGACTTGCTGGACAAATACCAAGTCATCGTAGCGCAAGACTTGAGCAAAATGAATCGGGCTTATGCGCCCGAGGAAGTAACGGCGCTGAGCGATTGGGTGAAAGCCGGCGGCGGGTTCATGACGCTGATTGGGTATGCCGATCCAACAGAACGGACGAATGTGAATACGCTCTTGGCCTCGTTTACTATGTCGTACGGGCCGGCGCAGATTCTTCCGAAGACAGGAGGACAAACGATTCCGGTTACGAATTGGGTGATGCATCCGGTGACGAATGGAGTGACGCGCATTGGGGTCGACAATGGTTATCCCGTGGAAGGAATGGGACAAACCTTAGCGACGGAGCAGGGGTATGACGTATTGAAAGCGCAGGAAGTTGCGAGCGGGCACGTGCTCATGTGGGGCGACGAATGGCTGACGTACGATAGCGAATGGACGCAGCATCCGGAGTATCAACTGGAGCTATTTTGGCTGAATGCGATCAAGTGGCTGACGCCGGCGAAGAATTGTCAAGTGGCGATTCCCCCGCCGAATTGAAGAGCCCCCCGAAGCTCGCCATACTCCGCCCCAATCTCGACACATCGCGATGGTTTGTCGAGCAACGCTTGCAACTGTGGCGGCATGTCGACCGTTTGTCCCAGTAATGGCTCGACGATTTCGCTGAATTTCGCAGGATGCGCGGTCGAGACCACGATCCAATGCGGCGAACTCTGCAACTCCCGCGCGTGCACGGCCACCGCCGTGTGCGGACACCAGATGCGACCATAACGACTCGGGCCCGCGAGAATCGCCTCGCGGATCGTTGCATCATCAATCGATACCGCTCGAATGCGATCCCGCAATGAACCATCACGGGCCGTCAAGGTCATGAATCGCTCGAGGTTGCTCGGATTGCCCACGTCCATGGCGTTTGCCAAGGTCTTGATGGATGGTTGCGGCTTGAAAATGCCTTGATCCAAATAGTCGGGCACGACGCGATTCGCATTCGTTGCGAGCACGATCTCGCGAATGGGAAGGCCCATCGCCATCACCCAAATAGCCGCCATGGCATTGCCGACATTTCCCGTGGGAATCACAAAACCCGGCGCTTGCCCCGTTCTGGACAAATATTGAACACTCGACCACGCGTAATACACCATCTGCGGCAAAAGTCGCCCAATGTTGATGCTGTTCGCCGAGGTCAAATGCCGATTCGGAATCTCGTCCGCCGTGCCTCGCGCCGCAAATGCAGTTTTCACCAAACGCTGACAATCGTCGAACGTGCCGCGAACCTTGAAGCTCCGCACATTACCTTCCCAGCACGTGAGCTGTTTTTCCTGCAATGGCGAAACTCCACCCGACGGAAATAGAATCGCGACATCGACCCCAGGACGGCCATGAAAGGCCGATGCTACCGCACCTCCTGTGTCCCCGCTCGTGGCGACCAAAATGGTGCGCGGCGAATCCGTGGGCAAAACGTCGAAACAACCAGCCAAAAACCTTGCGCCCACATCTTTGAATGCGGCCGTGGGCCCGTGAAATAATTCGAGAACCGCAGTGTTCTCATTGATTGGTTCGAGCGGCGTGGGAAAGTTCAAGGCCTCGGCGCTTATCGTCGCGAGCGCCGGCGCGAGCATATCGCCCTCGAAAAACCGCGCCAGAAGTTTGACCGCCATCCTGGGCAATGAATCGGCGTCCCGAACATCTTCGAGAAATACCTTCGGAAGAGACTCGGGCACATAAAGCCCACCGTCCTCCGCCAAACCGCGTTCAATGGCCAGCGAAAGCGACGACGAAATGCTTGGAGACCGCGTACTGACGTATTTCATTCGATGACCCGTGCCCCTGGACATTGCGCCAATCCAACCCAAGTATCCGTCGGAATCTCGCGCGTGGCAAATACCGTATTGATGGCTTTGGCAATCCGCGCTGCCGAGTCCATTGACGACGCCCACGCAAAAACGCTCGGCCCCGACCCAGAAATGGAAAAGCCCAAGGCGTCTTCAGCAAGCGCCGCGTCTTTCGCTTCGTAAAACCCCGGAATGAGGCTCGCCCGCTGAGGCTCGATGATCACGTCCTTCATCGACGCCCGCAGCAAATCGAGATCGTCCCGATAACACGCCGAGACAAACGCAGCCAGGTTCGCCGATTGGTGCACATATTCCTGAAGCGACAAACTCGGCTTCAGGATCGCCCGCGCATGACGCGTCTCCACGAGCAAATGCGGATGCACGAGCACGCAATGCACGCACGTGGGAATTGGAATGGGGATGACGTGCAAGGGATGAATCGACAATGCAAGCACGAGGCCGCCATGCAAACACGGAGCAACGTTATCGGCATGCGCGGAACCACTCGCCGCAGCTTCGCCAGCCAGAGCGAATTCGAGCAATCGATCCTGAGTGCAGGGATGGCCAAGCAACGCATTGGCCGCAACGACGGCGCCAACGGCCGAAGCTGCCGATCCACCCATGCCCGACCCCATTGCAATGCCCTTGTCAATCGAAACCTCGAATCCACAATCGAGCCCGAGTTTTTCGATCATGGCATGGAGCGCCACCGCCGCAGTATTTTTTCGAGAATCGAGCGGAAGATTGGTCACGACGCCCGAAATGGCCTTGACCAATACTTCATGACGATTCGACGTGCGCGTGACCGTGACGCGATCGCCTACCTGATCCATCGCCAATCCAAGAACGTCAAATCCGACGGCAGCATTGCCAATCGACGCTGGCGCAAATGCGGTAGCTGTATGCTTGGACGAACTCACGTCGTTGCTCCGAGGGTCGAGGTAAGGCGCAACAGATCGCCAAAAATCCCGCCGGCGGTGACTTCAGGACCGGCACCGGGGCCTTGAACGACGAGCGGCTGCGTTGCATAACGCTTCGTTTTAAAAGCAATGATGTTGTCGCTTCCCGTGATGCGGGCGAATGAATGCGTGAGCGGATAACGTTCGAGGCGCACCGAGCAGGTCTGTCCTGGTCGAACCACACCCACATATCGCAAACATTGCCCCGCCTGCTGCGCTTCTTGCCGCAATTTATCCATATGCGCATCGAATCGCGGGAGCTGAGCCATGAATTCATCAGCGCTCGCCAAATTGACCAACTCCGGCGGCACGAGGCTCTGCACGTCGATTTGGTCGAGTTCGAGTTTCAGGCCCATTTCGCGAGCCAAAATGATGAGTTTGCGCGCGACGTCTTTGCCCGACAGATCATCGCGGGGATCCGGCTCGGTATAACCCTTTTCGCGAGCTTCACGGACGATTTCCGAAAAAGGTCGTTCCCCGGTGAACGAATTGAACAGAAATGAGAGCGTCCCGGAAAGAACACCTTCGATTTGCAATACCTGATCTCCTGTTTGGATGAGGTCGCGTAATGTAGTAATCACCGGAAGCCCTGCCCCCACCGTCGCTTCGTAAAAATATCTGGCTCCGCGTTCCAGACTTTGCTGCCGCAGGGCCTGGTGATAGGCCAGCGAACTCGAATTCGCTTTCTTGTTGGGCGTGACGATATGAATGCCCCGTGCGAGCCAATCTTTGTATTTCAACGCAATCTCTTCGCTCGACGTGCAATCGATGAGCACCGTGTGGGGCAAATGGTCGGCCTGAATGTGGTTGACGAACGCCTCCAAATCCGCAGGTACGCTGTCTTTTTCAAAGTGGTGCGCCCAGGTGTCCAGGTCGATGCGCGGATTGGCCGTGAGCATCCGCTCTGAACGCATGATGCCACGAATGCGCAGGTCGATCTTGAATTGCGACTTCAGTTCCGGAGCTTGCGCTTGCAACTGAGCCAAAAGCGCGCTGCCAATGAGTCCCGGACCGATGATCCCCACCGAAAGGGTTTGGTCGGACAAATACAGACCCGAATGCACGGCGCGTAACGCGCGCGTCGAGTCCTTTTGGTCGATGACCACCGAAATGTTCCGCTCGGACGAACCTTGCGCAATGGCGCGAATGTTCACCCCCGCCTTGCCCAGCGCGCCGAAAAACTTCGCCGAAACGCCGGCAGCGTGAACCATATCGTCTCCGACAGCGGCGAGAATGCTGCATCCGGTGGCGAGTTCGACCTGTTGGATTTGACCATGATGCAGCTCGGCGAAAAATGCGTTTTCGACGGTTTCTTTGGCAGATTTTCCTTGAGCTTCAGGAACGGCGAAACAAATTGAGTGTTCGGAGCTCGCTTGGGAAATCATGATGACGGACACGCCGACGTCTTTGAGAGCGCCGAACAGGCGATTGGCGACGCCTGGAACACCAATCATTCCGGTGCCTTCGAGGTTGATGAGAGCGACCTTGTCGACCGTGGAAAAACCCTTGACCGCGTGCACGAAATTGCGAGGACCATTGGGATCGGGGCGATGGATCTTGGTTCCGCGATGTGTGGGATTGAAAGTATTGCGAATCCAAATGGGAATGCCGGCCATGAGCGCGGGAGCCATCGTATGCGGATGCAATACTTTGGCGCCGAAATAAGCGAGTTCGACGGCTTCGTCGTATGACATTTCATCAAGCACGATCGCTTCCGGAACGCGGCGCGGATCGGCACTGAGAACACCATCGACGTCGGTCCAAATGACGATGTCTTTGGCGTCGGACAAAGCGCCAAAAATCGAGGCTGAAAAATCGCTCCCATTACGTTTGAGCGTGGTGGCGACTCCGTCGGGACGCGAAGCGATGTAACCTGTAATCACAATCCACGGAGTGTCATCTTCTTTCACCCAAGCTTGAAATCGCGGCTTGGAAACGTCCCAATCGACGATTGGACCCGTTTCGCCAGGACGAACCGTGAGCACTTGGCGGGCATCGAGCCACCGCGACCGCGGGAGCGCGGGGTTGTGCTCCTGCGCCTTGCGCACGTAGGCGTTCAGCATCTGCGCCGACCAGATTTCGCCGTGACCAGCAACGAGTTCGAGGGTCTCTTCAGAATAACTTTTGCCAAGCCAAACTGCTTTGAGCACCGCGAGGAGGTCCGAAAAATCCCCATCGAGCACGGGCCCGAGTTCGCCAAGCACATCGAGTTGTTCAGCCGCAGTCAAGTGCTGCTGCTTTAGCGCGTCGGCTTTGGAGCGATAAAGTTCGTTTCGATTTTTGGCGAGCTCGACGAGTTCGATGAGTTTGTCCGTGACGCCGGACATGGCGGAAACGACAATCGCTTTGTGCTCACCAGGTTCATGACTGAGGATGTCAGCAACTTTGCGATAACGCTCAGCGTTAGCAACGCTGGTTCCGCCGAACTTGTGAACGATCCAGGAATTTTTCACGCGGTGCAGCATAGAGGAAAGCAGGACGGAAATCACGAGAGAATTTTCTGGGGATGGACGTGGCGGCATTTTCTCGATATTCAGCCCCTATGACCCCTCTTCGGCGTAACCCGGCGCAGTGGCTCTTCACGGGGTTCGTAGCCTTGCTGCTGGCACCCTTGATTGCCCAGGGTTTGGATCGACCGCTGGCAAGTCTTTTTCATGCCAAACCCAACGGTATTTCCGCGACGGTCGCCGCGCTCGGCGTCGCGCTTTTCGGATGCTTTGTTGCCGCGATTCGCGAGAACGTCAAGCCCGGCGTGTTGTTTGCAGCGACAAACTTAGCCACCATCGGCATCGGTTTTGGGTTCGGCCTTCATGGACCTGGATTTGGCGCGCTCGTCGTCGTCGCCAGCTGCACCACTGCCCTCGCTCATCGATTCCTCGCGGAGCTGCCGCCAGCCATTGACGGAATCCTCACGCGTCATTGGAAGCTCTCAGCGTGTTATATCGTGATGGCCTTGCTCACGATCGTGCAAGTTGCGCGCGTGAGTGTATTCATGGGTGATCCCACACGCACGGATCTGCAAATCGTCCCGGGGGTGAAGTTCGTCGAGACGCACTCGTGTTTGACCGCATATGTGCGCGGGTACGAATTGGCGCGAGACGTAGTTGATAACCTGTACCTTGCCGAGCGTTGGCCGAACACGGTGGAGCCGCTCGTACGTCCAGAAACACCATTTTCGCCATTCGACATTGATTCGTACTTTTATCCCCCGCCCTTCTTGTTGCTTGCGGGGTTTCTTGCGCCATTTCGCGGAGATTTCCTGGCCCAACGAGCGGCGTGGTTTGGCGTGAATGGACTACTCGTCGCGATTGCTTTTTGGCTCGGTGCGCGCGAATTAGGTGGACCTCGCTGGCACCGACCGCTACTTCTTGCGCCCCTACTTTTCGGTAGTTTGCCTGTGCTGTTTTTGCTTCAAATCGGTAATGCCCAAACATTCGTCGTGATCGTGGCCGTGTTGTCCATGTTGGCCTTCGAGCGCGACAAACATGCGCTTGGCGGCCTGGGGCTCGCGCTGGCGACGATCGCCAAGATTTCGCCAGGAATACTGGGATTGACGCTCATTGCGCAGAAACGCTGGCGCGCGGTTTTGTGGACGGGTGGCTTCGGGGTTTTGCTCGTATTGCTTTCGCTCGTGCCCTTTGGGACGAACCCCCTGGTATCCTGGGTTCGTTATGCCTTGCCCCGGGTGAGCTCGGGGCAAGCGTTCATGGAAATACTCGCCCACCAGCCCAGCATTGCTTTTAATTTTGCCCCTTCGGGGACGGCATTCAAACTTTCGAGGCTTTGGGGCGTGGATATTGGCGACCCTTGGCCGATTGCGCGCCTCATCAACCATATCGTGACGCTTGGCGCGATGGTGCTCGCCGTGCTCGTCGGGTTGCGCCAAGCCAAACCAATAACCGGAGCGCTCACGTCACGCGCGCTGAGCTGGATGGCTCTCTTGTTTGTCACGGCACTACGCAGTCCCTATGCTCCCAGCTACGTCGGCTTTAGCCTGCTGTGGGGGATGACGTTTCTCGCGACCGAGGTGGAAAATAGGCGGCAGGGCGTCTTGTTGGTTCTGCTGTACATAGCCGCAACAATATCGGCCCCGCTTCCGCCCGCGCAATTGGCCATTCTCATGACCATCCCGCAGATGACGATGATTGTCTTGTCTTTGTGGCTCATCTTGCGCCGACGAGGATGATTCTCTGCAAAAACCTGTGAAAATCGGCGCAATGGCCGCGGCCCTCACCAAGGCCGAAAAACGTACCCCGCCAAGAATGACGAATTGAGCAACATGCGGTGCGAATGGGTCATCACCGATGATTCGGCGTCAAGCCTCGGACCAAACTCGCAAGGGCAAATGCTCGATCGTCCGCAATATCGGCATGGCGCCATAAACAGGCTCGCCCGCAAGCTCGATTCGGGGATAACGGGCAAACAAAGCTTGCAACGCGATATCAGCCTCGAGGCGTGCGAGCGACGCGCCAAGGCAGAAATGCGCCCCGTGGCCAAACCATAACGTCGTCCCCGGAACCTGACGCCGAATGTCGTACACATCCGCGTCCGCAAGGT
>DAOMZH010000536.1:0-7576 GCA_035437985.1 Polyangium sp. (in: bacteria) | reverse complement strand
CTATGCAGTCGAAGACATGAGCCGTGATGAAGCGACGACGTACTTCATCGGCAATCCCGGTTATGGCATTGCAAAGGACTTCCCGAAGGCCCAGCGTACCTATGACTCGGTCAACGTCTTCTTCTCGAAGAGTTTTTCGAAGCAATGGTTGGCCCAGGTCAGTTACACGTGGTCGTGGAACCGTGGAAACATCGCCGGTTTGTTCCGTCCGGAGACTGGTCAGCTCGATCCGAACATCAACTCGGACTTCGACTTGATCTCGCTCCTCGCGAACCGCACCGGTGACCTCCCCGGCGATCGTCGTCACGTGATCAAGGTGTTCGGCGCGAAGGAATTCACGCTTCCGCACAACATCACGATCAACTTGGGTCTGAGCTACAACGGCCGCAGCGGTACCCCGCTCAACGTTCTTGGTTCGCACCCGATCTACGGCGGTGGCGAGGTGTTCATCCTTCCGCGCGGTACTTTCGACCGTACGCCTTGGGTGCACACGATCGACACGAACGTCACCGTGGGCTACCAGTTCAGCAAGACGAACGCGGTCACGTTGGGTCTCGACATCTTCAACCTGTTCAACTTCCAGCAAGCCACAGGTTTGGATCAGACCTACACCACCGCCGACGTGCTTCCGTGCAAGGACTGCTCGGCTGGCAACATTCCGGGCAAGAAGGGCGCAGACCCCACGAACCCGGATGCAACCCACCAGCTCCTCAACTCGGACGGTACTCCCTTCGATCCGGCGAACGTCAACCCGAACTGGCAAAATCCGACGGCGTTCCAGACGCCTCGCCAGATTCGTGTAAACGCCCGGGTGACATTCTGAGGACCGATGGGAAACGAAAGGAAGAACATCATGAAGCGACGAATTCATGACGCTCTGCTAGGCATCGTCGGCCTTGCCGGAGTCGCCTTCATCGCAGTGTCGGGTGCTGGTTGTGAGACACCCGTCATGCAATGTGCCGTAGGACATGGTCCGTTCATCGCCCTCTACACGGCAACGTCGGGAGACGCGGCCTGTTATCCGGGCGGTACGGCCGAAGAGATCGGTTTCGCGACCTATCTCCAATCCAAGCCGAAGACCTCGACACCGGTGACGAACTCGGATGGTGAGACCTACACGGTCATCACCTCCGCCGGCGCTGACTACAACTCCCGCAAGATCGCCCTTCAGTCTACGACGATGGGTAACCTCTTGCAGGAACGTACCGGCGCGGGACTCAAGGACGGCGGAGCTGCTTACACGTTTGGCACGTACACCAACTTGCCAGACTCGGGCAACCTCTGCTTCGCCTTCGGCAACGGTGAAACCACGGACAACGTGGCTGAACTCGATGTCGACGCGTTCGACACCGGCGAAGTGGACGACATGATGATGCCCATCATCTTGCCGGCCGTGCACTACAAGCAAACGTGGTCAAATGTTCGTCTCTACGTAACCGCAGGCATTCCTGGAACGCAAGCGGTCGGCGAGATGTCGTTTGAAAACCTCACGCCTGGCCAAGAGTGCACCGTGTCGTTCAAGTTCGTCGGGTTGTACCCCGCTGCGCACTGCATCGCGGACGTCCTCATCGACCACATGTGCGACGATGACGGCGACCCCGCCACGCCGGACGTGTTCTGCGAAGGCGACTTCGTGCGTAACGAACCCGACGATGCGCTCTGTCTCGCCGCAGCAGAAAAGGGTTGGAAGAAGCCCCCGGCAGGTACCGAGTACAAGCCGGCCCGCGTCTTCGGTTCCGGTATCAACCCGGACTTCAAGACGAAGTGCGATCCGGACACCGGCTACTGCGTCCTTACAGATGCGCCCCTCACGGGCGCTCCGTAAACCCACCCCTCAGCTCCCCTAGTTCTCCCGCCGCGATTCAGTTCGTGGCGGGAGTTCCCACTTTGTCCGCGACAAACACGCCTTACGGCGCTTTTGCCGCTCCTCCTGTTTCCCCAAGCGCTGCCGCAAGTCGCCGCTTCGCATCTTCGAGTTGCGCCGAAATGAGCTGTCCTTTCGGCAACGCTTCGTGCCCCGCAACTTCTTCTCGCAACGTCGCGATCTGCCCAGGTTTGTCCCCAAGCCGCGCCTGAATATCCGAACGCACACGCAAGTATCCAAGCCGCCTCGGACCATACGAAAGTGTCACCGCCCGGCCATTTGCCGCGAGCGCTGCATCGAGTTTGCCCATGCGCAAAAGTACGTTCGCCAATCGCGCTGGAGGGTCGTACGACTTCGGCATCTCGCGCTCCCGAGCCTCGAGCATGCGCATCGCTTCCTCGGCTCTTCCCAGCGCCAAATAAGAGATCGCCCGACCGTAGTCGTACGTCGCTGCAATCTCGGGCGTCTTCGCTTCTTTCGCAGCTTTCTCCATCATGACGAGACGCTTTTCATGCGCTGCACGTGCCGCTTCGACGTCGCCTGATTCGCTCTTCGCCGACGCCAACATCGCCAGCACATCCGCACGATCGTCCACCGTGGATTCAGGTGGTGGTGAAGCTACGAGCGACTCGATCCGCGCCATTGCTTTCTTACGCGCGGCATCTTGCGTGACGCTTTTCGCCAGCCTCCCTGCACACGTGAGCATCACGGAAGCGAAGTCCGCAGGCGCTGCTGCTCCCTTGATTTCGTCGATGTGCTCCGTGCCAAAACGCGCACAACCATCGGGATCACCGCTCGTTGCAAGCGCATTCAATTTCCCCGCCAACGCTTCACTTCGTCGCGACCATTTCGCGTCGGTTTTCACCAGCAGCTCGTCGTACAGAGCGAGAGCTTTCTTGGCGTCTCCGGCTGCTCGCGCACTGCTCGCTCGCGCCAACAAAAGCAACGGATCACCGGGTTTGGCGGAGGCATCCATCGCGTGTAGTGCATCGTCGATGAAAGCTTTCATCTCCGCTGCAGATCCAGCCCCGGGAAAGTACGCCACGACATCACCATCGTTCGGATCGATGACGAAAAACGTGGGCCAAAAGGTCATCTTGTAACGCTCCAAGAACGCTGCACTCGATGGTTTGTCTGTGTCAATCGCCGCAAAGATCACGCGATCCGCAAACGGTTTGAGCGACGGATCCACGAGCACGTAGTTCTTCATGCTCAAACACGTGTGACACCACGGTGCCCACGCATCGACGAAGAGCGCTTTCTTCTCGGCCTTCGCCCGCGCCATCGTCCCTTCGAAATCATCGTCCACGAATTCGACGGCATTCGCTGGCGCAGCCGCATGTGCACTCGTCGTCGTCGCAGATGAAGACGTCGTTGCTGCACTCGATGAAGAAGACGCGACGGACGTTCCCTCCGACTTGGGCGGAGCAACTTGTTGTTCGACGGGAGTACACGCCACGAGGGCGAATAGAGTCACGAGCACGGTCAACGATCGACGCATGCGACGCAGTGTACCGCGATGCTTATTCATCCGCCTGCAGGTCCGTTCATGGGAAGTGACGACTGTGCGACGAAGATGTGACGACGATTCGACAGAGCGACCTCCCGAGCCTCGGCGTATTTTCGTGACGTACAGAGCGGCCGTCGAGCCATCACAAGGAGAACCACGATGCGCGCGAGTTGGATCCTCACGCTAGGGTTTGTTTTGACAATCTCGGGATGCGGGAGCGACGTGGAGGTCGCTCCAGACGAGTACGGAGGGAGCAATGGAGCGTCGACGGATGTCGGACCGCTCGAAGCCCCCGTCATCGAGGAAGTGATTCCGATGTCGAAAGTTTTGCGAGTTCGTTGGAGCGTCGCGTCGACGTGCGACGCGATCGAAGGCGAGCGCCGCACGGATGCAGTGACCTACGCGCCCATCTTCACGGTGAGCGGCACCGATACCGACTACGTCGACGACGACGCGTACGAGAACCAGACCTACACGTACCGGGTACGCTGCATACGCGGAGACAAGGCGTCCGAGTACTCGAACCAGATGGGGGCCAACCCGTTCATCTTTTGATCGACGTTGCTGAACCTCGACGTCGACGTTCAGCAAGCAGGAGCATCAGGAGCAGAAGAGACGCTGCGTGGCCGGTGGGTTTGTCTTGGCTAATCAAGGTACAACCACACCCACCTTGCCCTTCGAACGCAGGTTCGGGGCAATCTCCAGGAAGTCCGGCATTACCCATTTCGGGGATGGGTCGAGCGCAAGGCGACGAGCCCGTGCATTGCATCCCGCACGCGTCAGAGCACGCATTGCACATGCAATCGACAAAGACAGCATAATCGGCGACGCCGTCATTAAATTGGGTGGAGCATTGGGTGGCGCAAGGTTCGTACGCTTTGGCGTCGTTGATTGGGCATTCACGTAGACAATCCCCAAAGTATTGGCACGACGACGTGCACGCTTTGGCGGACGTGAGGCATTTGGTTTGCGGAGCATTTTCCCAGCAGGAATCGCAACGGGCTCCCTCGGTGCCCGGAATATGAATCGTACCTCCGAGCGGATAAAGCCCGCAGACGCCCTCGATATCGTCCTCTTCGAGACTGGCCATCTCATTGCCGGGCAAAACAGCTGGCCACATCGTCGCTCCAGAAACGTTGGTATGCCCAAGGCCGAGAAAGTGGCCTTGTTCGTGCGTGAGAATGGACAATGTGTCGACGGGTTTGCCCCCAGAGCAGGTGATTCCGGGATTTGCGGGATCAAAGTCGTACCAACAGAAACCGATATTGTTGAAAATGATGTCGGCATCTTCGAGGTCGCCGCTGCTGCCCGCAACCGGCAGAGTCACGCCAATGACACTTTCCACGATGCCGAGCTCCTGAGGCCACGTGTTTGGCGCGTTGATCCAAAGCACGACGTTTTTCCCGTCGGT
The DNA here is from genome assembly GCA_035437985.1 of Polyangium sp. (in: bacteria). GTDB lineage: Bacteria > Myxococcota_A > Polyangia > Polyangiales > Polyangiaceae > Polyangium. The sequence continues at coordinate 2,791 of DAOMZH010000536.1, read as the reverse complement.
AAACGAGTAGGTGCCATTGGGCAGATCGCCGACGAGCTCCGTATCGAAAAACGTACAATTCGGAGATGACCAGGAGGAGAATCCCGCCTTGATTCGTCGTTCGGCCAATTCCGCGATATTCGGGGGAAAACTGGATTTGTCGACGTAATAAGGGACAGGAATGGTTGGCCAACGAGGAAACGGGGGGCCCTGGTAGCCGGTCCATGCGGCCGATGCTGTCGACTCCCCCAGGATCGCGAGCATAACGGCCATGCCCGTCAACGTTGGGACAAACCGAGCCATTTTGCGCATGTCAAAAAGCTCCGAAAAGACGAGCGAACCCGGTCGTGATGAACGTCATCGAATGCCTCCGGCGCGTCTCAACGTAGCTGTTTGCAATACGACGTGACTGCTGCAAGCACATACATCTCGGCACTTGTTCAGTTGCAAACTCTGCACATGCGAATGCTCGCCAACTGTACAGATCTCTACGTATTTACGACGAACCCGCGAATGCTCGCCCCCCGCTGCAGATGAGGATATATAGGGACAACCAGCGCAAACCGCCGCCAAGAGCCGTGTAGATTCACGCGGCTCCAAACGCGCAGAGCGAAAGATTCACCGATGCAGAGCCCTTCGAGCATGCGCTTCGCGCCCGACCAAGCCGACAACAACGGCTATCCGGCGGCATTGATTCCTCTGTTGGAAGAAATCGAAGCACTGCCAGATAACGCAACCGGTGGGCTGATGTTTCAAAACCCCGTTCAAGGCACTTTGTTGCTGGAAAATGGGCGGGCTTGTTGGGCGGCTGCAGCGGGAATGGAGCGGCGCCTGGGTGAACTCATTCGGGCGTACGCGGACGAACCCCCGGAATCACGACGCATCGAAGACGTCTACAAACGCTGCAAAAAAGATTCGGTCCCCATCGTCAAGGCGCTGCTCGATAGCGGGGTCTTGTCGCTCGATGGCTTGCGCGACGTCGTCTATCAACACACCTCGGAAGCGCTCGTGGCCCTCGCCCACCAGCCTCCCGCCGAGGATCCGATTTGGGTGCCGCACAAAAACCAAGGCTACGACGCGAAATTCACCTTCGAAGCTGCCGAGCTTTTGGTGGGAGTTGGGAGCGTCTGCCACCCTGAACTTGCGAGCCGAGCCCGTCTCGATTTTGAAGCTTTGCTACGTTCTGGCGTTTATGCCGTCGCTTATGCGCGAACCCCTGGCGATGGCCCGCCCATTCCGCTGTATCGATCCCCGGGCTCGTACTTCAAACTGAAAGACACGATGGCCCTTGGTCGATGGGCTTTCTCGGCGCTCGACGTGTGCAACAAGTACAGCGCCCGCGCCAAAATCGCGGCAACGCTCGTGGATCCGGGCGAATACCTCGTTGCTTGGCATTCGCGAGGTCTGGTCAGCGTGGCGCAGTGTGAGGACTCGATGAGCTTTGCGTTCATCGTGGGTAAACGCGCTCGCGCCAATGCGTGAGAGAGAACCTCGCGTCGCCAAGGCGACGGTTACTTCGTCAGCTCGAGATCGACTTCCGTCGGAGGTGGTTTCGTCGCTCCCGGCAAACGCACACGAACGCCGTCGTGTACGGGAAGTTCGACATCGACAGTTTGTCGTCCCGTCACGACGTCGTCCGCGCCAAGGAACGAAACTGTCGAGATTTTCACGGGTTTTACCGTGGTATTGACCATACAAACATCAACCGCGTCCTCCGTTGCCTTGATGTCGCACCCGAATACAGGGCGCAACGCGCGTTGAATTCTTGCGAGAGCTCGCTCTTCACCCGTGTTTGCAGGCCCGAGGCTCGAAAGCACTTCCGATGTTCGTTCGTCGCGGAGAAACGCGAGCATTTTGGCGGCATGAATGCGCACCACGCGCTGATTGGCTCGGGACAGTTCCAGGAATGCTTCCGCTGGAGCGGGGGGACGTCCAAGGTCCAAATTTCCAAGAATCGAAGGCTCGACGCGCATCTCCGAACCTGGCGCTTTCACGTGCCATTTGACTGCGCGGCCCGGCAAAAGCGGTCCCGCGAAATAGAGTCCCCTGTCGGTCGCTCCCACTCGCTCACCCCGTGAGTTTCTCCGGGCAAACGTCAAGAGCACGGTGACTTCGGGCAAATCGGTCGGGCCATTGTTCACAACCGAAACATCAAAGTCATATTTGGATCGGTTTCTCTTGTCCTGCGTGGGCACGACAATCCCGGAACCATCATCGGGTCGTGACGAAAACAGGACTTCGAGCTTGGCGATTCCTTCGTTCCACAATGCCGAACTCGGACGTGCACACACGCACCGGGGCAAACGAGGTTTCTCGGGAGCAATGATCTGTACCGATCCTGCAGTCCACACGGATGAGATCTTGGCAGCCGGTTCTTTGATCGTGAGTTGCTCGGAGGGATCGGGCGGTTTGGAGTAACGAAGGTAGAAGGCAACGCCGAGAACGACCGCTACCGACGCGCCGACGATGGCCAACGCCGCGCGGAGCCACGAAGGCAGGTTGATGACGCGTTCCGCTGGTTCTGGCTCGGGACCCAAGAGCTGAACGGCAGGTTCCGAAGGACGAACCACCGCCGCTTCGAGGCCCAAACGTTGTGACAAAGCTTGTTCGAAGCTTTCGGACAAACGTTCGGAGGAAGTACCGCCCCACGTTGCGGCTTGAAATAGGTCGCGCAAGACGAACCACGCGACCAACGCCACGACGATTCCTGGCGACAAACGCCCCACGATTCCGCTGGCTAGAGACGGAGACGTCGCAACCACGACCAACCCACCGAGCAAGAGCGGAATGACCAAGACAAACACAGCGGCAC
>DAOMZH010000535.1:0-7578 GCA_035437985.1 Polyangium sp. (in: bacteria) | reverse complement strand
TCGCGCGCCATTGGGCGAACCGCCAGCTTGATCGCATCCCGCGGAAAACGACGCGGTGGCATTGGCTGTATTTCCTTGGAAAAACCCACCTGTCGCCGGAATGGACAAAGCGTCGGCACAACCGTCGGCAAAAGGCACGATGATCGCCGGAGTCGTTTTCCGGACAAATGCCGTCGCCTGCGAAGGCAAACCCAACAATGATTCGACGACAACGCGATATTCACCCGCAGGCACATTCCGCTTGGTCGTACGCACGGGCGATTGCGTATCGAGTCCACAGAGCAGAAATTCGTCCATGGCACACGTCGGTTTGTCGAGAGAAATCGCCCCATTGTCGCCCGAGGAAATGCGCTGGACCAAAATCACATCGGAAGCTGTGGGCAAATCCAAGCGATACGCCACATCCACAGCACTCGATATGCACCCGACATCAATGTCGTCCTGGCGATTCTCGAATGGCAAATCGAGCGTTTTATTGGGCTCCATCACTGGCGCACCCAGACATGTTTCATCAGGCAATGGCGACGTGGGAGGCTCGACGACCACCGTCGTCGACACGATTGTCGGGGCACTTGCGGAAACGGCGAGGTGATAGATGCCAGCATCCAAAGCATGCCGGAAAATGTGTACGGATTCAGCCTCTTGGCAGGTGATTTCATTCTCGGGTAATGCGCAATTCGTATCGCGTAACGAAACGACCGGCTGACCATCGCCGTCCACCGAATTGGCATAAATGTGGATATTGGCAGGCGAGGCCAGCTCGAAGCTGTAAAGCAAATCGCCGGTAAGAGCAGGACAAACCGTGCCCACGTCTTTGTCGACATCGACGACATCCGCAATGACTGCCGTATTGAACGAAATGGGAATGGCCGTCCCACACGTTTCATTCGTCGGCGCCGGCACGGGCGAAAGAAACGCGACGTCGACAATCACCGGAGCCCCCGAGTCGGTGATCACATAAAGAGGCAACACCGTAGGATTTACAGGGTCGCCGATATTTCGAGCGCGCACTTTTGCAAAACGCCCGCCGTCTTGCGCATAAAACGAGGCGCTGCAGGCAATTTCCGTCGCCGGATCTCCACACTGCCCAAGGAGCGCGATGGCGACGTCCGCGTTTGTCTTGGCTGATATTTCGAGGTCGATCGGTGGCCCAGGCGGGATGACGATCGCCGCCACCACGTCGCGGGCTCCTGCTTGATTCGTCACGCTGCACGAAGCGGAGAAGTCGAGTTTGGCCGCGGTCGTGTCGAGCTGATACGCACCCGGTGCATCGATCACGAACGGGTCGAGACACCCATCATTTTTGGGCGCCGAACAATCGCCTTCGTCGACCATCCCATCACAATCGTCGTCGCGACTGTTTTGACAAACCTCGGGAACCTGAGGGCCGATCTTGGGATCGGAATCGTCACAGTCTCCGTTCGCGATGCAGTGTCCGTCCGGTGCGCCATCGAAGTCCGCGTCGCGCAGCGCGTGCGTACAAGCTCCGTCGATTTCACCGCATGTGTCGATCGTGCAGACATCACCATCCGAACAAACGATCGGGACTCCAGGGCGGCAACCAAGACGAACATCACATCGCTCGGCACCGTTGCAAAAGATCCCGTCCTGACAGCTGGCATCGTCAGGTGTGTGGCGACATCGGGAGATGGATTGGTCGCATGCATCGATGGTGCAACTAAGCATGTCGTCGCACTGCGAGTCGTCGTTACAGGGTCCGCCAAGCGTGTCGTCGATCGGTCCACTGTCCTCGGACAAACCCCCGTCGGAGTCGCCACCGTCGATTTCGGCAGCATCGGAGCCGGCATCGATGACGAAAGGATTGGGCGCAGTCGATGGTTCGCATGCGGCGACCAAGAGCAACGAAAGAGTGCACCGTGCTCTCGTCGATACCGTCCACGCACGCTTTGTTTCGGAAGGTTTCATGAGTGAATCAAGCTGGATTCCGGCCAGAAAAGCGAAGCGTTCATTCGAGAGCGTAGCAGGCGCCGCGAGCTTCTGGCATCATGCGAGCGCGCGATGCCTGTAATGACAGCGCAGAGGACGGAGTTCGGGTGACCAGCGATCGATTGACGCGCAACGAGCTTACGTGGCTCCTTGCTCAGGAAGCCCGCACGGCGGCGCAAAAGCTTCGCCAAGGGGTCATCATTCAACCGGGACCGCCCGAATCGGTGCGCGCGCCCGAAGACGAAAATCATTCGGCGGTCGTGGAAACGAGCCTCAACAAGCTCGACGAAGCCGTCGACTTGCTGGCTTCACTCCACGGCCACTCATCATCGCATCGCGGTCGACGCGGCAAAGTCGACATCACCGCGTTGCTTTGGGAGCTCGCCCCTGAAGCCCGAGTGCAAATCGAGATGGGCGAAGGCACGACGGTCTTCGGTGACGAGAGTGAGCTGCGGCGCATGCTGCTGCTTCTCATCAGCCAGACCGGCGATCCTGGCAAAGGCCAAGGAACCGCGGAAGTCAGCATTCGTCGCGAAAAAGACGAAGTCCGCGTGAGTGCGCATCTCGGACCCGATCAATCGGCAACGTTCGAGACCGAGCGTTCGTGGCTCTCCCGAATGGCCATCAAATACGGTGGGCATCTCGAGCTCGACGGATCGATGCAAACGCTCATTTTGCCGGCCGATGTCGATCGTCAACGCCAGGAACTCGAGAACCTGAAACGCGAGCTCGCGGCTGCTCAACAACAAGGCGAAGAGTACGCGCGTGAGCTTGCGGCAATGTTCGCGAGTACGTCCGGAAAACCAACGGCGGCAAGTCCTTCGATCGAACCCATCAGCAGCGACGGACTGGTTTCTCTCGTTGCCGGAACACGCGTGCTGAGTTCGGAAATTCGGGGGATTTTCTCGGCAATTACGCGCGATTTGTTGCCGCTTCGGGACCGCAAAGACGAAGTCGGCGAAGTGATTTCGAGTGCGATGCGCCATGTGACGGCAGCATCCGAAGTGATGGCGGACTTGACCCGCATCGGCTCGTGTCCGATCGGAGAACTTCCGCGGCATTCGGACATTGCCGACGCACTACGCGAAGTCGTTCGCGACGACATGGGTCGTGCAGCTCGGCATGACGTGCGAGTCAACGTCGTGGCTCCGCAAAACGCATACGAGGTGGTTCCCATCGGAGCGTTGGCGGTGTTGATGCACGCGCTGCTCGGTTATGCCGTGAATGCTTCGCCTCCTGGATCAGAAGTCGTCGTGACCCTGTCCGATGCGGAAGAAGGCCAATGGACCCTCACGTTCGACGACGCGGGACATGCCGTTCCCGTCGCGGCTCGTCGAGGTGCCTTGAGCCGAGATTTCGAGGCACTTGCAACAGGACGAACCATGGGCGTCACGCTCGTTGCCGCCATGTCCATCGCGGCGAACATCCGCATGCCGCTCGAGATCGACGACGCGCCGACAGGCGGCGCACGCATGCGTCTGTCCATCCCCAAACAAAACGGCTGAGCTCATCGTGCGGGTCGTGTTCCTCCAGGATCACGACGCGTGCGGGACATCGCGCCGAAAAACGTCATCGCCCGTTGCATGTCGACGGCCGTCACCAGCCCAACGATGTGCTCGCCTTCATCGAGCACGACCACTGCATCCGCATCTCCGTTCATGAGCGGATCGAGGGTCAGCGCGGCATCGTCGCGCGCATGCACCTGAGGCAATTCTTTCCGCATGGCCGTCTCGACCGTGGTCGTCGGACGCTGCACCAGATCCGGCTTCGATAAATCACTCGCGATCACCACGCCGACGACGTGGTCGTCACCATTCTGCTCAGACAAACCAGTTTGACCTCCATCGATAACCAAGGCGCCTTCTTGATGGTCGCGAAAGAGCCGTCGCGCCACATCCCCCACAGGTTCGTCCGTACGTACGGCTCCGAGTCGATCGGTCATGACTTCGGCAACGAGCGTGCCGGTGAGCGCATGTTTCAGCTCGCTACGTGCTTGTTCGCCGATCGCGCCCATGTAGACGAAACCAGCAACGAGCACGAGCAGCACGTTGAATGACAAGAGGCCGTAGAACGCAAATAGTACGGCCATGAACTTTCCGACGCGGACAGCCACTTGCGTAGCGCGGTACGAACCAAGGCGCGGAGCAAGCAGGCCGCGCAAGACGCGTCCGCCATCCATGGGAAATGCCGGCAGCAAGTTGAAGGCGGCCAACACGATGTTGACGAAAGCGAGCACGAGCCACGCGACGCGCACCTCCGGAGAAAACGGGACGAGGTACATCGCTGCACAAAACACCCCGATCCCCACACTCGACAACGGACCGACGAACGCCATCCACGCTTCACGTTCAGGGGGTACATCTCGTTCCAAACGCGACATGCCCCCGAGCATCATGAGGGTGATCGATCGAACGGGTGTGCCGCTGTGCAGAGCCACGATCGAGTGTGCCAGCTCGTGCAGCAGAATCGAGACGAAGAGGCCAACGGCGAGGATCGTGCCCCAGAGAAACATCGGCAAACGCGGGGGCTCGAGCGCCAAACCGACCATTTCCGCGACGAGACGAAATTGGCGCGACGCAACGAACGCCACGTAAGGCAGAAACAAGAGAAGCGAGACATGCAGCTTCACGGGGATTCCGCGAACGCGAAAAATGGTCCAGCCACTATCGAACATGATGCTCCCTCCCGGGGCACGTTTGCCCATCCGTTCGTGACGACCCTCTGTCCCGGCAACACGCGTGCCGAAGACGACTCATCCGCGACGGAATCAGTGCTGGGTGGTCGGGGCAAACCCAGGAAGCAGATGTTCAATCTGGAACGTCACGCCAAACCCCAGCCAAAAGCCCGCAATTTTGCCAGGTTTTCCAGCGGAATCCGCGAACGAGACAGGACGTAAAACCGCTCCAGGATCGAAATGAAAACCGATCCAGCTGCGTCGTGTCGCCCGAACATCAACCCCCACGATGCCCCCCGCTCGTCCTGACCAAGCATCCAGTTGTCCGGAAATACCTTCCGTCGCGCGCACGTCACCCAAGTGCACGAACGCAAATGCCGCATCCGCACCAAACGCCAAGCGCACCCGTTCGTGCAGCCAAATTCGATCATCCACCGCGAGCCCCACTTCGAGCCAACGCGTCGACGCCGTACCCGCAGAACCCATCTGCCATCGAGCAAACAGATGCTCACTCGCCCCCAAAGCTCGGAAGCCAAGCGAAATATTTGGACCCCAAAGGAATCCCGACACGGGTGGCAGCACCGAAAAACTCGGACCCACGGACCAAACGATCGCCGGCGCGCGACGACTGGCAAGTTCGAGTTCCTTTGCAGTTGGAAGGCGAGGTTTGGGCTCTTTACGCGGGCGTATCGGACGCGCTTGCGTGCGTACGAGCTCGTTGGCTGCAATCGCCACAAGACGCGCCGAAACATCGGCACTGAGCCCCTCGATCGCAATGAATCGTCTCGTCACGGGACGTTCGGCAAAACGAACCTCGATCAAGACTTGTGGTGGACTGAGCACGTCGAGCCACACGTGCGCGACGGAATCGCCGAGAGGACCACCTGTGCCTGGAGCGAGCGTGCCGACGTCGTCGAGTTCGAGTTCGAAGAGGCGGCGAATACGCGATTCGCTCAAGGCATCGGCAGCGGCCCGCGACATGGACAAGCGCACTTCGATGCGGCGCGAATTGTTGGGGTTTGTCCGCGGAGGTGTTGGTGCGGGAAGTTCGTCCGCGTTGACGATCGTCGTGCCTGAAAGAACGAGGCAACAGGCGAGGAAGATGGTCGTGCACCGCTTCGGACTCTTCACGCGGAAGCTCCTCGCCGGACAACGCGCGTTCGACGTCCTCCTTGCATCGACCATCGGGGTACTTGTTCACATACTCCGTGGCCGTGCGCTTTGCCTCATCCTTCCGACCAGCTCGATGCTCGGCCCAGTTTTCGATGTGGTGTAGCGCGTGTGCAGCGATGTCATTAAAGAGGAAATATCCCGTCGCCATTGTTGAGCACAAACACTGACTGAACCGAAATCCCGCAATCGTAGAACGTTCAAAATTTCTTGGCGGCCATGCCAAACGCAATCATGCTGGCGACCACATCATCCCGACGAACGTTCTGCGAAGTCGTCGACGAACCGCTCTTTCGAGTATTTCGCACGCCACCCGCCGCTCGACATGTAACGCGCGGCGAGCTCTCCACGCCCTTCCTTCACGAGGTCAACCGTCTCACCGCTTTCGGCTGTGAAGGAAAGGCGAAGCAGCCCTTGGTCAACGGCGCGCAGAAACGCGAAAATCGCTTCGTCCACGCAATCGGGGATGAGCACCTGACGCCCGAGGATATCAAGCCATGGGCCCACACGCATGGCTGCTTCGTTCACAATTCGGTCCGGGTGACCAGCGGCCTGCCTAGGACATTACCCGTCCGACCTGTATAAATCGCTACTTGACTGCTCTTTCGTTCAATTGGATTGTCCAAAAAATACATTGCCAGAGGGGTTTTATGTCGACGCTTTCCTATTTGTTAGGTCCAGTCTTGGGATTCGTTGCGGTTGCCAATATGGGATGTGCGACAACCATTGCGGGTAAATATCCGCACCTCGACCGCCGTTCAGTTTGTTTGGTGGTGCCGGGAATCGAGCCGGACTCGACGGAATTTGTCATTAGCGATAACAACATTCCTATCTCGAATTTTCATCCGGAGATGGTGGATCGAGTGGCCGCCGAGGTCCGGACGGTATTCGAATATGATCCCAATGCAGATCCGAGCAGCACGCGGTATTTGCCAGCGCCTTACAATGAGCTGACGTGTCCGGAGCGGTTTTCGCCATTGCCGTCAAGCGATACGATGACTCGGCTGCTTCCCGCGGCATCGGTGGATTTGCTGGTGCACGAGCGTCGTCCTGAGGTTGTCCCGCGGGCCCTTGCGGAAAAGCTGGCGAGTTGCGCCAATCGGAGCACCGGGGCGCGAGAGCCAGGCCAATACACGATGACGTTGAATGTGTACGTGACGAACAGTGGCCAAGCGGTTTCGGCGCTTGTGGCGCAATCGACGCTTGGGAATCGCAAGATCGAAGCGTGTATGGTCAACGTCCTTCGAAACACGTTATGGCCGGAGTTGGCCGCTGCACCGACAGCAACGTCCGCAGCGTCCGCAGCGCCGGCATTAAAGACTTTTTTCGCGCAACCCGCACCCGCTGAGCGAATCCCCAATTGGGCGGAGGAATCAGGCATTCGCCGAATTCAGCCACAACCCGAGGCGCCCCGCGTTCCGCCGCGCATCTTTGTGGTTCCGATTGGCCCAGCTTTGGCAGCGGTAGCCGCATTTGGCATCATCTTTTTCTATTCGAGCGACGATGCTCCAGCTTGGGCGTCCGAGCTGAACCCGATTACGCGGCAGCCCTATACGAGTCGCCAGGAATATGACGAGGTGCAAAGTTTGTCGCCGGAAGAAATCCAGCAACGACGAGCGGCGCACATCAAGAATTCGCAATCGCAACCGCCACCAGCGTCAACGCCAGCGCCAGCGTCAACACCAGCGCCAGCGCCTGTACCACCGCCCGCGCTCACGCCCAAAGAGCAACGAGAGCAAGAGAAAAAAGCGGAGCGGTGTGCGAAGATTGCCAAACGGATCGATCAC
>DAOMZH010000534.1:0-7579 GCA_035437985.1 Polyangium sp. (in: bacteria) | reverse complement strand
ATGGGCCTGCCGCTGCGTCTGTTGGCGCGGGAGGTCTACGACAAAGTGACGGCGCGTATTGGAGAGGCGCGAGTTGCTTTGGTCACGGGCGAAGAGAAACGCGTTCCGCGCCGGCCGGATTATTGGATCTGCACAACCGAGGCGATGCCGAAGGGACGCGATGTCGACTTCGTGGCGGTCGACGAGATTCAGCTCGCCGCACATCACCAACGTGGTCACGTGTTCACGGAACGATTGCTCGAGATGCGGGGCAAAAAAGAGACGTGGTTTCTCGGGGCCGCATCGATGAAGTCCATTGTGTCGGGTCTGCTGCCCGCCGCAAAAATTGCCGAACATCCACGGCTCAGCAGATTGAGCTTCACGGGCACGGTAAAACTCGCGCACATCCCCGTGCGCAGCGCGATCGTCGCGTTCTCGATGCAAGACGTTTATGAAGTCGCCGAGCGTCTTCGGGCCCAACGTGGAGGCGCGGCCGTCGTGCTCGGGGCATTGTCTCCACGAACTCGCAATGCCCAAGTTGCGATGTTTCAAGCGGGAGAAGTGGACTACCTGGTCGCCACGGACGCGATCGGGATGGGTCTGAATTTGGACGTCAAACACGTCGCATTTGCCTCGCTGCGCAAGTTCGATGGCCACGATGCGCGCGAGCTGGATCCTGCGGAGATGGGGCAGATTGCTGGACGCGCGGGACGTTATACGACGGACGGTTCGTTTGGAGCTCTCGCACCCCTCGCGATCCCGCAAGGCATGGCCAATGCCGTCGAAACTCATCGTTTTTCGGCCGTGGGAAAACTCATGTGGCGCAGCAGCGATCTCGACATGACGTCGATCGACGAGCTGACGGCGTCGCTCAAACGCGCCCCGACCCATCGGGCTTTGCTGCTGCAAACGCGCGCCGAAGATTCGTTGGCACTCGAACGATTGGCACGTGATCCGTGGATCCGTCAGCAAGCCACAAGCAAAGATTCGTTGCGTCTTTTGTGGGACGTTTGCTGCATCCCGGACTACCGCAAACTGCTGCTCGAAACGCACGTCGCCCTGTTGTCGGAATTGTACGGGCATCTGGTTGGGCCCAAAGGAACAATCGACGAAACCTGGATGAACGAACGCGTGTGCACGATCGATGATCCTTCCGGCGACATCGACACGCTCATCGCGCGCATTCAAGCGATCCGCACCTGGACGTATGTGTCCCATCGCGAAGCGTGGGTGAAACATGCGGCCGATTGGCAGGCCCGAACTGCGGCGATCGAAGATCGGCTGAGCGACGCGCTGCATGAACGATTGGTGCAACGGTTCGTAGAAAAAGGTCGCAAGGGAAGGTTTATCTCGGCAAAAATCGAAGAACCCAAAGATGCAGCGGCGAAGGGTCGTCAGGCCAAACCTTACGAGAAACTCGCGGCGTGGAAAGCTGCAAACACAGTGAAGAGTGCGCCGACAAACGTGGAGCCTCCATGGGTAGACTCAATCGCCGAAGCACATCACACGCAGCTTGCTCTGGATGACGAATGCCGAATCGTGTTCGAGGATGGTCGCGTACTGGGAACGTTGATTCGAGGGACGAGCCTGCTTCTTCCGGAGGTGCGTTTGGCAGGGCTGAACGAGCTCGGAGCGGGAAGTCGTTTGCGTATTTCGCGTCGATTGCTCGCGTTTGCCCGAGATCTCGTGGTGTACCTGCTGATGCCTTTGCGCTTGTGCAAGTCGGATGAACTGAGCGGGGCAGCGCGCGGGATTTTGTATCGTTTGGAAGAAGGATTGGGAACGACGGTCGCTCGAGAAGCGCAAGAACAACTGAATGACTTGACCGCGGATGACCGAGACAAACTGGAAGCGGTAGGCATCGTTCTGGGCCGAAGCGTCGTTTTCCTGCCCGCCCTCTTGCGTGGTCACGCGCTGGTGCAACGCACCGCGCTCGTGCAAGCATTCGCTGATGGCCGAGATGCCCCGAGTCTGCCGCGGGCATCGACGGTGTCGATCGCTGTGAAACGCGGGGTGAACGAGCGGTTGTTTACCGCAATCGGGTTTCCGGTGTTCGGTCCACGAGCTGTGCGTGCAGACGTTGCGGAGCGAGTGTTCTCGATGGTGGTGGAGGAGAAGACAGCGCCGCATCGAGGCAAGCTGGCGGGGCTCTTGGGTTGTCCGGCGCGTGAAGCGGAGGCTGTAGTGCAAGCAGCGCTAGGGACATCGTGGCGCCAAGAAAAGACCCGCGAAGACGACACTACGGATCCTCCGGTCGAGAGGAATTGAGCCGAATACGTGAGCGTGCGCGGTCTAGGTTTTGCCTGACCAACAAGTTGGAGCTGAAACGAAGAGGAGGAGAAAGAGGTTCGTCAGTTGACGACGGGCGGTCCGCTCTTGGAGGAAGGCGCGGACGAGGGATTGTAGAGCGACGAGTGCATGGAGCTCGGCATTCGCGAGCCGGGGGGACCTGCGGGACGAGCGACAGGCGGACGGAAATTGGGGCGCGAAACGGCACGCACATGAGTTGACGGGCGGCGCGACATGGGGGTGCGGAGCGACAGCGGAGCGACTTCGTTCGCCGCGTCTTTCATGACTTTGGCGAGGATGCCGTACACGGTGGCCCATGCCTCTTTGACTTCCGGGGTAAACGCATCGCCAAGGCCCTTTTCGAGCGTCCAGAGCAAGGCACCACCCACGGTGTCATAATGTTCGTCCCGGACGCCATACGCAAGATGACGGCGGCCTAGGGCTTGGACGACGGGGACGAGTTGGTCCAGACGATCGAGGGATTGCACGGCAATTTTCAGGGTTGCCATGAGTTTTTTGCCCTGGTCTTTGATGTCCCCGCGAAACAGCGGTTTGAGCGACGGGTCGACCTCGAAGAGCCGGCCGTAAAACAAACCGGCAGCGACTTCGGCGATGGGAGCAACCATCTCGAACGTCTTTTGAACCAGCAACTTTTGGTCGTTGTTCATTGTTTCCTCTGTGGTCAGCTCGCCTTGTTCGAGCCCAGGAAATTGGAGCGCTCACGCGAAGTCAATCAGCGAATCGAATGGTACCCCATTAAGCACACAGACGTGAGCATAGCATGGATCCACGCGCACTGATCATTATTTGTACACCCTGACTGACCACCCCTCGAGATGGCTAGAGATGGCGATTGCGTCGTGTCTGTCCGGCAATTTTCAAACCGGAATGATGCCGTGTTTCTTGAACGGTCGTTCGATGTGTTTATGGCGCGCAAGTTCCAAGCCCCAAGCAATTGCGCGACGGGTATCTCGGGGATCGATGATGTCGTCAATGAGGCCCCAACCGGCCACTTTTTTGACGTCGATATTCTTTTGGATCATGTCGATGATTTGTTGCTTGACTTCTGGTGGCGGGGGCGTGTCACCAAAAAGTTTTCGTGCGGCAATGCCAAGCATTCCTTCGGGACCCATCACGCTAATTTCTGCCGTCGGCCAACCGACGATGAGGTCCGGCTCATAAGCGCGTCCGCACATTACGTAATAACCAGCGCCATACGCTTTGCGCACGACGACCGTGACTTTGGGAACGGTCGCAGCACTCATGACATGCAGCATTTTGGCCCCGTGGCGAATGATGCCCTCGTGCTCGACTTTCGATCCAATCATGAATCCAGGTACGTCCTGGAGAAACACGAGAGGAATGCCAAAAGCATTACAAATCTGCATGAACCGTGCGGCTTTGTCAGATGAATCGACATCGAGCACGCCGCCCATGTGATTGGGTTGATTCGCGACGATCCCGACGCTTTGTCCGCCGATTCTGGCCAGGCACGTAATGATTTGTCGGGCAAAACGGGGCTTTATATCGAGAATATCGCCGTGATCGACGATGGCGCTGATGAGTTTGTACATGTCGTACGCGCGGCGAGGATTCTCGGGCAGCAAATCGAGGAGCGATTCTTCGCGCCGGTCGATGGGATCCGTCACGGGCAAACGCGGCGCTTCTTCCTCGCAATGGGACGGGAAAAACGAAAGGTACTTTTTGATGGCCGCAATGCAATCGTTGTCCGACTTGTATTCACCATCGCCCACTCCGCTTTTCGTGCAATGGACTTTCGAGCCGCCGAGGTCTTGTTCGGAAATGTCTTCGCCGGTCATGGCTTTGACGAGAGGCGGGCCTCCGAGGGCCATGGAGCCGATTTCTTTGACCATGGGAACGAAATCAGCGAGGCCCGGGATATACGCGGTTCCTGCAGCACCAGGACCCACCATTGCGGCAACTTGAGGCACGACGCCGCTCATGACGACTTGTTCGCGAAATAGATGTCCGCTTCCGGCAAAAAGCGAAATCATGTCAGGATGGGTGGAACCGGGATCGATACGTGCGCCGGCGGAATCGATGAACCACACCATGGGCCACCTGCCGCGAAGAGCCATTTGGCGCAGTCGGGTGACCTTTTCTTCCCCGGTATGGCCAATGCTTCCGCCTTTGACTGTAAAATCATACGCTGCAGCGCAGACCATTCGACCATCGACTTTGCCAAATGCGCACACGACAGCATCGGCCGCAGGGCGATCTTTTCCTTCGGATCCAGCGGACAAACCCATTTGGGTTCCGTGCATCCCGACCTCGAAATGGACTCCGTCGTCGAAAAACGCGCTCAATCGTTCACGGGCGGATAACTTCCCGCGGGAGTGTTGCTTGGCAACTTTGTCTTCCCCGCCCATTTTACGTACTTCGGCACGGCGTTCTTCGAGGTCTTTCAAAAGCGCACGCATGTCCACGGGATACCTCTCGTTTTTCTCAGTCGAATCGTTTTACTTCCCGGTCCACTTCGGGGAACGTTTTTCCAAAAATGCCATGAGCCCTTCACGTGCGTCATCGGTACCGAGTACGGCGCCAAGGCGTCCACGAAGAAGCGGCAATGCGTCGGCAAGGGCGAGGTCGGCTTGGGCAGCCCAAGCTTCGAGGCCCAAACGCACAGTAATGGGGCTTTTCGCGGCAAAGTTTTGCGCCAATCGTGCGACTTCCGAATCGAGGGCGTCGGTTTCGACGGCTTTGTTGACGAGGCCGACTGCGGCCGCAGCGTCTGCATCCATTCGTTCGCCGAAAAGCATCATTTCGAGCAAGCGGCGTTGCGGAACGATGCGGGCAAGAACGGCCATGATCATCATGGGGAACAAGCCGACATTGATTTCCGGGGTGCCGAGTTTGGCATTGCGTGAAGCAATTGCAAAATGGCACGAGGCCACCAGGCCGAGACCTCCGCCCATGGCGTGCCCATTGACTCGCGCGACGATGGGTTTGGGATAATTGGTCATGGCCAAGAGCAGATCGGCATAATCGCCTTTGTGTGGCAATTCCGTTCCTGGTCCCATCGAGGCCATTTGCGTGAAATCGCCGCCGGCACAAAAAGCATCACCCGCGCCCGTGAGCACGATGGAGCGAATGGTTTCGTCATTTGCCGCATCCTCGAGGGCCCAGAGCAGCTCGTTCACCATCGCGGGTCCAATGGCGTTTTTCTTGGGCGGATTTTTCAGGGTAATCCAGGCCGCTCCGTGCTCTTTGGGTGCGACTTCGATGAATCCGTATTGGCGAGCGCTCATGCAGGATCTCCCAACGACAGGATTTTCCGAGCTTCTTCGACGGTTGCGGGACGTCGGCCCACGCCGTGGACGAGACGAACGGCTTGTTCGACGAGTTCGCCATTCGATTTAGCCATTTCGCCATTCGGTAAATACAGATGGTCTTCGAGGCCGCAGCGAATGTTACCGCCGAGCACGAGGGCCGCGGCGAGCATGCGCCATTGGCCGTGGCTGATGCCAATGACCTCCCATTCGGATCCGGGAGGCATGATTTTGGTTTGGAGTTGCAACGATTCGATATGGCCCGGAATGCCGCCGAGCACATTGACGATGAACGAAAATTGGAGGGGTTTTTTGAGGACGCCCATATCGAGCAAGGGCCAGATCCCGTGGGTGTGGCCAGTGTCGAAACACTCGAGCTCGGGTTTGACGCCAGATGCGTTCATGGCCTCGAGCATTTTGATGATTTTGGAGTACGTATTCGAGAAAACCATGTCAAAGTCGAAGTTCTTGCGCTTTGGCGAATACTTCGAATAGTTCATCGTGCCCATGTTGAGCGCCGCGATCTCGGGCTTGCTCTCGCGAATGTACGTGCATTGCTCGCTGACGTCATCGAGAATCGTGCCGGTCGAGAAATTGAGGATGATGGGGCAACGGGCCCGAACTTCTTCTTTGATTTTGGCAAATACGGCGGGCGAAAACGTGGGAGCTCCGTCATCCTGGCGGGCGTGGATATGGACGACCGAGGCGCCTGCGTCATAGGCGCGTTTGCATTCGTCGCCAATTTCTGCGGGCGTATACGGAATATTTGGGCATTGACGACGATTGGCCAATACCCCCGTGACCGCGCAGGTGACGACACAAATATCGGGATCTCGACCCTCGGCCGATTTCGATTCCCCCGTGAACGATACTTTTTCCTTCATGGCTCCTCCAATTTGGACATTTGGGGCTTCGGGTCGCTTGCGGCGCTCTGCGCCCCCAACCCGATCTTGCCGTCTTCATCTTCGACCTGGGCCACTGTCCCTTCGACACCCGAAAGGACACTTTTTTGCAATTTCATGAGAATGCGCAAGAGTTCACCGACGTCACGCTCGGGCAAACTCATTAATGCATTTCGGAATATTTCGAGGGGCTCGACCTGAATCTCGCGGGCGAGTTCGCGGCCCTTGTCCGTGAGGCGAATGAACACCATGCGGCGGTCGGTGGTGCTGCGCTCGCGCCGGACGAGGTCCTCACGCTCCATGCGATCGATGATGCCGGTGACGGTGCTGTTTTGGGCGCGGATGCGTTCGGAAAGAGACGAGAGGGACAAGTCGCCGAGCTCTTGGAGGAGCTTGATGACGGTCAGCTGAGGGCCAGTGAGGCCGAACTGAGCCGCCATGCCCTTGGTAAGGCGACGGGACTCGGTGTAGAGGTAGATCATGGTCTCGACGATCGCGTCGACGTCGGACTTGGTGTCAGGAGATAGAGCGCCCACGGATGTTTCGTGTGCGAAGCATTCGCGGAAGAAGGGGCGGCTGTCAAGGGGAAGTGGGAGCGGAAGCGATTTTTGCGCGGCCTTCGCAAGTCCCCTCGCTTGCGGGCCTGATCTGCGCATGGTAGCGTCGCCCGCACATGAAGGTTCCGTACGCCAAGTGTGACTTTGCCGCGATTCGCGCCCAGGGGTACTTCTACGTCGACAAGACGCCGTACATCCCGCTGCTCGAAAACGTCAACGAGGATCATCTGATCTTTCTTCGACCGCGGCGGTTTGGCAAGTCCACGCTCATCAGCATGCTCGAGAATTATTACGACATTGCTTTGACTGACCAATTCGACACTCTTTTTGGCGGGTTGTTGATTCACCAGCTTCCTACACCGAAACGAAACAAATACCTCGTACTCACGATTGATTTGTCGCCGGTGGACACGGGTGGCGACATAAAGGCGATTTGCAAGAGTTTTGCGGTCCAAATCAAGGCCGCGGTCCACTCGTTCATCCATAGGTACCGTGGAATCGTTCCGGGTCTCTCCGTGCTGGTACCGGTCGTCGAGTCGGCTGATGAAGACATGGCTGGACT
>DAOMZH010000533.1:0-7583 GCA_035437985.1 Polyangium sp. (in: bacteria) | reverse complement strand
AATGAGCGTGGCGCGAGAAGTGAGCCTATGTACGACTGGATAGGGTCGTTTTACCAACGCATCGGTTTCCCGCAACGAAAGTGGTTGGCACCTGTTCAAATGGTAGTTCCAAGGACGCTCGATAGACGGACTTGCATGCCCCGCAAGCACGGTGTACCATCTTTCGGAAAATGGCGGACGCACAACGCAAGGGGTACATGTATCGCGAAGCCGGCACGGTGCCGCGCGTCGTGCGGACCATTGATCTCGATTTGTTGTCCTCTTCGATCCAACTAAGAATTCGTCGCGTTATTCTGGGCGATGGCGTTCCAGAATTAATCGCCAAGGAATTTCGCGACGACCGGCTGCCATGGCTGAATACCTCGTGGCGTTGTTTGCTCCTCGCATTTGGCGCAGCAGGCGCCGAAGCAAACCTTTGGTTTTCCCATTTCGGCGATCTTTATGGGGAAGGTTGGGCGATTCAACCACCTGCGTTCGCGATCTACCACGGAATCGCGCTCGGCCTTTTGGCGCTCTCGATGTTGGCCCTCGTGTATACACAACGAGACACCGAGGCTTCCCCATTGCCGTGCGGAAAATACCTTTTTCCACAACAGCTCGTCGAGGTCAAAGGCCGGTGGCTCGTGGTCACCTCACTCGAAACATTGCGGGACGTCGACGCGACGAATTCGCTGGGCCCAGAAATGACGCTGAATTTTGCCGACGGCGGACACGAGTCCTTGCGCTTGGACGCGAAAACAAACCTGCAGCGCGTCGTCGAACACGCACGAATCGCCATCGCCAAAGCAAATCCACATCGAAATGATCCCTTCGTCGAATTGCATGGCGCCGAAATCGATACATTTCCTGGAAAAGATCCCGCGCCGAAACGCGCTTTGGGCGTGATGCTGCTCCTCTCGACGCTCGTGGCCGTATATTGTGCCCCTAAGGTATGGGCACAGCACAATGCTTTGAGCGACGCAATGATGCTCCAAAAGGTCCGCGCTTTGACCTACGCAAACGACGATGCGTTTGACGAAGCGGCACGACAATACGAACACACCTCCGCACAGCATAACGATGACCTCGAGCAAATGCGTCATGTCCGGGCGCAACTGAATGTGCCGAACGGGCTCGCGTATTTGCGCTCCAGCAAGGAACGACGCGAAAAGACAGGTTCGGGTCATCCCTATGAAAAAGAGGTCGATGATGCCGTTTTCAGTAAGCTGTATTCGGTGAATGACGCAGCGAAACTCATTGGAGAATATCTCGAAATCGGAGGCGCGCACGACGTGCCGCTACGCGAGCGGGCATTGGTGCTCGCGGATCCATCATGGCAAGCTGCCGTGGAGCGGAACAATATCAAAGCATTCGCTGAATTGCGGCGAAATTCGCCAGGTACAGCGCTCGATCGGCATGCCGAAACGGAAATTCACGCGCGTTATCAGCAGGTGCATAACCAATGGCTACGATATTCTTGGCGCAATTTGAGCATGCGACTGCTCGTGGCGGACTTGATCAATGCGCTCGATGAACGCCGAGATCCCCGCGTGATATTGGAGGTTCGAGCGGCAGAGCCGGAGGGGCTGAAGCATGTCGACGCGGAACATGCGCAATCGGTCGGGAAAAATTACCAACCCGCTGCGCCACACTTGACGCCAAAGGTGGTAGAAAAACTGTTGTCCGAATCGATGATCGAGCACGCCAAAGGACACTTTCAGACGTTTTTCGTAAATGACATCGACTTCGTCGCCACGACGAAAAATGACGAATTGCCCCGAATCGTGATGGCCGTCGAGGTGCAAGCCGCCAAGGAAAAATTGTTCGTCGTGCCGAAAACCGGGGAGCAATTGGCCGATGTCCGGCTTCGTTATACATTACGCTTGGAAGTGCCTGGGAAATCGCCAACGACCGCAGTGGAGCGTATCTCCAGAGAAGAACGGCAAGAAGTCTTCGAGTTTTTCACCGAGGCATATCCGCTGAAGCAATTCAAATTGAAAGGGGAGTGGCTCCAAGTGCTTTATGGGAAAATCGTCGAAAGTGCCTGGGGCACGATGAAGGATGACTTACGGTCGGCAATGTAAATTGTCGTTGCAAACTTTATTCTCGAAATGGATTCGAGGCGCTCACCGCATCCTTCGTTGTAAATTTTGGTCAGCCGACAAACTCCCAACCACGGAGCACAGCGCATCAACAGGAGCGCGCAAGCTGCCTGAAGATCGGTCGACGCCTTTCTTGCGTTTGCTTGGACGCGGGCGAACGCAGCGGCGAGCCCCGGCCGAACTGAAGGCCCTTTCCGATGACGATTATGAGAATAACGTTGCGCTTCCCCTCCTGATAAGGTACCGGTTGGAACTGGCAAGCGCCCCGCTTTCACAAGCCGACGAGGAGTTTCTGATGAACACACAAGAAACCTACGCGATTTTATTGCTACGCGTCAAGTTTGACTGTAAGCGTGATGGTGAACGCAAAACTGTCTTGCGGCAACTTCGGCGCAAGTTCGTGATTCTCAACCAAAGTGGCGATTTTTGCCCCCGACCATGATTTCTCCTTGTCCGAAAAATCGTGCCGTCTAGAAAGGCGCTCTCATGCAAGACAAACCAATGTTCGTATCGCTCATCGAGCTGGCCCCTATTTACGTTGCCCTCGACGGGCCAGCAGCAGGTGGACTCTGGAAAGTCGTCATGACCAAGCGCCACGAAGGTACGGGCCGAGATGTTTGTGATTTTGCGGTGTGGAGCCCTTCGCAAGTCGAGGTGTTGCGGTACGTCGGGCCAACCATTACGGGTCTTGGCGAATCGCAGCTTCAAATCGAACGTGAACGACTCGAACGAATTCGGCAAGCGGCAGGCGAGGCAATCCAGGCCATCGATGCCGCGCTGGCAATCCGCAATGCAACAGTACAGCAAGCGGAACTGGACGCGCAGGCTTGGACCGATTGCATACAGCGTGAACCCGAAGCAATTACTGTGGAATTCCGCTCGGGTGGCCGGTCCGTCGTGGTGGTTCTTCAACGCGACGGCGAGACACTGGCTCGTGAATACGGGGGAGCCATTTATTCATTTGGTCAACAGGTGCACTGGCCGAAAGCCACGGTGAATGCCTGGCGCAGTCGCGGACGCCCTGATTTGCACGAAATGATTCTGTCCGCGCTGGTCGAAATGGGTTTTCCCGACATAGCCATGGAGCCTCTGTACCCAGACGAACATCCCTCCACGATCACGTTGCGGCATCGCAATGGTGCGTCAGCGTCGGTCACTGCGCCGCGTCGGCTCTTGCGGAGCAAACCGATCCTCGAGAAAATCGACCGCGAAATCGATGCCATTTGTTACGCAACGCAAACCAATCCTTCGACGCATAACTTGCCAAATCCCGAATTGGATCGGTGAACGTCGCAGCGCTGGCATGTAACCCGTCGTTTGTCCACCAAAACTACGTTTGTGCTCCAACGAGCACGGGCAAGAGCGCCTTCGCCACTTCTTCGGCCCGCTCTTCATGTGCAAAGAGTCCAGCTCCGGGCACCACGTGCATCCGCGCATTGGAAAACGTGCCCACCATCTCGCGTGCCCATTCGACCGGGAAAAACGGATCCCGATCGCCCCATACCAGCTGTACCGGCACGTTGATCTTCTTGTGCACTTCGGCCAATTCGAGTACATAACGTTCTTCGAAGCTGCGCAAGAGCCGCATCGCCGCATCCAATCGTGCTGGCACCTCGTGCAAAGGTCGCAGGAAAAACTCGTCGAATTCGCCTTCGAGCCG
The DNA here is from genome assembly GCA_035437985.1 of Polyangium sp. (in: bacteria). GTDB lineage: Bacteria > Myxococcota_A > Polyangia > Polyangiales > Polyangiaceae > Polyangium. The sequence goes on along the minus strand of DAOMZH010000533.1, from coordinate 3,842 downwards.
TGAGCGATCCGCAAATGCGTCCCCCAAAATGAATTTGTTCCGGCGTAATCCCGGCTTGCTCAGCACCCAACCCAGCGCCTTCCCAAAACCCGGAATTCCTCGCGGAGCAAGAAACATCTTGAATCGCCAATTCAATCCCTGCGGCTGTTCGGTATTTAATAAGCCCATCGCGCGCACGCGTCTATCCCCAGCCACCGCATGACGCGCGATCATTCCCCCGCTGTCATGACCAACCACCGCAACCTGGTCGAGCCCGAGCAGATCCAGCGCTCGAGATACACTCCGAAAGTGGTTCGCCACCGTAATCGGTGTATTCGCGTCGAAACGGCTATCGCCCGCACCTGGCAAATCGAGGATATGGCAAGTCACATGCGGCGCTAAATAGGGCAACAACATGCGAAATGTCGCTCCGCTCACCGGCCAGCCATGAACGAACAGGACATCGGGGCCGGTGCCTACGCGGCGGTAGGCAGCTTGTCCGGCGCCTACATCGAGGAATTTTTCGGGGGTTTTACGAAAAAGTTCGCTGGCTTCGGCATGGGTCAGATTCGGCATGATGGTCTCCAAAGGGTCGAACGAGCCGGCAATGCGGCAGGACGAAGCAACTATGAGGCGTTCACAAGTGCCCTTCAATTACGTCCACAGGTAGGTGACCCGATCCAGGGAATCGCCTAGGGTGGTGCTCGACGTCAGTGACCATGGGAGAAGACAAATGCCGACAGTCGACCATCATGCAGGTTTGTTCCCGGCCCTTTTGAAGCATTGGCGCGGACAACGCGGGCTAAGCCAGCTCGATTTGGCTCTGGCTGCCGACGTATCGTCCCGGCATATCAGTTTTCTCGAGACGGGGCGTTCGAGTCCCAGCGCCGAAATGGTCATGCGTCTGGGCACGACGCTGGGCGTACCGCTACGCCACATCAATGCAATGCTCCAGGCTGCAGGGCATGAGCCGGTATTCGAAGAATCAAGACAAACGCTGCCAGCAGCAGTTGAACATGCGTTGTCTTTGCTGAAGGCGCATCAAGAGCCATACCCGCTGATCGTAATGGATCGGGCGTATCGGATTCGGGATCTCAATCGTGGGGCCCTGGCGATGTTGGCTGCATTGTTGCCGGATCAAATGGCCCCGGGAGTCTTGAATGCCGCGGTTTTGGCGAAATTGGACCTGAATTTGGCACGTTGGACGTTCGACCCTCACGGGGCGCAGCCGTATTTGGTCAACTTCGACGACGTGGGCCGCGCCTTGTTGTGGCGTATTTCGCGCGAAGTGCTCGAGGATCCGAATGACGGAGCATTACGCCGATTGCTGGACGATCTGCTGGCAATGCCGACGGTGGCCGCGGATTGGCGCGATGTGGATCTATCGATTCCGTCCGATCCAGCGCTGGTGGTCCATTTGCGGCGGGACGTAATGGACCTTCGGTTCTTGACGATGGTGACGGCATTTCAAGCGCCGCAGAATATAGCCGTGGAGGAATTACGGGTAGAGCTTTGGTTTCCGTACGACGACAAGACAGCGGAAACTCTTCGGGCACTTTCGTGACGCGCCTGTGTTGATTCTGCTTGACGTGGATTTGCAGGCAGTTTACAGATGAACGATTCTCGAACAAGCCAAGATTAGGGCCCATGCACCTCGTAGCACAAAGCATGATTCCCGTGGCCAAGCTTGCGTGGCGAACGGGACACGGTGGGTACGCGATTACGGTCGTTTGTAAAGCGACGTTCGAGCTTCAGCCCAATTCGTCACCGTTGGCCAAGCAGCAAGAGCCGATCATCGAAGCTGATGAGTGGTCGGAATCGGGGAGTCTCGTGCGGACGACGGATCTCGTGCCGTTCAAGACGCGTTCCGACGTGCTGGTGGTGGGGGATGCGTATGCACCCGAGGGGCGACCGGTTGCTTCGCTCGTCACGCGGTTGGTCGTCGGCGATATCGATAAATCGATTCTCGTGGTTGGCGAGCGATATGTTGCGGCAGATGGGCGGATTGGTGAGCCAGGTACTTTCGTGCGTATGCCGCTCGTATGGGAGCGCGCCACGGCAGCGCGCGACAATCCCGTGGGAAAACCGTTTGACCCGACAAGTCTTGGAGCGACGGGGTCATCGGATTGGTTGCGTGCGCCAAACCTTTATCCGGCGGGGCAGGAATTGCCGCGTCCGGTAAAAGCATTGCCGCCAATGACGTATGCCCCCATTTCGCCACGCTGGCCGTCGCGCGTCGCGTGCTTGCAACAACACGCAGCAACGTGGGAATTTGTGCGCTGGCAAGAACGACCGCTGCCGAGCAATATCGATTTGGGTTATATGAACGTCGCCCCCGCGGATCAGCAGCGTAATGCGCCATTTGCCGATGAGACCATTTATTTGGAAAATCTTCATCCCCGCATCGCGCGATTGTCCACGCGTTTGCAGAACCTGAGCCCCCTGGCGAACGTCGATCGCGGTACGGGGCCCAATCCTTTGGCTTTGCGCTGCGATACATTGACCATCGATACGAATCGCGGTCTCGCCATGCTCGTGTGGCGAGGAAATGTGATCATGGATCAACCCGACCCTCCGGGACGGATTGTCGTCGTGTGCCTCGACAGGTCCGATCCCGTGTCCGGGTCAGCGCCGCAAAAGACGGAAATGTTCGAACCAACAACCACGATCCTGAAGGGTCGGCAAGCAAGTCCCAGCGCCGTATTGCCATTTGGGAAATCCGCTCCGCCACCCGCATTATCGACATCCGTTCTTCCAAGCCCTTCGTTTACGCCCATGGCGCCTCCACCCGCATCTGCTCCGGCGGTTCCACCATCCCCGCCCAAGGCTCCGCCACCCGGTCCCCCGAGCCCGCCGAGCCGCTCGATCACGATGATTCCAGGCATTGGTGCAGGAACTGGAGCCGCATTGCCTTTTGGAAGGGACGCCAAAGAATCACCACCATCGAGGCCGCCTCCTCCGCAGGCTCCGTCATTTGGTCCACCTCCAGATCCGCCCGCGCGAAAGCAATTGGACAGCATTCCCCCGAGCACGAATGCGTTTGCCCCACCGCCGATCCCGCCAATCCCGCCAAATACGAATGCGTTTGTCCCGGCTCCGCCGCCGATTCCACCGAATACGAATGCGTTTGTCCCGGCTCCGCCGCCGATTCCACCGAATACGAATGCGTTTGCCCCACCGCCGATCCCGCCAAATACGAATGCGTTTGTCCCGGCTCCGTCTCCCATGGCTCCAGCACCCATGGCCGCTGCGCCGCTTGGTTCCCTGGCCCTTGGAGTTGCGCCCCCCCTTGCGCCTCCGCCCGCACCCCTCGCGCCCGTGACGCCTGCGGTCGAAGTTGCTCGGGAAAAACCGCCCGCGGAACCGCCCGATACCGAAGCGCGGTTGCGTCTCATTCAACGGGCCATTTGGAAAGGTGATCGGCCCATTCAGCAAATCCTCTCCGACCACGGACTCAGCGAACTCGAATGGCGGGCCGCGAAACGCACCGCGAATCGGAAGGGCAGCGCATGAGCGACCTGGTTTCGGGAGCCATTGGCGGCCGTACGCCCGAAACGGATCCGTTGGGTCAAGACGAACGTGTCGTTCGTGAACGACTGGGAATCGTCCGCGATTTGCTTCAGGGACAACGAGCACGACGTGGAGGCAGAGCTCCCGAGGCTCACGCCCAATTGCAATCGGCACTGACGTTTTTCTTGGAAAACGCGCGTAATGACGGCTGGATGCACACATTCGACAACCTCGTGACCGTCGCTCAAAAAGCAGCTGCGGATCCCCGCGGGGATACGGCCCAACGCGCCGATTTGGCCAAGGTCGTCGAATATCTCCAGGAACTCGAAGTTCATGTCGTGCGCGTAGGTCAA
>DAOMZH010000532.1:0-7602 GCA_035437985.1 Polyangium sp. (in: bacteria) | reverse complement strand
CGGCGTCGCGGCACCCCGAACTCGCCCCTCCGGGGCTCGGACAGCGGGGCCCCGCCGCAAACACCGCAAAATCAAACCGCTCCCAGGGCTATCGCGATCCGCTGTAAAAACCTATTGAACACCCACTGAGAACGGTAGGAGCCATGCAAAGTCTACAAGATCAATATGCACCGGCGAGTCGTTGTTTTGGTTGCGGTCCGGCAAACGAGAAGGGATTGCGGATCAAGAGCCGAGTCGAGGGGGACGAAATTGTGGCGGAGTTCGTCCCGGAGGAACACCACGAAGCATTTCCGAATATGTTGAATGGCGGGATCATCGGGGCGCTGCTCGATTGCCATTCGAATTGGTCGTCGGCGTATACATTGATGAAGCGCCACGGCCTCGACAAACCGCCGTGCACGGTGACGGCGGATTTTCATGTGAAGCTACGTCGGCCGACGCCGCTCAATAAGGTGTTTTTGCGGGCGCGCGTGGCGGAGGTGACCGATGATCGGTGCGTCATCGAAGCGACGCTGGAGGCGGATGGGAAAGTGACGGCGACGTGTCGCGGGACGTTTGTCGCGGTAAAAGAGGGGCATCCAGCGTATCATCGGTGGTAGGGGCGGTTGGAAAGAAAAACTTGACACATGTTCCAACCGATGCCAAACCCTGCGCTCGTGGAGTTCGAGTTCAACATTGCTGGGCCATGTATTGCGGGTGAACACTACATGATTCCGCCCGAGCGGCGGCTTGGGGACGTGTTACGCCTAATTCGTCGGCGGAAGTTTTTCTCGTTGTATGCGGGTAGGCAGACGGGAAAAACCACGAGTCTCAAGTGGTTGGAGGAGCATTTCAACAAGACCGAAACATGGCGAGCTCTTTGGGTGGATCTACAAACGGCGCAAGGCGAACCGGACCCAGCGAAAGCTTTCCGCACCATTTTGGAACGATTGGAACGAACGTGCGCAAGGCGATTCCCGGATATTCGACGTCTCGACATTGACGAGTTATTGCGTGATCCCAAAAGCGCGTTGGGGAAATACTTGACGCATCTGGCCAGCGTGGACGCACGACCGTGGGTCCTCTTCTTCGATGAAGTGGACGGTTTGGTGGGCGACGCAATGGTTTCGTTTCTGACCCAACTTCGTGAAGGATATGTCGCTCGGAGTCAGGTGCCATTTCCGGCCAGCGTCATGCTGGTGGGTCAACGCGAAGTGCGCGACTATGTCACGAGCCGAGAGGGTTTACGGGCGATTTCCTGGCTTGGCACGACGTCACCATTCAACATTACGGCCGAGTCGATGACCTTGGAGCCTTTTGCGGCAGGCGAAGTCGAAGAGTTATTGGTTCAGCACACGACGGCAACGGGGCAAAAATTTGCGCCCGAAGCAATCGCTCGTATTTATGAATTGGGCCGAGGCCATCCGTGGCTCACGAATGCGCTGGCGGATCAAATCACACGCCGTGACGTACCTGATCGCAACGTTCCCATTACCAGCGCCCACGTGGATGCCGCCAAAGAGACGATTATTTTGGAACGACGAACCCATATCGATTCGCTCGTGGCCAAATTACGCGAAGATCGAGTACGCCGACTCATCGACCCGATGCTGGCTGGACAGCAAACGTCAGTCGACGTGCTCGACGATGATTTTTCGTATGTCGTAGGCCTTGGGCTCATTCGCAAACACCAGGGGCTATTCGAGATTGCCAACCCTATTTATCGGGAAGTGATTCCCAGATCCCTCACGTACGTTCGTCAGGGTCAAATTGCTCGGTGGCAAGCCCATGTTCTGCCGGATGGATCGCTCGATATGGATAGCCTCATGCGAGATTGGCAAGAATTTTGGCGCGAAGATGGTCACTTGGCAGCGGATGGTTTTGGTTATCGGGAATCGGGTCCGCATTTGATGTTGATGGCGTTTTTGCAACGAATCATCAATGGTGGTGGGCGTATCGGTCGGGAATACGGCTTGGGTCGCGGGGCGCTGGATTTGTTGGTGGAATGGAAAGACAAGCGGCACGCGATCGAAGTCAAGATTCGTCGCGATGCGGAGACGCAAGGCAAAGCGGTACAGCAGCTCGGCAGGTACTTGGACAGCCTTGGTCTGCGCGAAGGTTGGCTCGTGTTGTTCGATCTGCGTAAACAGCAAAGCTGGAAGAAAAAACTGTTTGTCCGGAAAGTCAAACACGAAGGCAAACGGATTACGGTCGTGGGAAGTTGACCCCCCCACCGGCAGCTTCATCCCCCAAACACTTCCTCCGCCGTATTCGCCCCAATCGCCCGGCCAAACCAGGCGTCGAGCGTTTTCTGGTCGACGCAGGCGCGCACGAGCAATCGTTGTCGATCAGTGAGTGTACAGCCTTTGCCATTGAGCAATTTCATTAGCAAATCGCGTTTGCCGATGAGTTCGCCTTGTTCGAGTCCCTCTTCGACGCCTTCTCGCCTGGCGACGGTAAGCGCGCCGCGGGCGTCTTGTTCGGCCATCTTCATGCGGTCATAAGCTTCCCATTCGTGGGGAGTGAAGGTGGCGCGCCTTGCGACATCGAATGCCTCGACAAACGGTTTTTCCGCAAGGGCTGGAGGAATCACGTCGATGTTCTTGGCCTCCAAAAAGAAATACGCCCATTTTTCGACGAGCGATCGCGGATTGTCTCCAGCATCGTATTTGGGCAATTCGAGGAACGTGTATTGGACCTGAGACAAACCCGTCAGGCCACTATGTTGCTCTTGCATGCGCCAGCGGCTGAGCATGGGGACTTTGAAATTTCCGCGCTCGTCTTTTTCATTCCAAAGATTGAAATTGCAAATGGTGATCCCGACGATGTCGCAAAGTGCCGGGTATTCGTCACCATTGCGCAATTGCATGACATAGGCCTTGCTGGCATTGTAAACGACGCGTTTTTCAAACCCTTCGATTTTGAGGACCTGCATTTCCACGACAAACCGCCGTCCTGAAGCATCCGTGCACTTGACATCCACAATCGACATCTTGAGCTCTGGAACGTCGACGTGCTGGTCGCTCGGGAGGTGCTGCACGTCAACGACGACGTGTTCGCCTGTGAGTTCGAGCAGATGATTGATGAGGGCGATGAGCAGGTGTTTTCGCGACTCGACGCCGAAGATGCGCTTGAAGACGAAGTCGGTCTTGGGGTCAGCGAAAACCGCGTACATGAACGACGTTTACGTCACGTCATCCAAAGTTGCAAGCATTGGGGAACACTTGCGCGCGTCACGCAAAGCGGTATTGACGAACCCTCTTTACGAAACGCGTTTCTTCGGGCAATGTTCGCGGCGTGAAAACCCCCGAGCTCGTGTCTGGCCGTTTCGAGATCGAGCGGCTTGCCAGTTCAGGCGGTATGGCAGTCGTGTATCGCGCTCTGGATCGCACGACGGGTTTGCCCGTGGCGCTCAAGGTGTTGCATGCCGATGGGGTTCGATTTGCTGGACACTTTGCGCGGGAAAGTTATGTGCTCGCGGAGCTCGATCATCCGGGCATCGTACGGTACATCGCGCATGGTTCGTTGCCGTCGGGCGAATTGTTTTTGGCGATGGAATGGCTCGAAGGCGAAGATGTGGCGCAGCGTTGCAAACGTGGGCCACTTTCGGTGGCCGATACGGTGACGTTGGCTATGCGCGTGGCGCAGGCGCTCGGGGCAGCGCACGCTCGCGGGGTCGTGCATCGAGATATCAAACCAGGCAATTTGTATTTACCGGATCGCGATATTACGAAAGTAAAAATTCTCGATTTTGGCATTGCTCGTCCACAAGCAACGCGACCCGCAACTCGAACGGGCATTTTGCTGGGAACGCCAGGCTACATGGCGCCCGAGCAAATCATTGGAGCTCCCACGATCGATCCGCGCGCCGACGTGTTTGCCCTGGGGTGCGTCCTGTACGAATGTTTGACCGGACGACCGGCCTTCGAAGCCGAACAAATGATGGTGCTCCTCTCGAAAATGCGGGCGCCCGAACCGCCTCGACCTTTGGACGTTCGTCATGACGTACCTGTTGCGCTTGATGAAATCATATCGCGGATGTTGTCTTCAGAGCCGGCGCATCGTCCTCAGGATGGAGCGGCGGTTGCTGCGGAAATTGCGATGCTGGACGATGCGGAGACGCCGTGGGTTCAAGGTGGAGCGCCGTTCGACATTTCGGATGAAATCTCCATTATCGAAGATCCTTTCGAGGTGACGAACGTGGACGGTTTGTCGGAGAACGAGTTGCTCAAGACATTGCCGCTGGGCACCACGAATTTGACGATGCCGCTCGATCATTGGTATCGGGCTCAGTTGCAGACGGGCCCGCGCACGCAGGAATTGCCAACGAACATAGCGGTGAGTGTGCCAGAGAAAATGGTCGCGCCTGTGCCTGAGCCTTTTCGCGGCCTGGATACGAAATGCGTGGGGCGGGAGCGAGAAACAAAAGAAATCATTCAGAGTATTTCGACGGCAGCTTTGGCCAACAAGCCCGCGTCATTGGTGATTGTCGGAAAATCGGGAATCGGAAAAACCACGCTGCTGGCCGAGGTCGTTAGAAATATTGATGAGCGCGGAGGAATCGTCGATGCACAAGGTATCGTTCGACCCGTGACGATATTTGCAGCAGCTTCGGATCCCCATGCCCGAGCAGCTTCACTGGGCCTCGTTGCGGAGATCATCCGCAATGCAGCGAATATTCGTTGTGGTGACGAGCCCGCGGTACAACGGGACAAACTTTTGCAACATCTCGCACGATATCTCGATGAAAAGCATGCGGTCCGGATTGTCGAGTTTTTGGGCGAGCTTGCCGATATTCCATTTCCAGACGACTTGAGCGTACCTTTGCGTGCGGCGCGGCAAGATGCGCGGCTGATGGGAGATCAATTGCGTCGGGCTTTCGAGGATTGGCTCGGGGCAGAATGTGCGGTTCGTCCCGTACTCATCATTATCGACGATTTGGAATGGATGGATCAGGCAAGTGCCGCATTGCTCGAAGGGGCGCTGACTTCGATTGGGAATCGGCCGCTCTTCGTATTGGCGACGGATGAAGAACCGCGGCGGTTTGCAGCGGGTGCGCGTGGGCGGGCCTATCCGTTGACGCCGGTTGCACCGGAGACGACGGAGGGGTTGTCGCGTCTTTTGCAGGACAAAAAGTTGATTCGTAATGCGCTCGGGACCATGTCCGAGGGGGCGCAACGAATGCTTTCGGTGGCGAGCATTTTCGGGCGTATTTTTTGGCAAAATCCTCTCTTTTCGATGGTGGGTGCGTCGGGAAAAAATGCTGGCGCTGATGCGTGGCAAAATGAACGGCAAGCGTTGACCGAGTTATCGGCGGCGGGGTGGATCGTGCGGCGGGGGATTCGAACGCCGTGGGGCGAAGAATTCGCGGTGGCGCATGCGCTCGTGCGCGACGTTGCGCAAGGAATGCTGGAGGAGTCCGAGCGAAAACGATTGCATGTGCGTTTGTCGGAATGGCTCGAACGGATGGGCGGAACGGAATCAGCGGTATTGGCCGAGCATTTGTATTTGGGCGGGGCGGATGAACGTGCGGTGCCGTGGGCGGCATTGGCGGCGGAGCGAGCGTTCGAGGCGGGCGATTTCGACGCGGTGAGGGCGTGGGTTTCGCGAGGAATTGCGGCGGCGCCGGCGGGAGAAGTCCGGGGGACATTACGACTTTTCGAGTCGCAAGCGTGCAAATATCGAGGTGACCATCGGGGTGCGCTGGAATCGGGCCGTGATGCAATGAAGTTTTTGCCGCGAGGAAGTCCGCTTTGGTATAGCGCTGCGGGGGAAGTCGCCTTGGCGGCAGGCAATTTGGGTGATGATGCGGCGTTGCTGTCGATCTTCGAGGCGCTCACGGCGCTGGGGATGCAAGAAGAAACGGGTGGGCCCCATGTGATTGCGGTGGCGCGCGTGGCGTTGCAGCTTTTGATGGCGGGGCATTTCGACCACGTGGAGGCGATGTTTGCTGCGCTCGATGATTTGGAGCGACGCACCATTGCCGTGGATCCGGAAGTCCTTGCTTCGGTGCATCGAGCGCGGGCGTTGCGGGCCTTGTTTAATGGCGACGCAGGTACGAGCGTGAGCGAATTCGAGGCCGCGGCGAAACGATTCGAAGAGGTGGGCGATTTTCGAAATGCTTGCGTGCAGCGAATCAACGTTGGTTCGTGCACCAACGAACTCGGGGATTGGGCCCGGAGTGAATCCGCATTGCGGGAAGCGTTGGCGAGTGCCGAGCGTATGGGCCTTGGGCCATTGGTTGCGCAAGCCAAACTCAATCTGGGATTGGCGCTGGCGCGGCGGGGCCAATTGAGCGAGGCCCTGAATGTGGAACGCGATGCCTTGACGATGTATGCTCGTCAAGGTTTGCGACGTCTCGAAGGCGGGGCGCGGATGTATTTGGGAATGATTCGTTTGGCCGCGGGCAATGTCGAGGCGGCGGAACGAGAAGTAAATGCAGCGCTCGAGTTATTGGTGAATCATCCGCCCGTGAGGGCGCATGCGTTCGCGGTGCTGGCGCAAATTGCGCTCGTGCGTGGGGACGCGCGCGCGGCGCTCGGGCCAGCGGGCGAAGCAATGAAAATATTGGATTCCGTGGGCGGAATCGAGGAAGGCGAATCGCTCGTGCGTTTGGTGTGGGCTGAGGCGCTGGCGTCTGCAGGGCCGGAAATCGAGGCGCGAACAGCCATTGCCCAAGCATATCAGCGCCTTGTGGAACGCGGCGAAAAGATCCGCGATGGGTCATGGCGTAAATGGTTTTTGGAGGTCGTTCCGGAAAACGTCCGGACACGTGAATTGGCTGTTGCGTGGGGAGCTACGAGGGGCGGGTAACGAGCAAGAAAGTTTCTCTTGCCATTTCGCCGTGGGTCGCGCTAACGATGCTGGCGCGCCTATGAGCGGCGCCTGCGTGAAAGGACCAGAACATGAAGATCAAGGCTGCCGTTGCGCATAAATCGAGCGCCCCGCTGAGCATCGAAACTGTCGACCTCGATGGTCCGCGCGACGGCGAAGTGCTGGTGGAAATCAAGGCGACCGGGATTTGTCATACCGACGACTACACGCTTTCGGGTAAAGATTCCGAAGGGCTTTTTCCGTGTATTTTGGGTCATGAAGGCGCTGGGGTCGTGGTCGATGTCGGACCAGGCGTGAAATCAGTGGCCAAAGGTGACCACGTCATTCCGCTCTATACGCCTGAATGTCGCCAATGTAAATTTTGTTTGTCGCGAAAGACGAATTTGTGTCAAGCGATTCGGGCGACGCAAGGCAAGGGCCTCATGCCCGATGGGACCAGCCGGTTTTCCATTGATGGGACGATGGTTCATCACTACATGGGTACGTCGACATTCGCCAATTACACGGTACTTCCCGAAATTGCCGTGGCCAAGATTCGTCAAGACGCACCATTCGACAAGGTGTGTTACATCGGTTGCGGCGTGACCACCGGTATTGGCGCGGTCATCTATACCGCCAACGTTCGTCCTGGCGACAACGTGGTCGTGTTCGGACTCGGAGGTATTGGTCTGAACGTGATTCAAGGCGCGAAAATGGCCGGAGCCAACATGATCATTGGCGTGGATATCAATCCGAATCGTAAAGCCATTGGCGAAAAGTTTGGCATGACGCACTTCGTTAATCCCAAGG
>DAOMZH010000531.1:0-7612 GCA_035437985.1 Polyangium sp. (in: bacteria) | reverse complement strand
CGATACCGTGATGCGAATACCTACGAGCGCCCCAGCAGCAACCAACGCAACGCCGTGATCGAGTACCACGTTCCAACTCGACCATGCTTTCGCCTTCCCGCCCGCCGTAATCGTCGGAAGCCAATCGAAGACCGGCGTTTGTCCAGGAATGAGCGCCGTTCGGCTGAGCTTTCCGGTGGCGTCCATGACGCCGAGTGCCCCCGCCAAACCTTTGAATATATTAATTTTGAAAATATCGAGATCTTTGAGCAGCGGCAATACGCCAGAAAACGCGGCGGCCATCATCAGCGCCCGCCCTTTGGCAATCGCTTCTTCGCCCTGGCTGTACAAACTCTTCAACGTCGTTGCCGCTGCCGTTCCGGTCGGAAAACGCAATCGTTCCTGGTTAATCATGTTGCGCTTCATCGGAATCGCCAGGAGCGTACCGAGCATTGCCAGGAAAAACGTCCAGGCACCCAACACCGGCCAAGGCAATTGTACCCCTTGCGGGTTTTCGGCACTGACGCTCAACATGAACAGCGCCGGAATGGCCGAGACCAACGTCCCGCCCGTCGCATAACCCGCCGCCGAGGCCGTCGAGGCCATGCAATTGTTCTCGAGGATCGTCATCGACGTCTTGGCCGCGCCAATCCGCATGAAGAATCCCCAAATCGAGAATGACAGAATGCACGCCGTGATCGTCACTCCGAGGTGCCAACCTGTTTTCAGACCGACGTACAAATTGGTAAACGACAAGAGAAACCCAAGCGCACCACCCATCGCGATCGCGCGAGGCGTCAGTTGCGCCGCACCTCCGCGATACGCCTGCGCGTACCATTGTTCCTCGGTCAATTCGCCAACGGCTTCGGGGCTCAACGGTACGGGTTTGCCCTGCTCAACCTCTTCCGGTGTCGACGGCGCGCTCTGGAAAAGACCGGTTTCTTGGGGCCTTTCTGGCGGAGACAGGTGCGGGTTTTTTTCGACGACTTCGCTGTCCTCAACCGGCCGGTCGATCTCGCTCATGGATCGTTACATATCACGATCTCGCGGATCCAAGATCCTTTCCTTCATCGAAACGCGATCTCGGGATTTGCCGCTTCCTTGGACAGAACGGCGCGCTCCTCCGGCAAATAATTGCGTACTGCCGCATCGAGTCTTCGATCTTGAAGGTGATGCAGGCTGTGTGTGATCGTCGGCTCGAACCCCCGCGACATCTTGTGTTCGCCCCCGGCTCCAGGCTCGAACCGTGCGAGTTTGCGCAAGATGCACTGCTCGATCGAATGATAATAACAAACGTTGAAATGCAGAAACGGCCGGTCTTCGATGGCCCCCCAATAACGACCAAATAACGCGTCTTTGCCCACGAAATTCCAGGCGCCTGCGATGGGACGCCCTTTCTCGCGCGCCAGAACGACTTCGACTCCATCGCCGAGTTTGTCCACAATTTCTTCGAAAAACGCACGATTCAAATACTGCCGCCCCCAATAAAACTTGTTCACCGTGCTCGTGTAAAACCGATAAGCGACGTCCACAATCTCGGGGGTTATCTCCCGTCCGCGCAACGTTTCGAGTTCAATCCCTTGCGTCGCCATTTCGCGTCGCTCACGCTTCCATTGGTTTCGCCGCTTCGATGAAAACTTGGCCAAGTAATCATCATACGTGACATAACCATGGTTTTTCCAATGAAATTGCATCCCGTATCGTTCAGCCAAACCCGTTTCGGCCAGAAGCTTGGCTTGGGGTGGCGATGCAAATAAAATGTGAGCGCTCGATATTTCGATTTTTTCGACGATTTTACGCAAAGCCTCGGCCAACCCTTGGGCCATCGTGAGTTCGTCCATTCCTTCCGCGACAAACAAGCGCGGTCCAGTCGCCGGAGTAAATGGAATCGCTACGATCAGCTTCGGATAATATTGAATACCCGCCCGATGTGCCGCATTGGCCCAACCATGATCAAAGACGAATTCGCCCTCGCTGTTGCCCTTGAGATACGCCGGGGCTGCCGCAACCAAACGATCTCCCTCGTGAAACGTGAGATGATGCGGCATCCAACCCGCATCCGGACGCACGCAACCCGTACGTTCCAAGATGTCCAAGAAGGTCCAGGACAAGAACGGAGCCTCGGATACGCCACGTAATGCGTTCCAAGCTTCCTCGGGGACCTCGCGGATTGATTCGTGGACGCGGACTTCGAGCACCATCAGCAGTCTCTATGGTTTGGCGTGAGAAATCAAGAGGGCATGTGGTGTCGACATGTTCCTCGCTTTTCTCGTCCGTTTCTGGTAACCTGCGCCCGCCATGACCTCCCCCGACCCTTCGCCGCCGGAAAAAGACCTTCGCTCCCACGTGCTCGCTTGCGCGGGCGACCTGTGCTCGTTCGTGGATGCCTCGCCCAGCCCCTATCACGCGGCCCGCGAAGCTGCTCGCCGCCTTCGCGCCGTCGGTTTTTCCGAGCTCGATGAGGAAAGCGTCTGGACGATTGCGCCCGGCGATAAACGCTATGTTCTGCGTGCAGGGACGATCGTCGCTTTCATCGTTGGTGATGTTCATCCCGCACTTGCCGGCTTCCGAATGATTGGAGCTCATACGGATTCGCCCAATTTGCGCGCCAAACCCAATCCGGACGTCGCGAAAAATGGGTATCAACAAATTGGCGTCGAAGTTTATGGCGGAGTGCTCTTGTCGACGTGGGCCGACCGCGATTTGTCCTTGGCTGGGCGCGTGTTCTGTCGTCGCGAGGGCGACCAGCCCGAAATGAAGCTCGTCAATTTCGACCGCGTCATGGCCCGCGTTCCGAATTTGGCCATTCATTTGAATCGCGCGGTCAACAAGGATGGTGTGGTTTTGAATGAACAACGCCACATGGTGCCCGTCGTAGGTCTCGGAAAAGAAATCGATCTGCGCGCCATTGTCGCCAAACAACTCGACGAAAAAAGCGACGCCATCTTGGGTTGGGATTTGTGCTTCTATGATACGGCCAAAGCGACGCTCGGCGGACTGGATCAAGAATTCGTTCTCTGCAGCAGGCTCGATAATTTGGGCAGTTGTCATGCGGCAACGACCGCCCTTGCCGCCGAGATTGGATCATCGCCCATCACGCGCCTGATCGTCCTTTACGATCACGAAGAATGTGGATCGCGGAGTGCTGCCGGGGCCGCAGGTACGGTGCTGAAAGACACGATGACGCGGATTGTCGAAGCGTATCCGGCTCAGGAAAAACAGGCCATGCAGCGGGCGATTTCGCGATCGATTCTGGTCAGTGCCGACATGGCGCACGCCATTCATCCGAATTACTCCGACCTTCACGAGCCCCAACATCAACCCATGCTCAACAAAGGTCTGGTCATCAAATCGAATTCCAATCAATCGTACGCCACCGATGGTTCTACCGCGGCCTACTTCGAAAACATTTGTCGAGATGCCGGACAGCCGGCGCAAAAATTCGTCGTGCGTTCCGATTTGCCCTGTGGAAGCACGATTGGTCCCATCACTGCCGCAATGCTCGGTGTTCGGACGGTCGATGTCGGCGCGCCAATGCTCAGCATGCACAGCTGCCGAGAAATGGCGGGTACCTCGGATGTCTATTGGGCGATCGAGTCATTTCGTCGGGTTTTTCGGGGCTGAACGTTTGACCGCAATCGGGTGCAAAGCGCTGCGTCATGGATGACTCGAAAAACGACCCGACAAATGGCGAGCGCCGCGAATCAGCCGGCCAAGCAGCGGGCCCAGGCCCCTCGCCCAAGAAAAACGCCGAAACAATTCCAATTTTGCCGATTGCGCTCGGGCTAGGCGCCATGTTCGCCGGCGTGATTATGCTGCTTGTCGTGGGAGGTTCGTCAAAGAAAACCATCCCGGGCGCACCTGGCGCGCCCTCTGTGGGCAAACTGCCGAATGACACGGGCAATCCGTGGATCCGCGTGGACGGTGCACCGGGCCAAGTGCTCGGGGTTGCCGACGATGAATTGCCGGGATCCGTGCGTGGTTTTCGGCCTGGGCGGCAAATCGCGGCTCCTTCGGCGGCATTTGAAATGCAACAACACGAAGTCACGTGGGAGGAACTCGATCCCTGGACCGTGACAAACCCCAAGTATGCATTTGCAAAACCCACGACGGGATTGATGTCGACGGACGCGCCAAAGTCACTGCCCGCCAATGGTGTGCCCTGGAACGTCGCCTTTGAATATTGTCGGGCCATTGGCGGAACATTGCCAACGGAAGAACAATGGGAGCTCGCCGCTCGGGGCGGGGGCCTAAACAAGTTTCCGTGGGGAAATACCGCGCTAGATTGGTCGCGTATACACGCCTTCAAGGGCGAAATGGCCAAACCGGTTCCGGTAATGACGAGCCCGCAAGATCGCACCCAAGGTCCGCCCGAAAATGCCATTTACGATTTGGCCGGGAACGTGCAAGAATGGACTTCGTCCGTTTGGCGCGACGATCGCCCAGGTTCAGATGAATCCTGGGTAAAGGCGCAAGGAACGACGGTTTATGCGATCCGCGGTTTTCCAATGCATCGTGAAGCGCCAGGACGTAGTGACGAACTCAGTATTGCATATCGAGATTGGGTTTGCGCTGCCGGGGATTGTACTCCGCTCGCGAGTGGAGCCAGTGCCCTCGAACGCGCACGAACGCCGAAAATGGAGCTTTGGGCCAATGCCGACTCGATACGAGAAGGCGCCTTGGACGTGCGACGAATGCTCGAAAACCCAAACGTTCTCGCAGCAATGACGAAGTGTTTGTCCCAGCCGCTCACGACGGTGTTGACTGTACATGCTGGAAAAGAAGTGTTTTGCAAGCGCCCCGAGCACGCTCCGCTCGATGGTTCATGTGCCAGCGAGCGAGTGCTCACCGGTTCCCTCGTTCGCGTGACGAGTGGAGTGACGGAAACGGACCAAAAATGTGTCAACTACGCGTTGCACGACATGTCTGTGGCCAATGTGAATACGCTCGTTCCAGACGTCGAATATTCTTATGCAGTGTATGTGACGACCGACGTTCGCCAAGCGTCACGTCATATTGGATTTCGCTGCGTTCGTTGATTTTTTTGTTTGCTCGAAACGCAGCCCGTGAGGCATGATGCTTTCATGTCCATTTCCGTGCGGGTCATCGGGGTAGGGGATGCATTTACCGATCGTTACTACAATGCGTCCTTTTTCGTTGAATCGGGAAAGACGCGATTGCTCGTGGATGCTCCGCCGGCTCTTGGAAAAGCGCTCGGTGATTTGGGGACACGCGGTGGAGATCGTATTGGACTTGCCGATGTCGATCGTGTGATCATTACGCACTTGCACGGGGATCACGTGGGCGGGCTCGAGCAATTGCTATTTTTTAGGCGGTTTGTCGTGGGGCGCAAGGTCGAACTTTACGCCTGTCCCGAAGTATTGGCAGGGTTATGGAATACGCGTTTGTCCGGAGGAATGGACACGTTGATGCACGCCGATGGGTCACTCGTGCATTTGAAGCTCGAAGATTATGCGGATGTCATTCCGCTCGAGACGGGGCGAAACCAGATTGGTGACTTGGTGCTCGAATGGCGGCCAACGATTCACCATATTCCGACATCGGCATTACGTATGTCGAATGGTGAAACGTCTTTTGGCTATAGCGCAGATACCGCATTCGACCCTTCACTCATCGAATGGTTGTCCACGAGCGACGCGTTTTTTCACGAGACCAACTTGGGCATACACACGCCGCTTGCATCCCTTGTTGGTTTGTCCGAGACGGTGCGGAGCAAAATGCACTTGATCCATTATCCCGACTTCCACGACGTCGAGTTATCTCCCATTCCGTGTGTGCACGAAGGAGATAGACTCGACATCTGAGAAGGTGCTCAACAGGCTGCGGCGCATTGCGATGCGTCGGTCGGACTCACTCATCGTCGTGAAGTACGCTTCCGTCGTCGTCTCTAGCAGCACAATGCTCGCAACGGCTGTTGAACACCTTCTGCGCGCGGGTTCGCGATTTATCGGTGATGCTCGCCGCGCGCTTCACCACCCTTGCGGCCGATCTGCGCCATGTGGGCCCGATCGGTCGATACGGCTTCGCCGCCTTTTCGCCCAATCTGCGCCATGTGTTCGCGATCTTGGCTTACGCGCTCGCCGCCTTTTCGCCCAATTTCAGCCATGTGTTTGCGGTTTTGACTGACAACCTCACCGCCTTTTCTTCCCGCCATTCTTGCTTCGTCGGGCGTGAACTCGTGTGCCGTCCCTTTTTCATGCGCCGCGCGACCTCCTTTGCTCGCGATGGCGCGCTGTTTGTCCCGCTCCATCGCCGCAAATCCTCGCTGCGATGCGGGTTTGCGTTCGGTCGTTGGTTCGGATGAAGGCGGCGGTGCGTCGCCGTCCACATCCGGTGCTGCTCTTGAAGGCTGCTCATGCGCATCAGCGTGAGCGGCCGAGAGCTTGTGCTCATTGGCTCGTTCGTCGTCGTTCGTGTGTTCGATTCGTTTCTGGTGCTCATGGTCAATCATGAAAACCCCTCCTTTAGCGACACTGCTCGAAAAGACGAGACAGAGTCGAATGAATCCTACGGACTCGTGTTGTGCCGATTGAATCGACGTCAAGCTGCGCTCGGTTCGTCCAAGCAAAGATGCTTTGCCACGACGAACGACCGTGGTCTACAAGATCGACGCGCAAGCGGCCGAAATTGATAAAAAATTGACCGCGGCAAACGTTATGTACCACGGAAAACGGTTCGTCGAGCCCGCTTGATGGGTTTGGTGCGTAAATCATGTTCAGCGTCGTTCCCTTTCAAAGGTGAGGCCAGACGCTGACCCCGTAGTGGACGCGTGGCTGGAAAATCAGCCCCAAACAGCTTGTCGTGCAAAACCAGGTTTTGAATTTTTGCTATAGCGCTACTTTGCTCGAGGCATTGCCCAAGAAAAACTGAGAGTTTGGCCCATTGATACGGTTTGTCGCATTTATTCATCCGGTGAAGACGGACAAAGGAACGGAGCGGCGCTTGTCCGCACAATTGCGTATGGACCGACAAACCTGCCTGAGCTAGGCTGGTCATGAGTACCGGACTAGCAACGCGAACCGCGGTCATCGAGAATGGACATGACGGTTGCTGGTCACGACTCGAGCCAGTCATAGAAGCGAGTGAGCAATCATTGAGCGGGGGTGTGTCGACGAGGCGCGAAATCGAGAGATTTCCAAAGTCGGTGCACGGAGCATCGACTGAACCCTGGCGAACGCGCAACGCTCCGGCGACTCCGCGACCACGCTGGCGCGTGCGAAGGAGGCACTCACCCTTTTCGACCCGGTGTCCGACACCACTCAATATACCCGTGTTCTGATCAACTCCGGGAACGCCTGGTACATCATGGGCAAAGTGGACAGCGCTATCGCCTACTTCCGCCCCGCTCTGGATCTCTGTCTTGCGCACAACGACACGATGCAGGCACTCTCAGCAGGTCTCATGTTGGCCTCCATGCTCACCGCCAAGGGCGAACTCGATCAAGCGATGGACATGTTGAACGACAACGTGCTGTTGGCGCGTACAGCGGGTCGGCCGGACATGCTCGCCGTAAGCACCTTCCAACGTGGAGTGCTTCTCAAACAGGCGAGGCGCGGTGCTGAGGCATTGGCCGCGTTCGAAGAAACCTGGAAGCTGTGCGATTCCATCGGCA
>DAOMZH010000530.1:0-7617 GCA_035437985.1 Polyangium sp. (in: bacteria) | reverse complement strand
GACGTGAAGCTGGTTCCTTCCCGGCACGTGGGTGTGCTACGTCCTCGGCGTGATCCGCAAGGTACTCATTGCCAACCGCGGCGAAATCGCCGTCCGTATCATTCGAACGCTGCGCGAGCTGGGGATCGCCTCTGTGGCGGTGTACAGCGATGCCGATCGTCAATCGCTGCATGTGCGTTTGGCCGACGAGGCGTATGCGATTGGTCCCGCGCCGGCGCGAGAGAGTTATCTCTTGATCGAGCGCATCATCGACACGGTGAAGAAATCCGGGGCAGATGCGGTGCATCCAGGTTACGGGTTTCTCTCGGAAAACCGGGAGTTTGCCCGAGCGTGTGAAGATGCAGGAATCATCTTCATCGGTCCGCCGTCGAGTGCGATGGCGGCGATGGGTTCGAAGACGGCGGCGCGGGCGAAAATGGCGGCAGCGGGAGTGCCCATCACGCCGGGTGGAGATGCGTCGACGGTGGAGGAAGCTCGCGTCACGGCAGCACGCGTGGGTTATCCGGTGCTGATCAAGGCCGCGATGGGTGGTGGCGGAAAAGGTATGCGCCTCGTGCATGACGAAAGCGAGATGGAGAGTGCTTTCGATCGTGCACGCAGCGAAGCACTACGCGCGTTTGGTGATGCGACGGTGTACATCGAGAAAGCGATCATCGAGCCGCGGCACGTCGAGATTCAGGTTTTGGGTGACAAACACGGAAACATGGTGCACCTGTTCGAGCGTGATTGTTCGATTCAGCGACGGCATCAAAAAGTAGTGGAAGAAACTCCGTGTCCCGTGGCCACCCCGGAGCTCATTGCCCGCATGGGTGAAGTCGCCGTGAAAGGTGCGTTGTCGGTGGGGTATTTCTCGGCCGGAACGTTCGAGTTTTTGCTCGGTGCAGACGGGAACTTCTACTTCCTGGAAATGAACACTCGTTTGCAGGTGGAGCACCCGATCACGGAATGGATTACCGGGACAGACCTGGTGGCGGAGATGATCAATGTGGCGGGCGGAGGCAAGCTCCCGTTTCGCCAAGACCAACTCGTGCGGCGTGGCGCGGCAATCGAGTGTCGTATCTACGCGGAAGATCCCATTGGCTTTTTGCCGAGCCCGGGCAAGATTGAAAGTTTGCGAGTTCCGTCGGGCCCATGGTTGCGGGACGACGGAGGGTTTTACGAGGGAGCAACGGTGCCGAGCCATTACGATCCCTTGATTTCCAAGATCAGCACGTGGGGACCGAATCGGGCAGTTGCATTGCAGCGTATGCGCCGGGCGCTTTCGGAATACGTGGTAACGGGAATCAAGACGAACATCGTGTTCCACGAAAAACTTTTGGCGCATCCGGAATTCGTGGGGGGCAAATACGCGACGAACTTCATTGACCAGCACAAGGCGGATCTTTGTTCATATACGAAGCTGTCGGAAAACGAGGAATTGCAATTTGCGGTGGCGATTGCGGCGGCAACGGCGCAAAGCGACCGAAAAGCGCAGCCTTCGGGCGAGAGCAGCGAAAATATGAATGGCCAGGGCGGTTTGTCGCCTTGGATTCAGCAACACCGGTCGAAGGTGTTGCGCTAACAGCCGGTTGGCCGAACCAGCTCGTCCATTTTACCATCCACCATCATCCCGTGTCTCATGCCTTCCGAGGAACAAGGCATGCAAACGACACGATGGATTTCATTTCTTTCTCTTGCCGGCGTGATGATCGCCGGATGCGGCGATAACGGAAATACGACGAGCACGACGACGTCGAACAGCAACAGCAGCAGCTCTGGCGGCGGTGGTGGCGGAGGTACGGGGGGCTCGGGGGGCGCACGTTGCAACGTCGAATCTTCGACGGAAGCAGGCGTGGTGGCCGTGGATAGCGGGCTCGTTCGAGGCACGAAGGAAAGTTCATCTTGGGTTTATCGGGGTATTCCTTATGTCGCGCCGCCCATTGGCGACAAACGATGGAAGCCACCGGAGCTAGCGGCGTGTTGGGACGGCGTGAAAGACGCAAACGCGTTTGGCGCGGTGTGCCCGCAATTCGACAAAACCGCGCAACCAATCGGTAATGAAGACTGTTTGACGCTGAACCTGTGGGTGCCGGATCCGGCAAGTGCAGGACAAGGTCCCTTCCCTGTACTGTTCTTCATTCATGGCGGCGGAAACGTACAAGGGTCGAGCAGCCAAGCAGCAGTGGGTACAGCGCCGATGTACAATGGTCTGGATCCGAGCGAAACGAACAAGGCGATTGTCGTGACAATCAATTATCGCTTGGGACCGCTAGGATTCATGACGTTGCCGGAGCTCAGTCAAGAATCAGCTTGGGGAGCATCGGGCAATTATGGGCTTTTGGATCAGCTGGCGGCGCTCGAATGGGTGCAGAGAAATATTGCGGCATTCGGCGGCGACCCAGCAAAGGTGATGGTTTTTGGCGAATCGGCGGGAGCAGTGGATACGATTACGCTGGTGGCGTCGCCGCTATCGAAGGGTCTGTTTTCGGCGGCGTTGGCGCAAAGTGGCGGAGCGACGTCGACGCCATTGAAAGACGCGGAAATGGCGATGGCGGATCGGGTGGCGACGAGTTCGTGCGCGAGTGCGAGCGATCGGATTGGTTGTTTGCGTGGAAAAACCGCCTATGAGTTGCTGGCAGACCTGCCGGGAATCATCAACATTGGGGGGCTATCAGTTGGCAGCGCGGCGGGAAATTATGGGCCTGTGATCGACGGGCACGTCTTACCCAAATCTACCTCGTTGATTTATGCTGCCGGCGAACACAACCACATGCCATTCGCGTTGGGTACGAACTCCGAGGAACTGGCAACATTCATGGCGATCACGGTGAACACGGAAGCTGAATTTCAAGCTGTGATCAATCAAAGCTTCGGACCGCTGGCCCCGGACGTGCTCGCGGCGTATCCCGTCGCTGATTACCCGTCGCCGCAAGATGCATTGGTGGCGGTGTATTCGGACATGCGTTTTACTTGCCCAAACCGCATGCTGGCGGTGAGCATTGCGAAAAACCAAACGGAGCCGGTGTATCGATATTTCTTCAGCCGACGAGCAACAACACCGCAAGGCGAAAAACCCGCGCAACATGGGATCGAATTGCTGTATGTGTTCCACACGCTAACGGACATACCGCTATACAATCCGGCGCAGGCGGATCTGGATTTATCGGATGCAATGATGGGTTATTGGGGGCGATTGGGGGCGACCGGGGATCCCAATGGCGCGGGCGCGGTGATGTGGCCGAAATATGATCCGGTCAAGGATTCGTATTTGCGGCTCGACAGTCCCATTTCAGGCGGCGAAGGTGTGCGCACGGCGCAATGCGACGCGTGGGAGCAGATCTTGACGAAATTGCCGTAGCCGTCACCCCTCAATTGCAGCCGGCGCACGGCCCGGCATCCCTCGATACTTTCCGGTCGTCAAGAACCATTGCTTTTGGCCAATCGTGCCGGGGCTCATGCTCGTCTGCTCATTGACGTGGTAATGATATGCTGGAACAGTTGGGTAATGCCAGCATACCTACGATCGCACCCATCATGTCGAGAAAAACCCGACAAATTCTAGGAAGACTCGGCCCTCGATGCTGCGGTTCGGCCCGATTTGGGCAAATCGAAAGATTCAGCCAAGGCCGCAAGATCGCGAAAAATTCGACGCCGCGGATAAGCTTCGTGGTCCAAAGGCAGCGACAAAAACATTGTCCAAAATCGTTCTATGACGGCTCGTGCACGGGCCTGTTCCTGATTCGCCATGTATGCACGCGCCAAACCAAGATACGTGACCTCGCCAAACGGATCCATGAATCCTGGGGTGTCATACTCGAATGCGCGTTGGCCCCAAATAATCGCTTCGTCAATACGCCCGAGGGCCGTGAGCACATACGCATGGAGGCCATAAGCAGAAAATCGACCAGAGTCGGAGATATTTTCAAGCGCTACGATATCTGCCGATGCAACGTGAGCATTCTCGGGATCATTTGCATCGAGCGCGACGAGGGCGAGCAAGGTTTGACCGCTGCAATAAAGTCGCACGCTGTGCCGAAATGCTGGTAAACGGGGTTCGACGAGAGCCCGGCAAGCATCGTCCTGGTAGGAATAATAAAGAATCATGGCCAGCGCCAGTTTTCCAAAATAGTCGAGATAGGTGAGTCCACGTTTTGCAATATCGGCCAAGGTTTTTTGGACGATATCCAGCGCATCTTGGATCCGTTCGGCATATGCCAATTGAATGGATTTGAACAGTTGAGCCATCATCGCGTCGCGAATGGCACCGGCGCGCTCGAATTCGCGCGCGGCAATTCCACATTGTTCAGCAATGGCCGAAGCCATGTGCCACCGGTGTGGAACCATTTCGCTCTTCACACGCGCGAGCCAACCTAATGCAAAGGGACCCGGTTCGATTTGTCCGGCGAGTTCGACGAGACGCGCATGAAATGGCTCCATGCGGTCGCGCGAAACCCAAACATACTGTCCAATGCCTCGGGCAATACAAACGAGCTGCGCATCCGTGGGTGGAGACGTGGTGACGGCAATGGCACTTTCGAGTTCCCGCAATACGTCATCATTGAGTCCTCGTTGCCCGAAACTTCCAATGAGCGCCGTGGTTGCCGCAAACCACGCATCGCTTCCAGGGGATAGAAGCGCCCTGCCCGCCATTGCATGCTCGAAAGCCCCTACCATATCGCTCTTGCCGTATTTGGCGTCCGCAATAATCAATGACGTAGCTGCTAATTCTTCGCCCTGGCGCCCACAAGCAATGGCCCGTTCCCCCCATTGAACAGCCCGACTGAGATCGTTGCCTTCGAGTGCGACTTCGGCGGCTCGATGGTACCAAAAGGCGGCCCGATCCATCGCGCCCCCAAGATCGAAATGCTGCGCAAGGAGCAAAGGTTCGCGCTCGCCCGCATTCTCGAGCCAGTGGCCAGCCAGCATATGCCCTGTTCGCCTATCGATTTCCGTGAGCATCGCATAGGCTGCATCGCGGACGAGAGCGTGACGAAAGGTATATTCGACTTGATCGGCAAATTTGCTTTTTCTCGTGCGCTCGATGAATTCGCCACGCACCAATTCTTCGAACTCGACCCCGAGGCTCGTATCCCCCAAAAGATGTTCGACCCCCTGAAGCCAAAACGATGGGCCAAAGATACTCGCCGCGCGTAATGCGGCCCGAGCTCGGTCGGATTGTTTGAAAAAACGCGCCTGGACCAACCCCAAGACAGTTTCGGGAATGTCGTCGAATCGCAAGGGATCCGTCAATGCAGTGCGAACGAGTTCTTCCAAGACGAACGGGTGTCCGGCAGACCGTTCGACAATGCGTTTGATCATTTCTTCGGAAGCTCGCGTCCCGAGAAATCGTTTGACGAGACGCTCGGCGCTTCGCGCAGGAATGCGCCCGAGGCGAATCTCCTGCACGCCACGATCAGCCCACAAATTCGGGAAAAGCTCGTGAACTTCCGGACGCGCCGTGGCCAGTACGAAAATGGGTCGGTCCGGAAGAACGCGCAAGACGCGATCGAGCAAATTGAACGTCGGACGATCTCCCCAATGCAAATCTTCTAGGACAATCATCACCGCGCCTTGTCGCGATTCCGCATCGAGCCAGGAGCACCATGCCTCGGCGACTGCGTCGGCGAGCAAGAGCGGATTGTCGCGCAGCATGGCCAATTCGTTACTTATGTTTTCGCCGTCGAGTAAACCGCAGCTTTCCGCGATGAGTTCAGTCACGCGCTCGACTTCGCCCGTAATGTCATTGGCCCGAATTCGCGCCACGAGGCTCTTGTATTTGGCCTTTTCATCACCGGTGGGATCGTCGATCCCTGCACGAATGGCCCGACCGAGAACGCCATAACCAGCTCCGGCATTCATCATGTCGCACGCACCCACGAGTGAAAGCGTAATTCCCTCCCATAACGCCGTTCCTTGCAATACTTCGTCGATGAGCCGGGATTTTCCAGTGCCCGCGGGGGCGGTAATCAAAACGACCGATGCCAGAGGCTCGTCAATGCATGTACGCAATGCGGAGGTGATCGCCGCGACTTCACGCTCTCGCCCCACGAACAAACTAGTTTGTCCAGCCACACGACGCCGGTGATCGCGACCGTTCGTCGTTCCGGTCAAACGGATGGAATTTCCGTCCGTGTTCACCATAAAACGGCCTTCGAGCAGGGAGGCGCTGACTGCATCGACGACAATCCCCGGTTGATTGGCCCGCAGTAGCTCAACCGCTCGGTCAATGGCCCCACCGACTGGCAATCGCCCGGAAATTTCGCCCCGGCCCGTCGTCAAAGCAATGGCGTCATCGCGCCACAAAGCGGCAATTTCGAGGGCAAACGTCGCCGCATTCGCCGCGTGATCGCGAGGACTGGTGGTGCTCGTGAAAATCGCCAAATACGAACCATTGGGTAATTGTTCGAGCCGCGCTCCATGTATTGCGGCAATCGATTGCACGTGTTCGCCGGTCGTACCTGGATGATGCGCTGGTGTCGTTTGGTCAACAGCGTTGGCTGGCCGAGTCAAAACGACGGAAACAATTTGCTGCTCGCCAAACGTGAGGCTTTGACGCACCAATGGCGGCAAACTTTGGAGATTGTCGAGACGATCGAGGAGGTCGAGCAATTGTTTGGCGTTACCAACACGTTTGTCCCGATCGCGCGTCAACAAGCGTTCCACGATGACTTCAACGCCTGGGGGCACAGAAATTCCACTATCGCGTAGACTCGGGGCGTCTTCGACCAAAATACGCGCCAATGAAGCGACCGGATGCGCCGCGGCAAACGGGGATCGACCTACCAGACACTCATAAAAGACACAACCCAAAGAAAACAAATCGGCGCGGACATCGACGACCTCGCCACGCGCTTGTTCCGGGGCCATATACGCAGGAGTTCCAAGAAGCGAACCTGTGGCGGTCAATGTCCACGCCACGTCATGCGTATGCGCAATGCCGAGATCCAAGAGCTTTGCTTCTTCGATTTTGCCTTGGCCCAGAAAAACATTACTGGGTTTGATGTCCCGATGCACGATATCGGCCGAATGCAAGGCGTCCAATCCTTCAGCAATGCCCCGCACGACGAGCAACGTGCTTTCGAGGTCGAGCCGACCACGAGCCAAACGTTCGGAAAGGTCTTCCCCTTCGAGCCATTCCATTGCGAGGTACCGTTCGTCGCCCAAACCTCCGTGCGCAATGTAGCGAACGACGCGCGAATGCTGAATACGAACGAGTGCGGCTACTTCACGCTCGAAACGCTCGAATTCGTGCTCGAATCCCAAAACGGCTTTTACGGCGACCGGCAAGCCCGATAACTTGTCGAAGGCTCGAAACACGACGCCCATTCCGCCAGCGCCCGCCTTCTTTTCCAGCACGAAGCGACCATCGACGACATCCCCAACGTGCATACGGCAACGATATGCGATTTCAAATGCCGCTGGCAAGCGTTTTTCGGCCGATTCCTTGCTACTTCGATTGGGCGAACAACACGAAGCTACACCACGTGCTCCACGTAATTCACATTGCCTCATGGATTTTGCACGTAATATCTTGCTTTCACATTGCCACCTGGCAAACACCTACGTCCACCAAGGTTCATCTGATCCTTATAACTTGCGCGCCGGTGGGGTTGACCATACGTCAAAGCTTCCACTTTT
>DAOMZH010000529.1:0-7618 GCA_035437985.1 Polyangium sp. (in: bacteria) | reverse complement strand
GATCGCTGGCGGCTTGCTCGGTGGAAATCGTATATCCGTCGAGTTGCAAATGCGGATGTCGTTTGGCGAGGACCATCAAGTCCGTGGCATAACCGCAGCCAAAATCCAATACGCGTCGGCAAGTTGCAAAGTCGACGTGTCGAAACAAGACGCGACGCATCTCCCGTTGGGCGTCCAAGACAATTTCGCGATGCTTCTGAGGTAAATCGGCGTCGACAGACCAGCTCATCCACGAAAAGACCGGCACGATATCGCGCAATGGGCCAAACGTCAAATACGTCTCCCAACGTTCGTCTTCACCCGTTGCTTGGATCAACGAATTGAACCCGTCGTATACCTGACCCGCGACGGTTTTCTTCGTCGCCGGCGTTTCGATCCAATACCTCTGCCTTTGCCACGCATACGTCGGCAACTCGACGACGCGGCCACCGTCCGGGAAAAACTGTTTCCAGTCGATGGCGATTCCGTGTGTATGCAGCGTGCCGACCGCTAGCAATGTTTGTTTTCGTTCGTCCCTGTCGCGTCGCAATGTGGAAACGATGAGCGATTCACCCTTTAGCGCGGAGAGCGTTTGCTCGATTGACATCGCGAGCACCGGGTGGGGTCCTACTTCGACGAACACACGCTCGTTGCTCGTCGTGATTGCATCAGCAAATCGCACTGCTTGTCGAATGTTTCGTCCCCAATAACCAACGTCCAGTTCCTCGTGCGTCAATGGTTTGCCTGTCACCGTGCTGAGCATCGGAATCGTAGCGGGTTTGACCTGAAGCGCGCCCAAGGCTCCGACAAACTCGGCAACGAGTGGCTCCATTTGCGGACTGTGGAAGGCGTAATTCACGCGAAGAGGACGCGTCTCTACGCCTTCGCGTGCGAACGTTTGGACCAGCGAATCGATTGTTTCGACGTCTCCCGACAACACCACCGAATTCGGATCGTTGATCGCGGCAATGCTGACACGAGCTTCGAGTCCAGATATCGCTTTGGTCGCGGCTCGTTCGTCCAGCGAAACCGAAACCATTTTGCCGTGACCGGTGGCCTTTTGCATCACGCGCGCGCGCAGGCATACAAGGCGCGCTGCTTGTGCGAGGTCCAGCATGCCCGAAACATGCGCCGCGGCGATTTCACCGACGCTATGCCCAATGACGGCCGCGGGCACTACACCCCACGATTGCAAAAGCGCCGCAAGCGCTACTTCGACCGCAAACAACGCCGGTTGGGCAACGATCGTCTCATGAATTCGCGACGTTTCCTCGGGTTTGTCCAGCTCATCGATAACCGAGAAACCAGCCTCTTTACGAATTGCTTCGTCACACACCGTGATTGCGTTGCGGAAAGCTGGTTCTTCCCGGGACAATTGCCGACCCATGCCGACCCATTGCGATCCCTGGCCCGGAAAAACGAACGCGACTTTGGATGATTTGCTCCCGATGGTCGTTCCGCGCACTGCGTCCAAGGGTGTTTGACCTCGCGCTATTTCGTCGAGCGCCCCTGACAAACCCTCGCACGACGTTGCGGCAATCGCCAACCGATGCTCCATCGCGCTGCGCGTGGTCGCCAGTGAATACGCAATATCACCAAGATGGCGGTCCGGCCTCCGTTTGAGGTAATCGGAAAGCCGTTTGGCGTGGGCATCCAACGCTGTTGCTGTTTTGGCCGACAAGACGACTAGCTCTGCCGAACGCGGAGCAATTTCGGGTTTCGCGGCAAATTCGGGAGCTTCTTCGAGAATGACGTGCGCATTCGTCCCGCTCACACCAAACGATGAAATACCCGCTCGACGAACATGACCCTGCTGCTTCGGCCAGGGTTGCAGCGATTGCAACAACCGAATGCCGCTGCCTTCCCAGGCGATATGCGGACTCGGTTGCTCGGCGTGCAGCGTTTTTGGCAATCGTTCGTGCTGCAAAGCCAGCACCATTTTCATGACGCCTAGCACGCCCGCCGCCGCTTGTGCGTGGCCAATGTTCGACTTTGACGAACCCAACCACAGCGGACTTTCCTCACGCCGCGTCGGTCCAAAAACTTCGATCAATGAGCCCACTTCAATGGGATCGCCCAACTTCGTACCTGTGCCGTGCGCTTCGACCGCGTCGATATCCGTTGGCAAAAGTCCGCTGGTGGCCAGGGCGCGGCGAATCACGCGTTGTTGACTGGGCCCGTTTGGCGCGGTCAAACCATTGCTGCGGCCATCCTGATTGACGGCGCTGCCTCGCAACACCGCAAAGATACGGTCCCCGTCCCTTTTTGCATCGGAAAGGCGTTTGAGCACCAACACGCCGCAACCTTCCGCCCAGCCAGCTCCATTGGCCTCAGCGGAAAAACTTTTACAGCGGCCATCGGGTGCCAATCCGCGCAATCGGCTGAACTCGACAAACGTGGCTGGTGTACACATGACTTGCACGCCACCTGCAAGCGCCAAGTCGCATTCACCCTGGCGCAAACCCGCTGCCGCCAAATGTATTGCGACCAGCGATGAGCTGCACGCCGTATCCACCGTCATCGCGGGACCTTGCAATCCCAAGACATAAGCCAATCGACCCGCCAACACACTGCTCGCCGTACCTGTTCCCACATAACCATCGAGCGCATCGAGCGAGCGCGCACCAAACCCATAGTCCGAGCCCATCGAGCCAAGATAAATGCCTGTGCTACTCTCGCTCAATGCATTGGTGGAAATGCTCGCACGCTCCAGAGCTTCCCACGCCGTTTCCAGCACCAATCGCTGTTGCGGATCCATTGCAGCCGCTTCGCGCGGCGATATGCCGAAAAACGCAGCGTCGAATTCGGCAATATCGTCGAGAAATCCTCCCTCACGCGTCACGCTTTTTCCAACCGCGTCCGGGTTTGGATCATAAAGCGTTTCGGCATCCCACCGATTCGGAAATGGCCCCACTGCATCGCGCCCCAATTCGAGCAGCGCCCAGAAACTCTCTGGATCCGATACTCCACCCGGCGTTCGACACGCCATGCCCACAATCGCAATGGGTTCGTCGAAATGAGACGGTACGACGACGGACGCGGGGGCAGATGTCTCCACATCGGCAAATGCTTTGCGCAACAACAACCCGGCAATGGCCTCTGGCGTCGGGTAATCAAACGCGAGCGTTGCGGGCAACGTCGTTTCGGCTCGCGCTGCAAGACGATTACGTAATTCAACGGCCATCAAGGAATCGAGACCGAGCACCTGTAGGGGTTTGTCTACCGGTACGGCGTCTGCCCCTGCCAAACCAAGTACAGTTGCAATCTCACGACATACCAGCTCGAGCACAGCTAAACGACGCTCATTCTCGGACAAACCTAGGAGGCGCCCGCGCAATGCTTGGGCGGCAATGGCCGTGGGGCCCACGCGACGTAATGCTGGTTGGACCAGACCCCGAAACAATGCGGGAATCGTAGCATCTTCGCCAAAGGCTTTCTGCATTCGGGGCAGGTCCAAACGTATAGGCACGAGCGCTGCTTCGGGACGCCCCGAGGCAACGTCGAGCAATGCCAATCCCGCATCTACGGATATGGGCGCAAAACCCTGACGTTGCAGGCGGGCAATATCGGCCGCATCAAGATGCGCGGTCATGCCCAAGCCCTGCTGCTCCCAAAAGCCCCACGCCAAACTCTGCCCGGCCAAACCTACTTTTCGTCGATAAGCAGCCAAGGCATCCAAAAACGTATTCGCTGCAGCGTAATTCGCCTGGCCCGCATTGCCGATTATGCCCGCGACCGAGGAAAATAACACGAAGGCCGATAGCTCTAACCCCCGAGTTTGTTCGTGCAAGTTCCACGCTCCCGCCACCTTCGGAAGCATGGCCTTGGCCAGGCGCTCCTCGGTCAACGCGGTAACTAGGCCGTCGTCGAGCACGCCAGCCAAATGGAATACCGATCGCAATGGTTTGGCAGCGGGAATCGCTTCTATCAGCGCGGCAACATCCGCGGAATTGGCAATATCGCACGCAGCAAGCGTGATTGTCTCGGCACCGGCATCTTTTAATGCAGTGACCAGCTTCTCCGCGCCTGGTGCATTGGCACCACGGCGCGAGGTCAATACGAGATGTTTGACCCCGTGGTTCTGCACCAAATGCTTGGCCAGCGATTGCCCTAATTCGCCCGTGCCGCCTGTGATCAGTGCTGTGCCATTCGAATCCATCGAACGCGGCGGCTGCAAGATCAATTTGCCAACATTACGCCCGTTCGCCAGATGCTTGAAGGCCATCGGCGCGTGCCGCAAATCATAAGCCGATAGCGGCAATGGCGAAAGCGCTTTTTGCTCGAAAAGTTTCGCCAATTGCTCGAGCATCGACTGAATGCGCTCCGGACCCGCCTCCATCAAATCAAATGCTCGATACCGCACGCTTGGATGAGACGTCGTTATGGTTTCGGCATCTCGAATATCGGTCTTGCCCATTTCCAAGAAACGCCCGCCTCGTGACAATAGCCGCAACGAGGCGTCGACGAATTCACGCGCCAGCGCATTGAGCACGACATCGACGCCAGCGCCGTTGGTGTTGGCAAGGAATTCATTGGCAAAACTAAGGTCCCGTGAATTGGCAATGTGGTGCGAATCCAAACCCAAGGTACGGAGTACTTTCCATTTGCTAGGACTTGCTGTGCCAAACACCTCGACGCCCCAATGGCGCGCCAATTGAATGGCCGCCATTCCAACGCCACCCGCGGCAGCATGGACCAACAGACGTTCTCCAGATTGGAGACCTGCCAGATCCTCCAATGCATACAGCGCCGTTAAGAAAACCACCGGAATCGTTGCTGCTTCCGGATACGAAAGATGGTCGGGGATCCGTGTGACCATTCGCGCATCGGCAATCGCGTTCGTGGCAAACGTTCCTTGCCCCAATCCCATGACTCGATCGCCGACCGCTACGTGTTCAACACCAAAGCCCACTTCGACGACGGACCCAGCCAGTTCCAATCCAAGCCAAGGAGTCGGAACCATCCCCAGTGCATTCAATGCATCGCGGAAATTCACACCCGCGGCACGCACCGCAATGCGTACCTGACCGGATTGCAAGGGCACCAGAGCGTCCGGCGCCTCGATGATCTCCAGGTCGCTCAAGCTGCCACGCTCCCGTAAATGAAGTCGCCAATGCGGTGCAGGCGGCAGCGTCAACGACATGGCTTGCACCTCCGAGCGCTGCAATCGGGGAGACAACGCGGTTCTATAACGCCAAACGAGTTCCGCCTCTGCCATTTCTGTGAACAGTGCCGAAGACACCGTCGAGTCATCGATATCGACCAACCGTAAGACGCGCCCCGGATTTTCGCTGCGCGCACTGCGAATCAGGCCCCATAACGATGCGCGGGCAAGATCATCCACCGTGTCGTTCGGGTTTGTCGCAATGGCCTTGCGCGTCAACCAAATCAACGACGTTCCTGACAACCGAGTTTCTGCCAGCGAAAACTGCAATATCCCAAGCGCATGCGCCGTTTCACGTTGAACCAACTCCGGGAGCGGCAATTCATTCCCAATCGCCGAAGTAAAGTCCAGCAACAATCGCTCGGGCGCACGCTCGTCTCGATTGAGTTTGTCGACGAGCTCCTCGATGTTGGCAATCCATTCCAGTCCGAGTTCCTTTGCCAATCGCCCATCTCCTCCCAATACCCATCCATGTATGGGCGTGGGAGTGTCCGTGATGGCAACCGGCTTCCAATCTACTCGATAAATGTCACGGTCTGTCGATTGAATGGCCGCGCGAACTTGTGCCGCGGTCGCTGGACGCACTTGCAATCCACCAACATGCGCCACCGGCAAACCAGAACCATCCGCAATGGCAAGCGAAATGGTCTGCTCACTGGTATTCGCCGGCGGCAGCTCGAGTCGCACGCGAAGCTCACCGGCACCCGTGGCAACCAACGCGACATCCGAAAATGCGAACGGTAAGCGCACTGTTTCGTCGTCGAGGGCATCATCGGTAGAAAGTGCATGCAAGGCCGCGTCCAGCAATGCCGGATGAAGGCCATACTCGCCCGCATCCTTGCGCAATGTTTCCGGCAACATCACCCGGGCAAAAAGCACATTGCCGCGACGCCAAACCTCGGTCAAACCTTGAAATGCTGGACCATATTGATAACCCCGAACAGACAAT
Source organism: Polyangium sp. (in: bacteria) (assembly GCA_035437985.1). Classification (GTDB taxonomy): domain Bacteria; phylum Myxococcota_A; class Polyangia; order Polyangiales; family Polyangiaceae; genus Polyangium. Next base: position 1,526 of record DAOMZH010000529.1, on the reverse strand, counting down.
CGCGAATACAAGTCACCGATATCGATCGATTGCGCGCCCGGCGGTGGCCAAGTTGTAAGATCCGCCTCGGTTTTCGCAGGAGCACTTTCGGCAAGAATGCCCGTCGCATTGCGAGTCCAAGGCGCGTCTGTCGATGCATCGTCGGATTGGCTAAACAAGCTGAACGAGCGTCGGCCTCCGTTCTCCGCCGCCTGAATGACCAATTGAATGCGCACGTCTCCACGACGAGCAAGCAAGAGCGGCGCCTCCAAAGTCAAGTCCGACAAACCCGTTTGTCCAACCGCACGTGCGGCGGCGAGCGCCAGCTCCAAGACGCCCGTGGCCGGCACCAACACCGTATCCAACACCGCATGATCCGCGAGCCACGGCTGCTCGGACAAACTCAGTCGACCGGTCAACAAAAACCCGTCTCCGTCCGCCAAGCGCGTTATCGCACCAAGCAGCGGATGTTGAGCCGACACGAGGCCGGCGCTGCGCAAATCTGCCTGGTGCGCCGTCGTCTCGAGCCAATACTTCTGCTTTTGCCACGGGTAGGTCGGCAAAGGGACGACACGGCCACCCTCCGGGAAAAAGCGTTTCCAATCGATGATGCAGCCGTGCGCGTGCAATGCCCCCAGCGCGAGCAAAGCCAGCTTGCGCTCGTCGTTATCTCGGCGCAGCGTTGAAATAACTTTGCTTTCGATGTTTTTCGCGGTCAATGTTTGAGCCATCGAAATGGTCAGCACTGGGTGCGGACCCACTTCGACGAAAATGTATCCATCCGCCGCCACGGAAGAGATCGCATCAGCAAATCGCACTGCTTGTCGAATGTTTCGTCCCCAATAACCAACGTCCAGTTCCTCGTGCGTCAATGGTTTGCCTGTCACCGTGCTGAGCATCGGAATCGAGCCGGGTTTGGCCTTCAGAACGCCCATGCCGGCGGTGAACTCGGGCAACAGCGGCTCCATCTGCGGACTGTGGAAAGCGTAATTCACGCGAAGAGGACGCGTCTCTACGCCTTCGCGCGCGAGTTTTTCCACGAGCGAATCCATGGTGGCGACGTCGCCGGACAGAACGACCGATTGCAAATCGTTGACCGCCGCAATGCCGATGCGGTCTTCCAATCCCGCGGCTGCTTTTTTGGCCGCCGGTTCGTCCAGCGAAACGGAAACCATTTTGCCGTGACCGGTGGCCTTTTGCATCACGCGCCCGCGTATGCACACGAGGCGCGCTGCTTGCGCGAGGTCCAGCATGCCCGAAACATGCGCCGCGGCGATTTCTCCGACGCTATGCCCAATGACGGCCGCAGGCACTACACCCCACGATTGCAAGAGCGCCGCGAGCGCTACTTCGACCGCAAACAACGCCGGTTGGACGACGATCGTTTCATGAATTCGCGACGTTTCCTCGGGTTTGTCCAGCTCCTCGATAACCGAGAACCCGGCCTCTTTACGAATCGCTTCGTCGCACGCCACGAGTGCGTCTCGGAAAACGGGTTCTTCCCGGAACAATTGCCGACCCATGCCGATCCATTGCGAACCTTGGCC
>DAOMZH010000528.1:0-7642 GCA_035437985.1 Polyangium sp. (in: bacteria) | reverse complement strand
CGTGGTCATCGAACTATCACTTGCCGATCGTTGCGGTATCGAACTCATTCGCCACATCAAGGCGTTTGGCCAAGCGCGAGTGCTCGTGCTTTCTACATTTCGTGATGAGTTTCGGGTTGGAGAAGCGATGCGGGCCGGCGCCGATGGTTATCTGTCGAAACGTTGTCGCATGAAGGAACTCGCCGAAGCTATTCGCACGGTTGCAAAAGGACGAACCGCCGTTTCTTCGGACGTGAGCGCAGCGATGGTGCGCGCATTGCAACGTCGGGACGGTGTTGATATGGTTTCTTCGTTGAGCGAACGTGAGCGTCAAGTCCTTCGACTTTTGGCAATGGGCAGCTCGGCGAAAGAGGTCGCGGCACATTTGGCCATCAGCGTCAAGACTGTCGAGACACACCGGGCCCGCTTATGTGCCAAGGTGGCGACGAATAGCGTTGCAGATCTGACACGCCTCGCCGTCCGTGCCGGACTGATCGACGTTTGAAGCGAATTTCATTGGCGACGGAGGCGCTGCGGCGGAGGAACCTCGTAATCGCGATATTCTGACGGATTCCCTCTTTTTCCGTCCATCGCGGCTCGCGCCATATTGAACATCTCGCGCGCCGTCACATAATGATAACGAGTTCCGGTGCGTCGCGACCATTGCGCCAATGCATCGTGAAAGGCTCGCTGCGGTTTTCCCAAAAGACTTGCCGCTTCACGTTCGGACGCGCCATGCGTCGATAATTTCACAAAAACCCATTCTGGTCGATCCCGGATGGTAATGCCTTGATCAATCCAATGCTCGAAACGGCCCAGCGTCGGTGGATCGCGGGCCGTCAAAGCCCCCGAATCGATACGCCAAGGCAAACCGTGTCCTTCTCGGCGACAAATTCCAAGGGGGCCTTGCAAACAGAGCACTCGGTTTTTGCGCACTTCGCCGACGCGCGCCGCACACCCGTACTCGTGCGCGCGACGCCGGCGTACATCCCCGTGCGGATAATACACGCTATTCACCAGACGCGGCTGCGTTGGATCCGGTGCCGAAGGAAATGTAAAATCCGCGTAACAGCCTAATACATGTAACAAATCGATTTCGTCGTCGACGCCGCAAAATGCCCCATCGCTTCGCGCATTGGCCAAGCACCAATTGCCATGAATGAATGCCCACCTCGATTGCCCGCGAACCTCGGGAACGACTCCATGCTGGTTCAAATTATCCAATGAGCAAACCAATTTTTCTTCGAGTGATCTGCGCGTATCGCCAGCGTGATGCAAATGCACGTCAATCTCGGCCAAACCCATTTCCACCAACTCGGCCAATGGTTCGACCAGGTCAAATGTGTATTGTTCACCCGGATAAAAGAAGCTATGCCGCGGCATGTGCCCTGAACTATCGCGAATGTCGGCTACGAATACAGGGTATTTCCTGCGCCAACAGGCTACGCGCGCGCGACTTTGTGCCCGACTCCCTTGTCCAGGGCGTCGCGGATCGCCCGTCCATCCCGGTTCGAAGTGATCGCAAATCGCCAAGAGGACATGCTCTGGTCGATTGTTTTGGCTCCATAGTGCGCGCTCGAAACGAGTCGTAAAGTGCCGCATCGCCCAATCAATCATCCACGGTGCGAACTTGTTCGTCATTGTTCCCTCGCAGGTTCGTCATTCAATACCAATCCAAAGACGCGCCGATCTCCAAGCTGCCGCACCGCATTCGTCACCATGCTTCCGGTCGTGGCCCCCGCGCGAGCCAGCAGCACGACTGCATCGGATACTTCTTCGAGGACATTGGCATCGCCCGCGTCGAGCACCGCGCAGCCGTCAATGACGACGTAATCGTAAGCGGCGCTCAATTCGCGAATCAGGACCGGAAACCACGATGAATGTAATGCGCCCGGAAAAACCGAAGATTCCGCCGCTTCGACGACCGCATGAAGAGCCGGACTCAAACGCAAGATGCTCCAAGCACTGGCGTTTCCTTGCATTCGTCGGCGAATTTGCATCGTCAATCCAAGGTCATCGGGCAATTGAAAACCCAAGATCGTGGCCAATTTAGGGCGCAACACGTTGCCTTCCACCAGCACCACGCGGGCTCGCTCCGCTTCCGACAACGCCAATGCAAGGTGCGTGGCCAGGGTCGTTTTTCCTTCGCCCTGCGCTGCACTTTGTATACACACGACCAATGATGCATTGCCCCTTCGTTGCTCCAAACGATGCCGCAAAACCCGCAGCGACCTGAGCACCGCCGTCGGGGATTCGCGCACCAATTCATCAATAGCCGCCGTCGATGATTCGAATGGTGCACCCAGAACAACCAAATTGGGCGCCCTGAGTTCCACGTACGCATGCAATGCCTGCGCTGGTAGGTGAATTGCTTGCGCCAACGTCGCGCGGGAATTCTTTTTGCGAGGTTCGTCTTGACGCAACTGGGCAACCTCCGATCGCAAGGTTTGGCTTGCTGCTCGACTTGGTTCATCTCGGCGAACGAGCGGATTGTCGTTACGTTTGGCTTTGGTGTCGCTCGGCGAATAATCGCGCCTCGCGACAATCGTGGCCCCCTGGCTGCAAATATGCGGAATCGTTACCAAGAGAGGCGGTGACCCGAGGGCCAATACATCGCCTTCGTCGAATAATGTATCGCAGAGTAAAACGCGGGCGCCGGCATAACCGAGGGCGATCAAAATGGCGACGAACGATCCTGCCAGAAAAACTCGACCTCGGCCGCTCTCAGGGTGCACTGGCAAATACGCTGGATCCGAAATGACAAGCGATTCTTGCACTTCACGTTCCGCAGACGTGGCCTGCAAGCGGGCCGTGCGCTCCTTGTCTTCAGCTTTGCGAAATGCGTCCCGTGCGCGCTCCAAATCCAGCCGCAATCGATGCCATTCCGTTTCCAATTCGACAACGTCTGGCGCTTCCGGGCGATTGGTTGAAGAGAGCGCGGTGCGAGGATCTTCCAATTTCTTTCCCGCCCGTCGCGCCGCAATTTGGGCAGCAATCGTTTGTCGCTGGGTTTGGAGCTCCGCATGGCGGGCAACGTCCAAGGTGTTGTTTGCCGTAGGCGTTGGGGCGGTTCCGACGAGCGCTCGAGTCAGGTTTGTCTCGGCCGTTGCCAAGGCTGCTCGGGCACGATCCACGTGGGCCTGCGCGATCATTGCGTCTGGATGGGCTTTGGTGACTTTGCGCAGTTTTTGTTCCAGATCCGCTTCGGCCGCGGCGAGCGCTGTTGCCGCGGCATTACGCTGTTTTTGCGCCTCCTCGGCAAACGGAGAAATCGAAGCTGGCGTTGGCTCGGAGCCGGCTAATTCTGCATCGATTGTGCGCAGTTGCTCGATGAGTTGGGCCAGGACATTGTCGAGAATGGGTTTGTCTTTGCTCCGCGCCGGACCAGGTAGCGCAGTCGCTTGCTGCCCGCTGGCATAAGGAGAATCTCCCAAACCCCACGTGAACTGCGGATGTAGCGCCAAAAAACGAGCCAATGCTCGCGACGTTTCTTCGACATGGTTTTGAGCGGAGTCGACTTCGGTTTGCAGCACATCGTGGGTCGTGAGGGCGGAATCGAGGTTTTCCGACGTATAATCCGCAATCATCGTTGCCGCCAAGTGGGCCGTGACAACCTGGGCCATTTCCGGATTCTCATGCAAAAACGCGAGTGCGAAGGTGTCCGGACTACGCGTCCGAAATGAGATGTTTTTTTGAATTTCCTCGAGCGCATCGAGCATCGAACGACGCACCAAATCAGGATACAAATCGAATCGTTCAATCGTCGACTGCAGTCTAGAACGTAAAAATACGTATTCCTTGAGACGCGGACCGAGCCGCGCAGTTCGTTGCGTCGCATTCTCCATTTCGCGTCCCGTACGCACAGCGTCCCGGTACACCACTGTGGTTTCGCTGCGATAAACCCGTTTTGTCGTCAGCGCCAAACCCAAAGCCAAGAGAACCAAAATTCCCGCCAAAATCGCCGTGCTTCGCGCATACGTCCGAGAACGTTTCACAAGCACCCAATATCGTTCCAGGCGCTCCTTGGACGTTCGTTCCGTCGTCTCGTGCGTCATTCTTTCCCCTCGAGCGTCCGTTGTCCCGTACCCGATGATGTCGCCATACCAAGGCAAAATTCATGTCATCCCACGATGCGCACGAGCGCATACATGAGCGGCACGAACGTCAGAGCAAACCCGACGACGAGGGTGACTTCCCGCGCAGAAAGTGCGATTCGGACATGTGGATGCGTTTGTCTCGCCACTTGATGGAGCGCTGCGGACAAACCAAACATGATGTAGAGGATCTCTTTGTATGCCCAGGAGAGAAAAAAAATCCCCACGTAGGCGCCGACAAAACCAATGGCGAGGGCCGACGACCACCGCTTCAGCTCCGGCTCGAGTTCGTCATGGCCTAACCACAATGACACTGGAACTTTGATTGCGGAATAAAGGATCAAGCAAAAGAGCGCCACCCCGACGAGGCCCAATTCCGCAGCGACGAGCAAATAACTGTTGTGCGCCGTGAGCCCCGTCGATGATTCGTCCGCGAATCGCCCCATTCCCACGCCGATCCCATGACTCTGGCGAATCATGGATAATGCTTCGGCCAGCAAATCGAGCCGTTCCTTCGATGAAGCGTCCGCATCGCCACCCGCGCGTCCGCCCCAAAAAAGAACAGGCGGTAGGAAAATGAGCCCCCAAATGACCCCCCACATTCCGGCGCGCCGCAGAAATGCCAATCCCAACACGATGATAAAAACGAGCACCCCCATGCGCGATTGTGACAGAACGATCATAGTGCCCACAACTGCAATGGCGGCGATCATCGCCAATGTTTTCGACAATTGCAGAAAGTCGAAGGAATCATTGCGCCGTTTGGACTTGGACGCTGGCGTTTGGCGCTCCGAAAACGCAATGAGGAACGGCAAAGCCAAGGCCGTAGCCAACGATAAATCGTTTGGATCCGCAAGGGTTCCGCGATAACGGACTCGTCCGCCGATCGTCGACGTCCCCAAGGGACCTAAGTGTTCGCAGCGGTAATTGGCATTCAAGACTGGAGGATCTTTGCGACAATCTATCGACGTTTCGCACGCGCGCCCGTCGAATTCGACGCCCTCCCTTCCCTCCCAATCGTCTGCCGCAGCCTGCATGCAGCCCAGCGGCCCACTCGCTTGCATGATGGCCACCGAAGCTGCAAATAACGCGGCAAGCAGATACGTTCCGCATACGCGCTGCACGCCGTGCACGGAGGCCGGAAAAAAAGCGATCACGGCAAACAAACCCAGCTCGATGATCAATGCGCCCATTTCCGCGAAAAACGTTTGAGGACTGCGGACGAAGGTCACGACCGCCGCCCACGCAAAAAAGGCTCCCGTGAGCGCCACATGCGGGGCGAAGGACAAACGGGTTTTTCCCTGCAACACGTCCAGTACACCTGCGCCGACGCACAGGACGAACAGAATGTGCACAATGGGCACACCTGAAAGAATGGGAGTGAATTCTTGCGGTTTCAAAATGACGATCGCGCAAAGTATGCACACCACCGTCGCAGCCATTTTCCCCCGAGGATTTGCCCCTGTCGTCTTTGACAGCCCCCGTACTTCTTAGCAGCTCATAACCTTCGAAGCTTGCCGGATCGTCCTTTGCCTTCCCCACTGCTTGATATTCATGCCTCGAATTCAATTCGTCCCGAACATGGTGTACATCGCCGCGGTTGTCGCGATAAGCTCGTCCGGATGCAGCGCCGCCCGTCCGCAATACGATTACGTCCACGAATTGAGTATCATGAAGACCTACTCCGTCGGTCCGGCGGATGTGCTCGAAGTGCGGGTTTGGCATAACGATCAATTAAGTCGTCGGGTAATGGTTCGTCCGGACGGATTCATTACGCTGCCCCTCATCGGCGACGTTTCATGTACGGGCAAAACCGTCGAAGAGATCTCGTCGGACATCGCCAATCGTGGGGCGACGTATTACACCGATCCGCTCGTGGTTTCTGTGGAAGTCGCCGAACTGCATAGTTATCGCATCTATGTTTTGGGTGAAATTCTCCGCCCTGGCGAATACTCGCCCACGGGTCAAGTCACTGTTCTGCAGGCGTTATCGCTCGCGGGAGGCTTTACGCGTTTTGCCGCACCCGACGAAATCATCGTCATTCGCAAGGATGCTCACGGTGAGCGACGAATTCCATTCTCGTATTCCTGCGTCGTTCATCAGGGCGATTTGCGCGAAAATCTCCCCCTCATGACCAATGACACGGTCGTGGTTCCGTAGACGGTAAATATCCACAAGGCCGCGGGAAATTGCTTGTGAGCCGGCAATTTTCTGCCCTCGAAGTGTCAAATTCTCGTCAAATGGACAATTGTTGGATTGCGTGACGTAACGTGGTCTGCGACGATGTCCGAGCTTCAACAATTGCTTCGGTGGGAGGTGGAATATGGCTGGGCGAGAAAAAGGTGTTTCATTTCGAACGCTTGCATTGATAGCCACGGCTCTTGGTGCGTGCGGTTATGACATGGCGACGGTGACGACGGTTTCCGAGGGGACGTCATCGTCGGCGTCGAGCAGTTCACAAGGCGCGGGCGGAATGCCTGGTAGCGAGGTTTCCTCATCGAGCATGGGTGGTGGTGGCATGCCATTCCCCGTCGGTGTTGGTGGATTGGGCGGCGCTCCCCCCATTACGAGTTCCATATCGACGAGCAGTGGCGGCGAAATGGGTGGCGCCGGGGGCGGCAACAATTCAGGGAGTGGCGGCAACGGTGGAAACACGAGTGGTAGCGGGGGCGGACCCATGGCTGATCCTACGCCCGTCATTCAGGATTGCGGGGGTGGTGACTGCGACGTCTCGACCTCCAATATTTGTTGTCAATGGCTCACAGGAGGCGCATCTTCGTGCGATAAGGCCAGCAGCTGCATCACTGGTCAATATGAGCTCAAATGCGACGACAAGGCGGATTGTGGGAACGCTGCCTATTGCTGCATGGTATCGTATAAGCGGGCTGAATGCACTGCGAATTGTACGACCACGATTGTTTGCAAAGATGATCCAGATTGTCCCCCCGGCCACCTGTGCAACATGACGGGTGGACCGCGCAAATACTGCAATTGAGCAGATCCAGGCAATACGTGGTTTCCCGACACCTCGGGTCATTCGATTCCGAACGCCTGCTTTACGTCGGCAATCGGCATATCGAGCCATTTGGCAGCCATGTCGTTGCAGCAAAACGAACGCGTGATCATTCGGTCGATATACAACATGCCTTGCAAATGATCCACCTCGTGCTGCAAGATCCGCGCGCCCCACCCGCGCATTTCGCGATGTAATGGTTTGCCCTCGGCATCGAATCCCGTGACTTCCACTGCGAGATGTCGATTCACCAGCGCCATATACCCTTGGACGGACAAACACCCCTCGAAAAAAGTCGCTTTGGTCGCATCACGCACATGAAGTTGCGGGTTGAAAACAACCAAAAGCGGAAATGGAGTTCGTCCACGCTCGAGACGTTGTTCATTCGATAATCGACTCATGCGTTGTTCGGTGTCTTCGAGGACGATCACGGACAAACCCACGCCAATTTGTGGTGCGGCAAGACCTACGACTGGAGCTGTACGCATCACGTCGACCATCGTCCGGACCAGCGAGCGCATCTCATTCGACGTGATTTTGTGCGGATCGACCGGTG
>DAOMZH010000527.1:0-7644 GCA_035437985.1 Polyangium sp. (in: bacteria) | reverse complement strand
GGCCGATGCGGCGCAAAGTCGCGAACCACGTGGCCCGCAACAATTATTGCGTGGTAAACGTTGGGACGATGCGCGGGAAGCCATTTTGCGAGTTTATGGCAAGGGGCGCGCCGATGTGACCCCGCGCGAAGTCAAAGACCTCATTCGGGAGCTCGAAAAGCACGCGGGTGAAAGGGCGACATGGACGCTCGAGACAAACCGGATGCTTTTCGATATCTTATGGCAAGGCCACAAGGGTCGAAAACGCACAGCCGATCATGAACGCGTGTTTTGGCAAGTCGCGGGATATTGTTTACGCCCGGGATTTGGTCATCCATTGGATTCCGAACGCGCGTCGAATCTGTTTTCGTTATTTCCCGAGCGCCTTGCATTTGCGCAAGAGGCGCGCACCTGGCAACAATTCTGGATTGCCTGGCGGCGCATTGCCGGGGGCCTTGATGAATTGGCTCAGGTCATTCTTCGGGACTTGTTGGATCCATTTTTGGCGCCGTCGGAAAAACGATTAAAAAAGCCCAAGGGTATTCGGGCCGAACCCGATGCCGATATTGTTGATTTGGCTGCGGCGCTCGAACGCATAACGCCCATACGGCGTAGTGAATTGGGTGGTTTTTTGCTCGAGCGTACCTGGACGAACCGGGACCCTCGGGCGTGGGCGGCGATTGGGTGCATAGGCGCGCGCGTGCCTGCTTATGCGAGCGTGCATCATGTGGTCATTCCGAGTACGGCCGAGCGTTGGATTGATCATTTATTGCGGGACAAATGGCATGATTTGCCAACGGCCCCGCGAGCGGCCATGGACCTTACGCGAATGACGGGTGATCGTGCGCGCGATGTTTCGGAGCGCGTGCGTCGGGACGTCATTAAACGATTGGAACAAGTCGGCGCGCGTGAAGAATGGATTCGCGCGGTGCGCGAAGTCGTCGCGATGGAAGAAGCGGATCGCGTGGCGTTTTACGGCGAAGGATTGCCCGTGGGCCTGGCGCTCGTGGATTGATCGAGCGTGCTACTGTCCCAACATCGGCGTTGGCAACAATTTTGTTGGGAACGCTTGACAGGCCGACGGAGGGGCGCTACTTTCCCACTCACCTTGTTGGCAACAATTTTGTTGGCAACGGGTACTGGAGTAGAAGAGCATGAAACAATTAAGAAAATTGAAGAAGGAAGTGGGCAATTGGGTTGCGGGTGAGGACCGTTTCTGGGATCGGGAGGCAGAAATCCCCCACTTCATCGAACTCCTCGACAACGGTGCGCACGTCCTCATCGTGGCTCCACGGCGTGTCGGCAAGACGAGCCTCATGCGCGAGGTCATGCGCCGGGTCGAAGATCGGTTCACGTGCTTGTTCATTGACTTGCAAAAGGCGCAAACACCTGCGGATGCCATGGCGGAGCTTGCATTTGCCACGCGACCACACCAAGGCCTTTTCGCGCGTACGCGCGAGCTTTTCAAAAATGCGCTCGCCAATGTAGAAACCCTCGGAAACGACGAATTGATGATCAAGTTACGCGATGGTTTTTCGTCATCCTGGCAAGCGCGCGCCAAGCGCCTGCTGGAAGATTTGGCAGTCGCGGAAAAACCCGTTGTCATTTTTCTCGATGAGTTGCCCATCTTGGTCAATCGTTTGCTCCGGAACGCGGAAGGTCGGCGAACTGCTGAAACCGTTCGCGAAGCTGATGTATTCATGTCGTTTCTACGTGCACAGGCCTTGGAACATCAAGGCAAACTCAGGTTTGTCGTTGCTGGATCCATTGGACTTCACCCGATTTTGCGGTCGGCGGGATTGAGCGCCACGGTAAATCACTTCACCCCTTTCGACCTCGAACCGTGGGACAATTACGCAGCCATTGGATGCATTGAAGCGCTCGCCAATGATTCGGGCATCAAGCTTGGCGAAGGGGTACCGCAAAAAATGGTGGCTTTGCTTGGCTCCTGCGTTCCTCATCATGTTCAGATGTTTTTCATGCATTTGTACATGGACGCCAAACGAAGCGGGACTGATCCCGCCATTTCGGAGCAAGACGTCGAACGGGTTTTTTGCAAAAGCATGCTCGGTAGCAAAGGGCATTCCGAACTCAGCCACTTCGAGGAACGCCTGACGAGCGTATTGCCGGCCGATGACGTACCCTTGGCCATTGATTTATTGACGGAAGCCGCCGTATCAGGCAAACTCACCGATGCGGCAATTGCCATTCTTACAGAGGACGCAACCGAATTGCCTTCCCGTATCGGTTTCCTCCCTCCCACGCGCAATTCCAATCTCTCCCGCGAACAACGCGAGCGCGTGAGGAACTTATTGGAGATCTTCGAGCATGATGGCTATTTGCGACGTGAAGTGGACGGGTTCGTCTTTGTTTCTCGTCTTGTCGGAGAATGGTGGAAAGCTCGGCATCACGTAGGATTTGTCCCGGCCAATGAACGACGGGGATCGCGATGAACATGCGCATCATGAAAAACAATCCCGCGTTTCTCGACCGGGACGAGTTGATTCGTGGATTCGTCGTCCGCCAAGCTGACTTGAAACTGCTCACTGAGCGCCTTCACGAGCATAACGACGGCCCATGCCAACACATGTTGGTCATTGCTCCGCGCGGTATGGGCAAAACGACGCTCGTGTTGCGCGTCGTTGCCGACGTACAACTCGATAAAGCCTTGGCCACGAAATGGTACCCCATCGTTTTCAGTGAAGAAAGTTATGAAGTCGCCACGGCGGCTGAATTGTGGCTCGAAGCTTTGGGGCATTTGGGACGACAAACCCAAGACTTCCGCTGGCAAAATGCCTATCGGGATTTGAAAAGCGAGCGTGATGAACAGCGCTTGTATGATCGGGCATTGGGCCGATTGATGGATTTTGCCGACGAGCAAAAGAAAAAGCTCCTGATCGTCGTCGAAAACCTCAATATGATTTTGCACGAGCAGCTCAGTGACGATGCTGGTTGGATCTTGCGCCATACCCTGCAAAACGAGCCGCGGATCATGTTATTGGCCACGGCGACGAGTCGTTTCGACGAAATCGACAACGCCGACAAGGCCATGTACGACTTGTTTTTCTCGTTCAAATTGGAGCCGCTGAACAAAGACGAATGTCGCACTGTATGGCACGCGATCACCGGTCATGAATTGACCGGGGATCGCATTCGCCCCGTGGAGATTCTGACCGGCGGATCCCCACGGCTTTTGGCGATTCTGGGATCGTTTGCCGCTGAAATGTCCTTGCGCGAGCTCATGCGCAACCTCGCGCACCTGGTGGACGAGCATACGAGTTATTTCAAAAGCAACCTCGAGAGTTTACCGGTCGCCGAACGCAAGATTTATGTGACGTTGGCCGATATTTGGAGTCCAGCTACGGCGCGAGAAGTCGCGGAATCGGCCCGCATCGATATCAACAAAGCGAGCGCCAGTTTGCATCGGTTGATGGACAAGGGTGCGGTGGCTGAAATCAGCAAAGAGGGGCGAACGATTCGGTATCAAGTCACCGAACGCCTTTACAACATTTACCATTTGTTGCGCAAGCACCGGGACCAAGAGAGCCGGGTGCGTTGGTTCGTGGAATTCATGATTGGCCTTTACGAACAGGACGACATCATCGACCCGGTGCGCACCATTGTCGACGAGGCTTGTGCCACGGATCCCGACGTACGCCGAGATCATTTTCTTGTTTATGGGAGCATCTTGAAACGCTTGGGCGATGACGTGCGGGCCAAGAAAATCCTGGCGGTGACGAATCCGCAGTTTTTCCAGATGGACGACGCGCCGGATTTCATCAAAGAGCTGCCGAAGAAAATAGCTGCAGACAATCAGCACGATCCGCATCGCGCAGAGATCAAGCGGCTTATGAGTATCGCAAGTGCGCAAGGGAAAGCAGGGCAACACGACGAGTCGGCGGCAGCAGCGCGCAAAGTGTTGGAGCTCGATGCACAGAACGGGTGGGCTTGCAGCTTTTTGGTTATGGCTGCCACCGCACAAGGGCGACACGACGAGGCGGCAGAGTTCATAGCGACTCTGGAGGCGCTAGAACCACGTCATTGGATTTGGGAGAGAATCATCGGTCTCGCGCACGAGCATGCAGGTCGTCACGAGAAAGCGCTGTTGGCATATGAGCGGGCCTTGGACCAAGTGCCGAACAATGACGCATTGTGGGTGGAGTACGGCATAATATCCTCTAAAGTCGAGGACTGGGTGAGCGCCGAAAAAGCTTATAAAAATGCGATCACGTGCAATCAGAACAATGCGGATGCCTGGTCATACCTTTCGGGTGCCCAAGGTCAGCTGGAAAAATTGTCGGATGCAGAGTCATCCGCGCGTCAAGGTCTGCAGTATTGTCCTCACGATTACCGATTATGGCGAAATCTTGCGATATCGTTGCTGATGCAAAAGCAATTCACCGATGAATGCGAAGAGGCCCTTCGTCGAAGCTTGGGTGCGGAAGTCGAAGACAACGTGAACGTATTTAGCTCGGTCCTGCGTTTACACATTAATCGCGTTCAAAATGCAGCAGCAGCGCGTGCCGCGGCCGAACGGTATGCCCACTTCGAATCAGGTGGCCATGTTTTCCTTGCCAGCCTTGCGATGCTCGTTATGCAGCGCGGTTGGACGAGCCTTTTCCCTAAGGCAGAATCCTGGGCGCGAAACGCGACGGAAAAAGATCCTACCGTCGGGTATTTCCATATCACGTTGGCCGTGGTTTTGGCGATGCGCAATCAATGGACTGAAGCATTCGATGTCGCGCAAAAAGCGCTAAGAAACCAAACCGACAGTGGATTTCAACAACAGATGCTGCAGATTTTTTTCATGTTGGCCGCAGCTACCGACCATATTGCGGAATCACTTACCATCCTGTCTGCAAGTCCCGCCGCTCGGGAACTCGAACCGTTGGTCGTAGCCTTGCAAATCCTCAATGGCCAAAACCCGAATGCTCCGTATGAAATTCTCGAAGTGGCCAAGGATATCGTCAAGCAAGTCGATGCCATTCGAGCCAAAGTAGGGGCATCGACGCCTTCAACAGCACCAAAAGCATCGGCCCCCAAACGCAAAGCCAAACATAAAACCAAATAGCTCGGGGCCCGGGACGATTGACGTAGCCCCTCTTGCCAAGTTTGCTGCCTCGATCTATCGAAAATTCCCGCGGATTTCCTTTGCATTTCGACGTGCCGCGTGTGACAATCATGCTCTCAGCGAATGTCGAACGATTTGGAGGTCTTCGCGGAGGGGGGAAATTACCGGGTAACCATTCTCGCTGAGGGCATTGCTCATTTTCGCGTCTGGCGGCGCATGGATGTGAGTCGCGCGGTCGGAGCAGCGTATGCCCAAGAAATGGTGGGGGTATTCGAGCGGCTGACGCAAGAGCCTTGGACCCGCGTGCGCGGCGTTGTTTATGATTTATCGGATGCCTCGACGACCTGGGGGCCCATAACGCAAGCCGCAATCGGTCAGATGTTTGCCACCATGGAGAAAGCCGGTAGATGGCTCGCCGTCGTGGCCGCCCCAGATGCAATTCAATTGATGACCGTGTCCAAAGCCGTGCAACAACATGCCCCACGCCATGGTCGAGCATTTGGGTCGTTATCGAATGGGAAAATATGGGCGGGACAGAGGAAGCGGCTTGGAGGATGATAACGAGCATTCGGGTAGCGTGCACGCGTCATGAGTCGTTTTGTCGCTATGGCGAAAGGGTCACGCGGGCGCGCACGGTTGGGTCCGTAGGGTCCGTCCAAGACGACGGCCCCGTCGTTACTCCGCGCGAAATCAAGACCCTCATCAATGAAACGCATTTGAACTTTCCTGGTGGACATCGGGCAGATGGCAGGGCATGCTCATTGCGATGCAGGCACTCAAACTACATATTACCGTGGATGAGGCAGTCGTCCAACTCATTCCAGGATTGACCGCAATGCTTGGCCAGCGTGTCGAGCTCATCGCTCTCAGCCCGAGCCAAGAAGTCAAGCATATTCGAAGGCTCCCCGTACCTGGTGTGCTTGCTGGGCAAATCATCCTCAAAGACGACTTTGATGCACCACTACCCGACGACATTCGGCACGCATTCGAAGGGGACGAACCATGAGGCTTCTGCTCGATACTCATGTACTGATATGGTTTGTCTCGGAGCCATCACGCTTATCGTCACAAGTCATCGAATCCCTACGCAACGAATCCACGCAGATACTTGTTTCCGTAGCATCATGGTGAGAACTCGGTATCCAGCACGCACTTGGGCGCCTCGATGGCCCGATTACGCCAGAACAATTGCGAAAGTTATGGTTGGGCAACGATACCGTCGAGGAATTGACGATTACGGCTACGCATGTATTGAAGGCCGCGGCATTGCCGCTTCACCATCGAGACCCATTTGATCGAATGCTCTTGGCACAAGCGAGCATCGAGCAGGCCACTTTCGTGTCTGCCGATGGCATCGTCAAATCGTATGGTATCCCAATTTGGGACGCTCAGGGGTAATATCGTAGGTCATTTTACGTAACCCACAAAGCCACCTGGCCTTCGAAACGATGTTTTGCATCGCTTGAGTAGCCCAATCGGGTTACTGAACCCACAAATTCATCGATTGGGAAGGTCGTTCAGGTTCGCAAAACGATGTTTTGCATCGATGTTCGAGGCCGACGGGTGTGTTCGAGGTATGCGCACTATCGAATTTCAGGTCGAAGGGCCTGCAAAACGATATCACGTACCTTCGGGATTGGTCTGTGGGGCTGGCGGGGGATACGAAGCGGCGCGGCGTTGGGTCGCTTCGCGAAATGCATCAATGGGACGCAAAGCCGTACGAGCTGCCGTGACCGTGGCGGGTTTGTCACGATCAATCGAGGCCAAGACCTTGGTCGCGTAATCGACGATTTCCTGACCCATCGCTCGCACGTGCTCGCTCAAATCGTCGGTCAACGCGTCTTCGCGTTGCAACACCGATTGCACCATTTTGCCATAGGCGGTATGTTGCGTGCGCACGTTTTCGAGGAATTCGCGGCCGGCCAAATGATCGATATCAGCGGCGAGTCCTTCGGCATCGATACGGCGAATCACCGAATCGGCAATCGCGTATTGTTCCGGATACGATTCCGTTAAAAAAGAAAGGCCCGCTTCGCCAAAAAGCGAAAAAAGTATTTCCACGGCGCGTTGTGCATCGGGGTAGGCTTCGCGCGGGAGCATGGCATAAGCTTGCAATCGCGAGCGTAATGCGCCCCAAGAATTATCGGCATTCCGGTCGACCGGGCGCGCATCGTCGGGCCCTGTTTTTCCCATTGTTTTGCGGCGTAACGTATAGGCGAATTGCGCCGCCTCCGCGACTTCGAAAAGACGCTTGGCGGCTTTTTTGACGGCTGCAGGCATCGAAGCCGGACACGCGTCGGCCAGCACGCGGCAAAGCGTCATGCCTCCTTCGATGGTCATTTTGGGCGAACGCGAATACAATGCGGGATCGGGGGTTTCGAGCGCCATGAGCAGCGTTGTATCATAGGCGATGGGGGGAGTAAAGGGGGGTTCGAATGTTCGAACGCGGGATGGCAACCAAGTCGTCGCGGAACCAGGTGTCCTCTGCATTCGTTGGAAGGAGACGAAGCACAATGAAAAGCACTTTTCGATTTTTGGGCCCAACGTCGATTTTCAGGGGCCTCGCATTGGCGTGCTTGATGGCTGTTTGCATA
>DAOMZH010000526.1:0-7645 GCA_035437985.1 Polyangium sp. (in: bacteria) | reverse complement strand
CCAGCTTCGAGAAATCCGAGCGGCGCTGCATACGCGTTGCAGCCCGAATCAATCGCCAACTGGAAGTGATACTCGGGATCGTTCGCCGCCGGGTTTGGCGCAAAAGAACGCACCGGACCATGCTCGAATCCTTGATCGACTGGAAGGATGACGAGTTTGCCCGTGCCCGCGAGCGTGCCGTGGTTGAGCAGGCGCACGAGGTTTGTCTGGGTGCCAGGGTTGTCCGATGAATACCAAGACAGGATCTGCTTGACGCGATCGGTGAGAGGCATGGTCGTCTCCGGTGGATCGTTTTACGTTCGATGTTGTTGGGCCTTGTTCAGCCAATCCTTGGGATGGCCGCGCGCATATGGGCGATTCGTCACGCCGAACTGCGCATGCGAGGAGGCTAGGTCGCACACGACTTTGCTGCAACGGCATCCGACACGTTTGTACACTCGAACGATGAAGACGAGCCTGGTTCACTGTTGGGGCATCGGGGGCATGCTGCACCCGTCGCCTCGGACGCCAGCGCAGGTCCGAACAAGCCTTGTGCCCAAGAGGGCCTCGGGAGGAGACCATGACCGAATCGGCTGATCATCATTCCTCGGAACCATCACGCGTCGGCATCACGCTCGAAACATTCATTCTCGAAGGACAACTCGGCAACCCAGCAGCAACGGGTGCGTTCACGTCCTTGCTCAACCAGATCGGTCTTGCGGCGAAACTCGTCACATCCAAGGTTCGTCGTGCCGGACTTGCTCGGCTTCTGGGCTATACCGGACAAACCAACATTCAAGGCGAGGCAGTTCAGAAGCTCGATGAAGAAGCGAACGAGACGCTCATCAGTGTGTTGGCTCGACGCAACCACTGCGCAGCGATTGCCAGTGAAGAGCTCGATACGATCCGCATCACGTCGACCGATCGTCGGGCAAAGTATCTCGTCGTGTTCGATCCGCTCGATGGTTCGTCCAACATCGACGTGAACATTTCCATCGGGACGATCTTTGGAGTGCTTCGCAAAACGTCCGATCATGAAACAACGACCGAAGCGGACTTCTTGAAACCCGGACGCGATCTCATCGCTGCGGGCTACATCCTTTACGGTTCATCGACGATGTTCGTGATCACGACGGGTCATGGAGGCGTGCATGGATTCACGTACGACCCGACCGTTGGTGAGTTTTTCCTGTCGCACGAAAACATCCGCGTGCCGAATCGAGCGTCGCTCTACTCGATCAACGAGGGCAACACGGTGCACTGGACGGATGATGTGCGGCGGTGGAACGCGTACTTGAAAGACGACGACAAATCTACGGGGCGACCCTACGGCGCGCGTTACGTCGGATCGCTCGTGGCGGATGCACATCGCACGTTGATGAAGGGTGGCATCTTTGCGTATCCAGCGGACAAGAAGAGCAAGCTGGGCAAGTTGCGGTTGCTCTACGAAGCGAATCCGTTTGCGTTCATCTTCGAAGCTGCGGGCGGTGTTGCGACGACAGGTCGCGATCGCATTCTCGACATCGAACCGACGGAGCTCCATCAGCGCACGCCGCTCGTGCTGGGATCACCTCACGACGTGCAGGTGTTCGAAGAGTTTGTCAGGGGTGAACGGTAGACGAGTTTGTCGGGGACGTGGTTCAAGCCACGTCCTTTTCTTTGCCTTTGCCCTTGGCGACCTGCATGAAGGCGGCGGTGTCGCCTGGTCCACGAAGGGTGAACAATCGGACATTTGGTTTGGGCATGAACGATGGTGCTTCGCCCAAGGCATCATCAGGTGGGAGCGGTGGTGCTAGCAGCGCCATGAGGGGAATGCTGCGCGAACGTTCTTGGCTGGACTTGAAGCGCTGCAGGAGCTGTTGATCGTAGGCGTCTTGCGGCAGAATCTTTTCGACGAAGTGGGCGAAGAGCACGTGGGTGGAATGACCGGAATTGGCCGAGCCGACGAAAACTTTCAATTCAATGGGATTGGCTTGTTTGGCCAAGTTGGTAATGAGGGGCTGGAAAAGTCGTCGGGCTTCTTGTTCGATTTGGGAGGGTGTTCCGGGAATGAGATCGCTCTTGTTGATGAAGAGCACGATGGTCTTGCAGTTGGCCATCAATTTGGGCACAAAGAAATATCGCAATGATTCCGGCTGGAATTCGCGGAGCTGCGCCAAAACGCGATCCACTTCCACGACTTTGGCGTCTTTGGTTCCCAAATCCACGACGAACAAAAGGCCATGGACTTCGGACGTGCTTATTTCCTGAACAGCGTCGACCATATGTTCGCCGCCCCAATCGAGCACTTCGAAGACGTGTTCAACGACTTCCCTGCCCGCTTGTACGCGGCTGATGTTGCGTTCGTATTGCTCGCTCCTCGTTCCATCGATGGCCCCCAAATCCGCCAATGGATTCGCCCATTTCAACGTCAGTGACGTTTTGCCCGTACCTTTCATTCCGAGCGCGACGATGCGGTACGTCTTGCGGCGACTCTCCGGCCGCGCGGCGAGTTTTTCCTGATAATGGGCCGCTTCCTTTTGCGATTGTTCGAGTTGCAGCGTCAAGGCTTGCGTCGCGTCTTCGAGGGTGCGGATTTTCGTCTCCGACTCCGCCAATGACTGATCGAGCCTCGCCGCTTTCATACCCATGAAAACGAGGGCGCCGACCATCGCTGACAGGACGAGAAGAACGAGACCAAGAATGACCATCAGCGACATGAATGCCTCTCGAGCGGCGAGGACCCGACAATCCGCGGACACTCCACAGAATCGGGATGAGGTTGCGTTGGCGTACCACCTGATCACAAGTTACGTGAACAGGTCAAGTTTCGAGCAGCAAAAGCTCCGCCTTATGCCGAAAAAAGCATGTCGTCGCGATTGGGCCAGATCAAAAACCCGCGCCGACGGACATGTAGCCTCCGCCGGGCAGAGGGGTCAGCGAAATTCGCGCATCTCTGCGGCCAGAGCCTCCGGATGTCGTTACTGGCGAATCAAACCAATACGTCGCGGCAGTAGCGACCCCGAGGCCAAGGGAAAATACGATTGTGCCTAACGTGGACCCGAGCAGGATGTTTCGATCCTCGCGTACGTCTGCATAACGCATGAGAGATTGGCGATCGATGTTTTGCGTTCGCGCCTTGTTGTAAATTGCGGCGGCTTCAGCATCTTTGACGATCGTGGTAATGGCGAGGGCCGTACTTGCGCCCAGCGCCGCGATTGTCGTTCCAAACAGGGCGTACGACACGCGCCTTTGGGTCGTGGGTTTCAACGCAACGGTCATGCTGGTGGTTTCAGCGCGAACAATGGACACGCGTTCGTCGAATGAAACATATCCCCGGTGCATCACCACGAGTTGGTGCGTGCCTGAAGGAATTTCCAAGGCCGTTTGCAAGGGAGCATCGCCATAGGCCCGACCGTCGATGGTGATGGACGAACCTGGCGGAGCCTTGAGCGCCAGGAACGAGGGTTTTTCCTGTAAATTGATTTCCAGTGGAAAAATGGCGCCTTCGACGGCCGTGATCTCGCGCGTTTCCGAGAGGAAACCTGGGGCTTCAATTTTGATTTCGTGTTTTCCAGGTGCCGATTCTTCAATGACGGGCACATGATCGTGCTTTTTGCCATCGACGTAAACGACGGCCAACGGAGTTTCGGTCGTTATGAAGATTCGGGCCGGTTTTTTCGTGGGCGCCTCCGCATTGGCTCGCAGCGATTCGAGTTCTCCAAGCGCCACGACAACGTCGGCGCGACGACCACCTTCGGGCACGACTTCGAGATATTTCCGAAAATGGGCAATGGCCGCTTCGAGCATCGCCGGCTCGGGTTTTACCGTGTATTGGCGGCGTTCGGCTTGCGCGAGAGAAAAGAGGAGCGTGGGGCGATTGGGTTCGAGCGCATGGGCCTCGCGAAAAGCAGTGACCGCTTCGTCATAAATACCAGCCGCATACGCTTTGGCTCCGGCGTCGAAAAGAATACGGGCCGCTTCATCCGTTTTATCTTGGGGTTTGTCGCCCGGTTTGGCCGGACTCTGGTCCTTGCCGGGTGCTTTATCGCTGGGTGTCTTATCGCCGGGTGCATTGTCTCGAGCGTCGGCCGGCTCGCTATGGAGGGTGGACGCTGCCAACATCCCCAGCATCCCGACAAACCACGACGAAGGACGCAACCTTTTCATTTCGGCACCGAACGAACCAATTCGAGTCCGTCCTCCAATTGCACAGCCAAATCTTCAACACCGTCGCGATCGAAATCGATGACCCCAAAACTTCGCGCTGGACCGATTTGAGGAATTTCAGTGGAGGTCCACGTGCGCTCGGCAGTCAATTCGAGCAAATACGTTTTTCCCGGCGTTGACGCGACGAGCATCTTGCCTTTTCCGGCGGGCGATTGCACTTTTGCAACCGCCGTGACCCCTTGCCCTTCGAAACGCAACCTCTGCAAACTCGTCTGTAGATCAGGCACGTGTGCCGAACCATCGCCCCAAACCAAGATGAGATCCGACGGGGACGCTTGGGTGCCCGTGGTGAGAACGACATCGGGATATCCATCACCATTGAGATCGTCGATGAACATGGTCGAATCGACGGTGATTTGAGCAGGAAAAACCTGCGCGTCAATGAGGTGAAACTTGCCTCGCGAGGTATCGTAACCAGCAAGCGCAAATGCACCTTGTTGCTGATCGACATAAGCGCCGACCACGAGGACTTCGTCCATCATGTCCTTGTCGAAATCAGCGGGAACAACAATCGCTCCGTAACGCAAGTTTACCGCATTGCCGGCATCGGCAGGAATGAAATTGGCCAGCAAATCATCGCTCGCCTCGGGAACACTGAGCCCCTCTTCATCGAAAGCCTCGATTCGGAACAGGCTCAATCCCCCATTGCTCGTATTCGCAGCCAACGCGGCGATGTCTTCGGTATCATCCCCGAAATGTCCGAATGCGAGCGACACGGGAAGATACGGAGTCGTATCCTTTTGTAATGACAAGGTGGAGAAAATCGCGCGCGACGCGCGACCAGGCAGGAGCGCAATACTATCAGCTCGACCGTCTTGTCCTTCTACGACGACACCGAGTTCCGACATTGGATCGGGGCCAGATTGTCCCTGAAAATGACCGACGACAATTTGTCCGAGTTCGCCCACCTCGCCCGTAGCGACGGGAAAAGCAGGCGGCCCGAAAGGTGTACCAAAAGAAAACGACAAATGATCGCTCAGCTGCCCGTGTTCGGAGATTTCTTCGCTAAATACGAGATCCTGCAGCAAGTCGCCGTCAAAATCACCGGAAGTCAAATGTTTGGGGGGGCCTTCGGTCGGGAGCGTAGCCGTGCCAAACACGCCGTTACCGGCATTGTTCAAGAAATGCACATCGAGCGCCCCATCGACCACGGCAACGATGTCCGGCTGGTCATTGGCATTCAAATTGGAGACCAATGCTTCGGACCAGGGAGCACCCAGATTGCGATAGGCAAATTCGTAATTGGTGCTCGTGGACAGGACGACCCCTTTGGGAATGACGAAATCCGGTTTCGAGTCCGCGTTCAAATCCGCAATGGCCAGCGGAAAGCCTCTCGAGCCTCCAGCGGCCAGAGGCAGATCATAGGGCGCTGCCTCTCCCACGACGCCATTGGCCTTCTTGGATATGAATTGACCATTGCCCAGTCCGAAAGCGACATAGGTTCGGCCGCTGGCTCCGATGACGAGATCTCGATAACCGTCGAAATCGATATCGAAACCGATGACCCCCAGATCGATCTCCGCGGGAGGTTGCAGCTGAATCGAATCGAGCGTAGCCCCAGTGTTCCACTCGAATTTCGTACCCGTACTCCGGCACGGAGTCACCAACTCGACACTCGATGCCTTGGCATACGCAATCACGACGCGTACGCACAGGTCGGTTTCGTCAAAACGTTTTGCGAAAAACCCATAAGGTTGAGCCAAAGCCTCTTCGCCACCGGGCGCCGAGGCGAGGGTAATGGGTTTCCGGCCCAATTCAATACCGCTAACCTCGCTGGTGCCATCCTCATTTTCAAGCAAGGCGACGATTTCATCACCGGGACGATCTGGCAATGCATCACCCATTGCAATGCGCGCGTGCGTACTCGAAGACAATGTCGTTGTCGGAAAAACCGTGAAGTCTGCTGAGCGATCGGGATATCCCCGAAGCAAGGCCACGCCTTCGAAATCCGCAAAAGCAATGTCGCGCAAACCTGCTTCTTCGGAGCCCGCCCCGATTGCTGGATTTGCCAACTCGGTGGGCAAAATACTCAATCCGGACCGCAATGAGAATCCCTGTGAATAGAGGGCACGAGCTGCCCGATAACCGAATGAGTCGGCCGGGCCGAGCAACAACAGGTCGCCATTGCCATCAGAATCGAAGTCCCCCGTATGAATGCTGGTCGGCCAAACATATCCCTGAGCCTCGGTTTGTGGCTCGAAGCTCCGTGAACTACGGCGACAAACTTGATCCTGCCCACACCCAAACCCGTCGGGACAAGTCACCCCTTCGGCGCCGCATGTGTAATGACATGCATTGGGTTCGTCGGGACGAGCACACCTATGGGATTCTGCCACGGTGTAGGTGTCGCAATCTTCGTGTTCATCAATGACGAAATTGCCACATGAGTCGAACGCGAGTTCGGGTAGGTTGCTACAACCCAATGAACTCGAGAAACAGAAAAATACTCCTCCCCACCCAATGGATTTCAGGGTGTTGCGCATAGGCCTCAATATGGCTCCAAATCGCCAGGTAGACGTCCCGTGGTGCTTTTCGTGGCTGGACGAACTGCTCCAGCCGGCGCTAATTCGACAATCATGGACCGATCCGCTTCCGGCACGATCGTGACTTCTTGGGCGCGATATCCCCAGGCATTAAAAGTCAACTTGATGCTTGCTCGTCCGCGCTCGAACTCGAGAGACAACGGGGTTGTTCCGAGCAGCACATTGTCTCGATAAACCTGTACTTTTTCCGGCTTCGTCGCAAAGTCGAAACGCACCTTGGCCGACGAAGTGAGCGCCGACGCAGCTGGTTCGGCGGGTCGAACCACGGGAATCGAACTCGGTGCGCTCGATGCTGTCGCCAAAGTCGTGGGCACAGGCAATGGGGCGGTCGAGGGCTGAGGTTCCGCCATTGCGGCCGCTGATTTCGAGGTGGCCACACGAGTTGCCACGACGGCAACGCCGACAAGGACTATTCCGGCAACGGCAAATAACAACATTCGATATGGTTGCGTCGCCACCGGGATCGGTGGGGATGAACGAGCATTGGCCGAGCTGCCTCGCGGACCGCGCTCGACCGCAACCATGTTCGGCGTATGCTGTTTGTCGCTCGAAACTCCACGGGGAGGGGTTGGGAAAAGCTCTGCGCCTCCGGGGCGCGACGGGGCCGATGCTCGCACAGCTGCGACGCGTTTGATTCGGGCAACGATCGTCTGTTTGTCGGGTGACGCAAAAGGCGCCAAGGCATGGGCAAACTCGACGACGTCAGCAAACCTGTCCGAAGGCTCCTTCTCCAGACAGCGCGCAATGATTGTGGCGAGGTCGGGCGGAATGTCAGGACAAACCGAGGACAATGGCTGTGGGGTATCTCGAACGACCGCGGCGAGGACGTCGGCCATCGAATTTCCCAGGAAGGGGAGTTTGCCCGACACCAGTTCGTAAAACACGACTCCCAACGCCCAGACGTCCGTTCGTCC
>DAOMZH010000525.1:5378-7656 GCA_035437985.1 Polyangium sp. (in: bacteria) | reverse complement strand
GGCTGTAGCGATCATCATTGGCGCGACCTCGCTGCATCGGGAACTCGAACAAAAAACCCTGTTTCCAATTCTGGCGCGTCCCATTCGTCGCGGTGAGTACCTCGTGGGCAAATACGTCGGGACGCTGCTGACGATCGCGGTGTTCATAATGGCTGATGCAGGCGTGGTGCTGACGCTGGGGGCGAGTTTGGCTGGACGATCCACGGGACTCATCGTCGGCACTACGCTTGGATGGCTGGCGATTATGGGGATCGTCGCGTGGCGCGTGCCCTCGATGCGCACCTATGGGCCGATCCCGTGGGCCGTGGGCATGCTGGTTTTGGGCAGCGTTTTGGCGCAGGTTTCTGGGGACGAACGGCAGGTCGTGCTCGTTTCTTGTGCGCTCACGTTTCTCGAGATTGGAATCATCGCCGCGTTCGTGACGCTGTTTGCCTCATTTTCCACGCCGTTTCTCTCGGCCTTGTTTGTCCTCGGCGTATTCATCGTCGGCCGCAACGCCGACAACTTGGCCCGTTTGCCAATCAAAACGTTCGGTCAAGGCATGCACGACTTTTTCGCGGCCGTGTCGAAAGTCGTTCCCAACCTTCAAATCTACGTTCCGCCTCGGCCGCTCTTGCTCGGAGAGGTCGCTTCGGTAAAACTCAGCACCTACCTGGGCATGGCGTCGCTCACGTCCGTGGGCTGGGCGATTGGCCTATTGGCGGTAGCCGTGTTGGTCTTCAACGAGCGTGACTTCTTGTGACGGAACCAGGACCGGCGCTGAAAGACAAACCAGCTGCACCCTCCCCAGAGCGCGCTCGCAAACTGAGGATTCTTTTGCGGATCATCTCGGGGTTTGGTCTTTTCGCGCTGGCGCTTGGGGCAATCACGGGGCGAGTGATTTGGGCGGGTGAAACAGAGATTGCGGCGAGTTCCACAGCGTTGCAACAAGGCGACTTGCGCGAAGCCACGACGCGAGCGCGGCGGGCTGCAGGTTGGTATGCGCCGGGTGCGCCGCATGTACGTGTGGCGTATGAGCGGCTCGTGGCCATCGCGACGGCTGCGGAGGGACACGGAGATCGCGATTTGGCGTTGCTTGCGTGGCGCGGAATTCGCACGGCGGCCATCGAATCACGTTGGCTCGTCACGCCCCACGAAACGGAGCTCGATCGCGCCAATCGGGCCATTGCGCGTATTGAGTCCGCGGCCCCTCGACCACCAGGCACTCGAACGGAGCCGCCTCAACGTATCGAACAACAGCAACTGAATGCGTTGTTGCGTGACGAAGCTCCACGTGTGCCGTGGGTGGTCGCGTTGGTTCTTGCGTTTTTCGCGTGGGCCGGGGGACTCGCGTGGGCCGTGCAGCGTATGGCTCGAGCGCCCGAAGGACGCACGTTGGCGCATGCGCGGGTGGGGTTTTTCGTAGCTCTTGCAGGGATTGCGGTGTGGGTGGTGGCGCTCTTTCGTGCGTGAACAAAGAGGCGTGTTTGTCGCTTCAATCGCTTGGTCGGACAAACATCGTGCGATAATGCGCGAGCTCTTGAATGGATTCGCGAATGTCGTCGAGAGCGCGATGGGTCTCTTTCTTTTTCGGCGCCTCACGCTCTGGACACCAACGTCGGACCAACTCTTTCAAAGTCGAAACATCGATCATGCGGTAGTGCAGTTGAGCCGCGACTTCGGGCATGTAAGCTTCGAGAAACTCGCGGTCCTTCCAAACGGAATTGCCACAGAGCGGCACGACGCCCGACGGCACGTATTTCTTGATGAACGCGTGCGTCTGCGCGGCGGCTTGTTCCAGGGTCGTGACCGATGAGCGGATCTGATCGAGCAGCCCAGAGCGGGAGTGCAAGCCCCGCACATAGTCGTTCATCACGGCCAAGACATCATCGGGCTGGTGAATGACGAGGTTCGGTCCTTCTTCGAGAACGTCGAGATTCGAGTTCGTCACGATGGTCGCGATTTCGACGATCGTACATTTCTTGGGGTCGAGCCCGGTCATCTCGAGGTCGATCCAGACCAGCCGGTCAGGTGAAACTTCCGCCATGGGGCGCAGCATAATCAACGCCGTGCCGGGTTCCGAATTCCTGTCATCCCAGGGCTAGTGACGGCGGAATCGACGGATGAATTGGCACCAGGACCCAAGGGAAACGAGCGGATACGAGAGGCATTGGGATCGCCCTCATCCCGGCGTCACGAATCGACTAGGCTAGGGACGATGGGTGCCGAAGTAGGGGCAAAGCGTTCGTCGCGTGAGCATGAGCATGCGCATGACGAAGGCGCACATGATCATGACCAC
>DAOMZH010000525.1:0-5278 GCA_035437985.1 Polyangium sp. (in: bacteria) | reverse complement strand
TTCGTCGCGTGAGCATGAGCATGCGCATGACGAAGGCGCACATGATCATGACCACGCGCATGATCATGATCATGAGCACGACCATGAGCACGTGCATGCGGATACCCATGACGACCATCATCACGATCATCACGCGCACGACGACCATCATCATGCGCATGGCTTGAGCGAGCTTCGGCGCACGCCGTACGGGAGGCTCGTTTTCGCCTTCGTGATCACCGCGGGCTTCATGTTCGTCGAGGCGATCGTCGGGTTTGTCTCGGGCAGTTTGGCGCTCGTCGCGGACGCGGGACACATGCTTGCGGACGCAGCAGCTTTGGCGCTGGCGATGATGGCGCAACGTATTGCTTCGCAGCAGCGCACGCGTGCCCGCACGTATGGACATCGGCGCGCGGAAGTGCTCGCGGCATTTGCGAATGGTGTGGCTCTCGCGCTGACGGCGATCTGGATTTTTGGCGAAGCAGCGCAACGTTTTCGAGAACCGCGCATGATCGATGCGGGCGCGATGATCGCCACCGCGGTCGTTGGGCTCGTGGTCAACCTCGTGGCTGCGGCTGTGCTCGCAACCGGCTCTCATGGTCACAACGTCAACACGCGAGCGGCATTGGCCCATGTTCTTTCGGACGCACTCGGGTCTGTCGGGGCCATCGTTGGTGGCGTGCTCGTTTCGACCCTGGGTTGGCATCGAGCCGATCCGGTGATCAGCGTGCTGCTAGGCGGGTTGATCCTTTGGGGAGGCTTTCGCCTGGTCCGCGATACGTCGCATGTGTTGATGGAGGGAAGTCCCATCGAGGTCGACATTGCGGACATTGAAAAAACGATTCGCAGTGTGCCGGGGGTGGTCGACTTTCACGACTTGCATGTCTGGTCGATCTCCGAAGGCTTCGATGTACTGACGGTGCACATCGTGATCGCGCGCGGGTTTCACGGGACAGACGTCGTGCAAGCTGTGTCTTCACGCATTCGCGAAGTTCATCAGCTCGAGCATTGTACGATCCAACCTGAACCGTCCCGAGTTCCCGAGCTCGTGACGCTGCGGCGCAAGCCGTCGTCGCCAGATAACTTGGTGCCCAAACCATCGCTGGTGACGGTAGGACAAACCGGCGCACCCGAACGCGAACCGGCCTGACCGATCAACCGGAGAACATTTCCGTGACCCAGTAGGCGCCATCTTCGCCTTTGACGACGGCAACTCCTACGCGCGTGAACCTTTCGAGGAGCAAGTTGCCCCGATGCGAGGGACTTGCCCAAAGGGCGCGATGGGCATTTTCGAGCGAGCTGGCACTCGCCACATTTTCACCAGCAACCGCGGAACGAATTCCCGCCGCATCGAGCCGGGCGCGAGGATCTCCACCTCCCACGTCATGCCCGACCAGTCGCGCTTTTTTCATTTCTTCGGAGTGGGCGCGAGCAACGACATCGAGCGCCGGATCGCGGGTGAGGGGCCGGCGACCTTCAGCTTCGCGCGCCGCGTTGATCATGCGCAACATCGCATCGGCCGCATCTTTGATTCCCTTGCCTGCTTCTTCTCCCGGTACGGGTGCCCGAACAAACTCGTTCGGAGGTTTCTGTCCCGCATAGATGGTGGCTTCGAGGACGGGACGCGGACCTGTGGAGACGGTTGCGAGAACTTGGACGAGCCACGGGCCGGGTTGGTCGACGGAGAACGTGGAGCGAATGCGGCCACCAGAAAGAGAACTGGGAATGGTCTTGGGTGCAGCTCGCGGGCCGAGCAGAACGACTTGTACGCCTGATGCAGGGATGAGCATCGCACCTTCGAGATTGATCCACTGGCCAACTCGGGCCGACGTCGGAAGAGGGGAGATATCGGCCAAAGCGTCAACGGTGATGACGGTCGCGACGTCTGCGTTGTCCGGGCCTTTTTGGCGCGAGACCCCGCACCTTCGCGTGCCCAGCGTGCGAGTCGAACCAAGGAAGGACTTCAGGCGATTGGCGATGTCGGTGTCGTCGAGGTTTTCCCCGGAGAGTGACCAAGCTTTGGGCCAAACGTGTGGGTCACCGGCAGAACGAAGGGCGAAGGCGAGTTCGTCGGCGGTGAGGCTATGAGCACCTTCGAGTTGACGTTTCGCAACGATCGTGGCGACGTCCATGAGCGCCGTGTCCGCAGGGCCGCACAGGGCAATGAGAGCCGCATCGTTTGGGTTTGTCGCGGCTGTTGCTTTGGGGGACGCGAGTTCCGACTTCCACTGAACTTTGAGCGGGCCGGAGTCTCCTGACGCGGCAGCTGCAATCGTCGAGAGAACGAGTGCTGGGAGGCAGGTGCTCGCTGCACGGCGCAGAAATTGTCGGGCACGAAGCGAGCGTGATTGGGTGGACCCGTTGCTGCTGGAAGTCATAAACCCGTTCCAACGAAGGTGGTCGACGCGAAGATCGTGATGCGTAGCGTGTTCGACGGGGCGATTGTGGACCCGATACAACTGCATTTGCGACTCGCAACCCGACGCATCATTCAGGAGGTAGCAAAATTTTGGCCCTGGGCTTGATTCCCGGGCTCGATTCCCGCGTCCGAAGCTGAAAAAAGGGCGACGTAGCGGGTTGTGCTTCGTGCTAGGCTCGGCAAGCTTGGGTATCGAAGTCAATCGCGCGGCGAAAGTCGGGATCATGACCGTGGCGCTCGCGGCAGCCGCCTACGGGGGATATCGCTTCGTCTCCCGCGATGCAGGCACCGCTGGCGGCTATCGGGTCTGGGCATATCTACCGGATGTCACCGGGATCGCGCCGCTTTCTCGGGTGATGGTCTCCGGCATCCAGGTCGGAACGGTGCAGCGGATTTGGCTCGATGGGGGCAAAGCACGCATCGACATCAAGATGTTCCCGACGTCGCCGTTGTTTGTCGATGCCGCCATTGGTCGTCGCGCGACGAGCCTCATTGGCGAGTACTATGTCGTCTTGACTCCGGGGACCGAGGGGAACCCGCAGATTCCCGATCAGGGCCAGATCACGCGCTACATCGATGAACCGACGATGGAATCGCTGCAGGGCCAAGTTGCCAGCATCCTGCGCGACGTCAAGACGGTGACCGAAACGCTGAAAACCACGGTGGGTAGCGATCGTGGCAAAGACCAACTCGATACCATATTGAAAAACCTGGCCGAAGTGACCGAAGCACTAAATGAAACGGTCAAGGAAAATCGGACAGCCGTCAAAGATACCATCAACAATATCAACAACATCACGACGCAATCGCAGCCGAACATCAATTTGATTCTAGATAACGTTCGGCAAGTGACGTCGGACCTGCGCAAACTCACCGGGGCGCAAACTGGCGACGGCGGCCGCCCCGGCGACATTCGCAGCGCCGCATCTCGTTTGGAAAAAGCCACCGGATCGCTTGAATCTGCATTGTCCCACGCCGACAACGTAGCCGCGCGCCTCGACAAAGGTGAAGGCACCCTCGGACGACTCACCAAAGACGAAACGCTCATCAACGAAGTTGAAAATGTCGTCGGTGACGTAGGTGAATTCGTCGGCGGAATCAGCCGGCTGCAAACGATCGTCGGCCTGCGCAGCGAATACAACTTCCTTGCCAATACGGTAAAAAGCTACGTCGAACTGCGCCTGGCTCCCTCCGAGGATAAATATTATTTATTCGAAATCGTCAACGATCCGCGCGGCTTGACCACGTTCGAGCAGATCAACGTCGACACGTCGAACCCGAGTTTGCCCCCGCATTACAGCGAATTCCGCACGGTTACGACGAACGCATTTCGTTTTACATTCCAATTCGCCAAACGCGTCGGACCTTTCACCGGCCGTTTCGGTATTCGCGAATCCTCCGGCGGCATCGGCCTCGACCTGCACCTGCTCGACGACCGATTCGAACTGCGCCAAGACCTGTTCGGGTTCGGCGAACAGCTATCACCGCGTTGGCGCGTGGCGCTGGCCTACGAGTTCGTCCGGAAATTGTGGCTCCTCGGCGGCGTCGACAACATCCTGAACGCCGATCGACGCGACTACTTCGTCGGCCTGCAACTGCGCTTCAACGACAAGGACCTGAAGTCCGTCTTGCCGTTCGCCCCGCGCGGCCTGTAGAGACTGAACGAGTGACCACTGAACACGTCTGACGCACCAGCGTTGGCGTTGCTGGTCCAACGTGCTCAGCGGCAACCACCCGACAGTCCGGGAGCGCCGCCATGACGTCCCAGGGGCGAGAAAATTGCAACTTCTTGCACCATAACTTCGCCCCAGGGGCGAAGTTTGTGTACATTATTTAACACAATTTCGTCCCAGGGGCGAAGTTGTGTAACAAAACTTGCACACGACGATCTTCGGGATCGGCTTGATCCGCATCCACGGTAGCTGATAGATTGTTCAGTACCCGTTAACTGAACGGGTGACACCTGCACATCGCAACAGCGACCGTCTCATGACCTCATCAAACCTCACCCATGACATCGTTTGTGTCGGTTCGCATGAACCACTTCAGCACGAGTTTCACGCTGCAAATGCGCGGGCTCTTGCGGACCTTTTTGCTGGCGGATTGGGTCCTGGATCTGCCGTCATCGAGTGCCTTGTCGGTCCGAATGTTACGGTTTCGGACGTTTGGGACCTCTTCGATGCGGCCCAGGCGCGTGCCGCGACGAACCTCGTCGTGTATTTCTCCGGGTTTGGAGGAAGTGCTGGGTTGCAGCTCGCGGACGGTGTTCTCGAAGCGGAACCGTTGGTGCGCTACTTCCTGCGCTCGCCTGCAGAGAACGTGCTCGTGATCCTGGATCTCGCCATCGGCACGGCACCTGATGACGCGTTGTTGCCCGACTGGTTGCGCACGCTTGCGACCAACCGTCCGGGGTTTCGAGTAGCAGTGGCGCGGGCTACGCGGATTGGTGCTGGAGCGGCAGGGGAGGGGCTTGGTCGGTTCACCTCAGCCTTGATCTCGGTGCTGGAATCCTCGTCGGGTGACCTGCGTGTCGATCGTCGGAGCTTCATCTCGGACAAACGGGCGATGGAGCAGGCCCATGTGGTTCTCGAGCAGCGCTGGGGGTTGACCGAATTTCCGTTCGAACTCGGAACGTTCGGGGACGTGGCGCTGACTCGATCCCAAGCTTCGGTGCAGATTGGCCAAGCTTCCATTGTTAAGCTCACGCATGGCGCGGGTTTGTCCGTCTCGGTCAACTGGGTGCTCGAAGGTCGCGCGAACATGCCCACGACCCTGCGTTACGAGCTCGTTCGTCCTGACGGAACGGTGTCGACGGAAGGTGATGTGGTGCTTGTCCCGAAGAACCCTTTGCAAAAGGGAAAAACTCATCTGCGGATCTCG
>DAOMZH010000524.1:0-7659 GCA_035437985.1 Polyangium sp. (in: bacteria) | reverse complement strand
CGCGTAACGCGCGGGCCATCTGCGCCGCGATATCGGGTCGAGTATCCGGGGCCCGTAAATCTTTGATGGTCAAACGGCACAATTCGTCGCTGGTATAACCGTACGCCTGACACGCCGCGCGATTTCCTTCGAGGATTTGCCCGTTCTCCCCGATGAACAGAATGATGTCCCGGGCTTGTTCCAGCAGCGCCTCATATCGGTTGTACATGGCCATCGCGTCGTGGGCGTATAGACGTTTCCGGTGTAGGGATCAATGGAAACATGACGCAATGAGGAACTAAAATGCAAACCCAATCACTGTGGTCGGCGACGTGCCAGTTGACTGATGGTTCGAGCGAGGACCCGTTCGGGAGCTAAATGAGGCACGTCAATTCACGATCGGAGATACATCCACGTTTTGCGGGGACATTTGCGCCATCCACGAACGCAACGTCGGCCCATCGAAGGGCAAATCGTCATGCCAAACTCGGGTGGTTCCATCGCCGCTCGTCGAAAGAAATGTTTTCCCATCCGGCGCAAAAAGGACCCAGGGCACATTTTGCCGGTGGCCTTCGAGCATGCGGCTTTGTCCCGTTTCGAGGTCCCATAACCGAATATCGCCATTGCTCCCCGTCGAAATGAGCCGCAATCCTTCGGGCGACAGATCGATATGTTCGACCATCGTCCGATGCCCGCGCAAAATGGACAATTCCTTCCCCGTCGCCACGTCCCAGCGGCGAATGGCTGACTCTGAACCGAGCGAATACAGCGTTTTCCCATCACGCGTCGCGACCACTTGCATGATTCCCATGCCACTGGCGTCAATCGTGCGCCCTTGGCCAGTCGTCAAATCCCAAATACACAAGCGATGATCCTGCCCGCCAGAAACGAGCAAATTGTCGTCCGCGAAAAACGTGAGCGCATGAACCTCGCCCACGTGTCCCGTAAAGGTTCGTCCCGGACCACCCCCAGCGGGGAAAACTCGCACCATTCCGTCGCGATTGGCAACGGCCACGAATTGACCCTTCCCAGAAAATGCCACACTGCTGATCGAGGCCGATTCGGTCGTCACCAAATGGCTCTGTCGCGAAGTCAGATCCCAAACGCGCACGGTGTTATCGGTGCCAGCAATGAGCAACCGGTCGCTCTGCGCCGAAAAGATGACCTTTTTCACCGGACCGGGGCGACCTTCCAATTCCACATCAAGGCCATTGCCTCCTACGTGGTGAATACGCACGACCCCTTCTTTCGGGCCATGAGCAACGAGCTGGGCATTGGGCGACAAGACATGCCACACGCCTTCGAGCTTGGTCACGATGCCCGGTGTTTTGAGGGAATCTCGTTTGTCGATGTGTACCGTGCCATTTTTCTCGAGAGACACGATCGAGCTGCCATCTTCCGAAAAACGGGACACTTTCATGGGCGATGTGCCTTGCGTCACGACTCGATTGCGGCTCGCGGCCACAGGAAAAATGCGCGCCGTGCCGTCCCAACTCGCTACGGCCACAGCGTCCTGATTGGGCGAAAACTCGGCCCACGACGTCGTATCCCGAAAACCATGGTGCTGACGCTTCGTTTCGGTGTTCAAATCCAAAAGAATCGCCGAACGGTCGAAGCTCGTCGTGACGACCATGCGCCCATCGGGCGAAAAAGTGCCGGCAAACATCGGACCTTGATGCTGTTCGAACGAGCGAATCGCCCCACTCCGAAGGTTTTTCACGTACAACGAAGAATCGCGCCCGAACAAAAACGCGTCGCCATCAGGAGAAAAATGCGCAATGCCGAAATTGGGGATTGTTTTCGGTGCCAGGTGCTCGGCTTGGCGACCTGTTTTCACCTCCCACAACGACGCATAGCCACTTTTCCCCGCACAACCCAAAAATTGTCCGTCTTTGGACAGGTGCGTGAGTAAGCAATACCCTTCTTTGCTGGTGAAATCGCGGAATTGGCGCGTATTCAGGTTCATCAGGCGCGGACTTCCCTGCACGATGTAGGCAATCGAGTGTTTGTCCGGCGACACCTCGACTTTGCCCGGACAATCCACGTCGCCAGGAAGCGTATCAACGGAATCAGTCGATATGTCATGGATTTCGACGCGCTTGCTCAGGCAATTGATGAGCGCCACGCGTTGCTCACCATCCACGAGCGTCGCTGCTCGCGCCCCCGCCGCCCCGCGAGCGTTCACGACGCGTACGGTCTCACCCGTGTGCACGTCCCATATGCGCACGGTTCCATCTTTGCTCGAACTCAACAACCGCCGATTGCCTTCCATGAAAAATACCCGCCAAACTTCGTCCGTATGACCTTCGAGCATACGCACGAGTTTGCCCTCGGGCGTCCATAATCCAATTCTGCGGTCGTCACTGGTCGTTGCCAAAAGCGAACCATCGGACGAATATGCAATCATGTTGAGCGCCCCCGTGTGCCCGCGAAGAATCTTGGCAATGCCATATTCGCGAGCATCGGCAGCAATGAGGCGCGCTTCCCCCCAACGCTGAAATGAACTCGACAGCGACGACAACCAGGCAATGGCTGCATTGGGATCATGACGCGCTGCGGTTCGAGCTTCGAGCACCAAGAGTTCATCTGATTGGCGCAAAGCTTGGTAACTCGACTTTTCTGCTTCCGACTGTTTTTCTTCCGCCCGCGCTCGTTCTTCGTTGGCCCGATCCCGCTCCGATTCCGCGACCCGTCGCGCGTCGACCACCCGCGACAAACTCGTGAATCCCATCAAAGTGACGGCAAGGAGGCCCAGCACGGTCGTGGCGAAAACCGCGCGATGTTTTCGTGCGAACCGGAAAAACCTTTCCGGACGTGAATACTGGTAAGCTCCGACAATCTGACCCGTTTGAAACAAGCGTAAATCGAGGACCAGCTCATGCGCTGTCGGATATCGATCCCGCGGATCCCGAGCCATTGCTTTTTTCACGATGGCCAATAAATCCCGCGGCACCCGAGGCTCGCGTTGCGCTAGCTCCGGAGGTGGTTCGGTCAATACCCGCGTCAAAATATCCAATCCACTTTTTCCTTCATAAGGCGTTGTGCCCGCCAGGACGTGGTAGAGAATGGCCCCGAGCGCATAAACGTCGGCACGTTCGTCCACGGGATTACCCGCGGCTTGCTCCGGCGGCATGTATCCCGGCGTGCCCAATACGGCCCCGGCCATCGTTAATGAGTTCGAAGTGTCAGCACCATTTGCTAGGGCCTCGACTGGTCGTTCCACGGCAGCGGCCGATTCTTGCTCCCGCAAATCCTTGGCAATTCCCCAATCAATGACGACAGTTTCTCCAAATGGTCCAATCAATACGTTGGCTGGTTTGAGGTCGCGGTGCACGATTCGCTCGTTATGGGCGTACGCAATGGCTTCCGCCACGGCAATCACATGCGGCAGAAGGGCCAGGCGTTTGTCGAACGAACTCGATTCCTCAATGATCTCGCCAAGGGATCGACCCGTGACGAGCTTCATGGCATAAAAAATTTCCCCATCGGGAAATCGTCCCACATCATAAACAGGAACGATGGAGGGATGTTGCAGCTTGGCCGTAACGAGCGCTTCACGAAGAAATCGCGCCTCGTTTTCCGGGCTTGGATCGAGCAATTGTTTGAGCGCCACTTGACGTTCGAGACGTTTGTCATTGGCCCGCCAAATGCGCCCAATTCCACCTTGGGCAATTTCCTCCCCAATCGAATACCGTTCACGCGCGACAATTTCGACGTGCACCCGTCCCTCGAAAGAATCCGACTGTTCCATCGGTACCGTCGTTTCCAATGGAGAAGCAATACGCTCGTACGACATCGAAATCCTCGCATCCAAGAGTGATGGGTCCGACAGTCCATCGACTGAGGCGACGCGGATGGAGCGTTTTCAACAAAAATGTTCGGACGATTCGTGCTTCTGGGGCGAACGTTTGGAGGGACTTACTTGGGCGGAGGCGGCAATACGGGGGCGAGGGTCGTCACTCCAGCACCCGAGAAATTGAACGTGGGATAATCTTGGACGAGACAAGTGCTTCCTTTGTTCGTATTGATGGCGACGAGTAACCCTGTACGAGAAAAACCATAGACCTGGTCGTTCCACGCCGCGATTCCATACATGCTGCCGTATGCGGTGACTGAATCGGTGCAACCTTGGGCCTTGAGAATGGCCCCACGCACGGCTTTGGCCACGACGTTCGTCCCCGTCGCCGCCAATTTCGTCAT
This sequence comes from Polyangium sp. (in: bacteria), assembly GCA_035437985.1. Lineage (GTDB taxonomy): Bacteria > Myxococcota_A > Polyangia > Polyangiales > Polyangiaceae > Polyangium. The sequence continues at coordinate 3,480 of DAOMZH010000524.1, read as the reverse complement.
ATCAATCTCGAGCAATGAATCGGTTTTGCTACACCCACTGGTGCTCGGAGGGGTGGGACAATCGCGCACGGTCGCAAATCCGACGGGTTTGCCATTGTTGGCCAAAAATACGAGGTCGCCCGAGATTTCCCAGGGTTGGCCCACATTTGCTGCATCATAGGCATAACCATTGCCATCATCCGCGGGGACATTGCCGAAACTGCCGTGTTGGGTCGTTTTTCCTGCGGCATCGATCGCCCAAAGATTCCCGACGCTATCGGCAGCCATGAGCACTTCGAGGTTGGGATCGAGCACGCCTACGGGAGCCATCGTGAGGGCATAAAATGTAGGAACCGTTTGGCCGGGCGTACCATTGACGAGATTCGTCTTCGCCCCACACTTGATGACGCCACCCGCTTCGATGGTCAGGGGCATGATCACATGTCCCGTGATACCCCACAAATTCCCATCCCGATCCACGGCAATGTCGGTCATCGCTTTGTATTGATCCGCAGCTGAGCCAATGCAATCGAACAGACCTACCTCCGTGAGCGCCAAGTCGGGCGACGTGGGATCGAGTCGATACAACGTCGTATCGGTGCTGGCATAAATGAGCGCCGTGCCTGATCCGCCACCTCCACTCCCGTCGGACAAACCCGCGTCGAAAAACAGACCCCCCGCCTCGCCTCCTTGCCCGGATTGTCCCGCCGAACCCCCCATGCCCGAAGAAGCCCCCGCAGAGTCCGTCGTTCCCGAGCCAGGACCCGAACAAGCGGACATGGTCCAGGCCGAAAACATGCTGCAAAAAACGATAGTGGTTGCTCGAAGGTAGTTCATGGAATCGATCGTAACGAAGCTCTGGGGACTTGAGAAGCAGATTCGCGCGCGTGCGTGGAGGCGCGGAGCGGAGGTGCTCGTGGGCGCGCTTTTTTTTCGCCATGAACTTGACAGGCGTGCGAAGGTGCTGCTCACTGCGACTGTTGTAGTCGGTTCCTCGGGAGGCTTTCATGTTCAAAGTAGGCGACACCGTTGATGACATGTATCGGCTCGTGCGGCTCATTGGCGCGGGCGGTCAAGGAACGGTGTTCGAGGCCGAGGATTTAGAGATCGGGGCACCTTTTGCAATCAAGGTATTGAATCAGGAGTTTGCTGAAGATGTCGAGTCCGTGCGGCGTTTGCGGCGAGAAGCGCGAGCGATGGGCATGTTGACGGGCACGGCGGCGGTACAAGTTTTCGTGCTGAATCAGACGAAAACAGGGCATTTGTACTTGGTGATGGAACTGCTCAAAGGTCAAGATCTCGAGCGTTACATTCAGCGCTTCGAATCGCGTGGCGTGCCGGTGCCCGTGCGCATGATGCTCGAATTGTTGTCGCCGATCGTCGAAACGCTCGAAGTCGCTCATGGGCGGGGAATCGTGCATCGGGATATCAAACCATCGAATATTTTCGTGCTCGATTCTGGGATTCGCGGGCGGGTTCGTCTCGTTGATTTTGGAATGGTCAAAGATCTTTCTTCGCCGACGCAGCTGACCAAGGATGGGTTTGTCGTGGGCTCACCCTCGTACATTCCACCGGAAGGTTGGCAAGGGCGGACGAAATTGATCACGCATTCGGCGGATGTATACGCACTTGGAGCGCTGGTATTCCGCATTCTCACGGGACACGTGCCGTTTCATGGTGACACGCTGGTGGACATCATTCGGGCGGTAGCGCGCGGTCCGCGGCCGAGTTTGCATGCCAAGCGCCCGGATTTACCCAAATACCTGGATCCTTGGACGGCTCGAGCATTAGCCATCGATCCCAAGGACCGGTTTGGATCGGCCCGGGAATTGTGGGACGAATTGATCTCGATTCTTCGTCCCGACGACATCATGGGTTAGCGATTTTCCAGTTACACCATGCCAAACCGTAAATAGCCCGACGCTTTGACGAGTGTCGACTTGCTAAGTTCCTTGATGAATCCCACCTCGTCACGAGGGAAAACCGGGAACGGACCTGGCTACGCATCCTGTGCCAAATCCGAGCGGCCATGTACTGTCTGCACTTTTTTCCAACTCTGCGCCCTGATCCTATACCCGCCAGTAGCATCGATGACTACAATTTCCGCGGCTTGGTACCAGAAAATACTTACAAATGACGGCATCAATGCTAAGTCACATCAGGGCCAAATCGCACTTGGACGGAAACTTTCTGGATCATCGCCGGCGGAAGCATGTAGAATGCGTGGCCATGAGTCGTTCGCCGGACCAGAATTCGAGTCTCGCCGTCGGTCCACATCGCATTGCGTTCGAATATCCGGACATCGTCCATATTCGGTACTCCGGCGATGTCAACTTGGAACAATTCATCATCATGGATGACTTCATCGCGGCCGTTCCGTCGCCGCCCCCGATTTTTCTCCTCCGTGATGGGCGAGAGGGAGGTGTTGCGTCGACGGAAGTCCGGAACTATATGCGTCAAAAGGCGCACATCGAGCACCTTGCTGCCGTCGTGAGTTATGGTACGTCGTTTCACGCGCAAACGATCGTGCAAATGACCAACATCGCGGTCAAGCGTTTGAGGAAAATGGGCCCGGAGATCGCATTTTGCGCCACGGAGGAGGAAGCACGGGCCTTGATTGACGAATATCGGCGGCGAATGCAAGCCGATGTGCAATCCGACGAAATAGGTTAATCGGGTTAGCTACGCGGACGGCGACGCGTGTGTCCGAGGGTGAAGAGCAACGTAGAGAGGTGGCATATTGCTGGGACGGGCATCATCGACGTTGTACCACCCGACCGCGAAATTGGCGCCTCCGCATTTGGCCACATATTTTCCACCGAAATCGCAATGTGGCGAAAACTTCTGCGGTTCCATGGCTGCTTCCGCGACGACATCGCGTGCTTCGTTTCGAGTGTCGTCAATCGGCGCAGCAGAAAACTCGATCTACCCCAGGTTTGGCCTCTGCGCAGCTTCTCTCGCGAAGTTTGGCAATCACCGCGGCACACGTATTTGGGGTAACGTCACGGCATTCTCCCGAATTGAACAGGTACGCTTTGGGCGGGAGACGTTCTTTCTCGCAAACGTGGTCGTACGAGGCGTTGCGAAAATCGCTCGGATTGTTGCAAGCGACAAACGCAAGCGCGCTGCAGATGCCCAAATATTGGCGAATGCGATTCATGCGCTGTGTCTCCCTCCAGCTCAATTCGGTTGGGTCGTCGCGCAAAATCCCCCAATGCAAGCGGTGACCGGACTTCCGCAGCAATCGCCGCCCGTCGTGCATTTTTCTCCGACGTCCGAACACTTGCCCACGGGTGGCTGCACGCATGAATAATTGCCACTACCATCGGGCTGACAGAATCCGGTGCAACATTCGAACCCTGCTTGGCAACCCGAACCTTGTTGTTTGCAGGCCTCGAGCGACCAATAGCCGCTCATGTTCGTGGTCGACAAGTCTTGACCACGCAGCAAGAAGGCGGGGTGGCTCGGATCTTTGCCAGGTTGCGGATTGACATCGATGGC
>DAOMZH010000523.1:0-7666 GCA_035437985.1 Polyangium sp. (in: bacteria) | reverse complement strand
AAGAGTTCGCGATTGAGAGCGCGAGCCGTGGCCAAGTCTTCGCCAAACGGTTTTTCCACGACCACGTGTTGGTAGCTCGCATCGGGGTCCGACGAAGGGGGCACGACGAGTTTGGCTTCGTGTAACCCTTTTACGATCGTAGGAACTTCGGAAGGCGCCACGGCCAAGTAAAACACGCGGTTTTGCGCGGTCCCTCGTTCACGTTCGAGTCTCCCGAGTTCTCCAGCGAGGTGGTTGTACGTCGCCGGATCGCCAAAGTCGCCTTGCACATAGGCCATGCCTTTGGCGAGCTCGTTCCACGTTGCGTCGTCGAGAGGTTTGCGACGGGAAAACTTGGCGACGGAGTCTTTCATTTCGCGCACGAAATCGGGTTTTGCGCGCCGAGCAACGCCCACGAGGGCGAAGCCTCCAGGAAGAAGGCGGCTCAGGGCAAGGTTGTAAATCGCGGGCAAAAGTTTGCGCCGCGTGAGATCCCCGGAAGCCCCAAAAATGATGAGCGCCGTGGGTTTTACCGTGCGATCGTCCGGCATTCCTTCGCGCAGCGGATTCGTCTCCCAAACCTTCATCGTTGCCTCCGACTCTGGGTCTGCCGCACACGACGTTGCTTGTCGTGGCCCGAGTTCGTCGCGCCGTAGGTTATCAGAGTGAACCTCGACGTGGCGTGTCGAGTACGGACGGTCGAGACGGAGCAGCGCGACGAGTTCGTCCGATATTTTGGCGAACACGCGGCCCCTGATTACCCTCGCGCGCAACCATGTCTCAAGGAAGTCTCCCGCGCGTGCTCGTACCTCATCCGCATGTTCGTTGTGATGGAAGGATTCTCGCAGGCAGTCCCCACGTGGAAGGTTCGCGCGTGCCCGTGCGTCGCCTGTGGGCATGGCATCGAGGAGGCGCTTCGGTCGAGACGTTGCTCAAGCGCTATCCGAACCTTGGTGCAGCAAGGATTCTCGATGCGTTGTCGTTTGCGTACGACAATCAGGAGCTGATTCAGGCCGACATTGATCGCGAACAGGCTCTGTTTGAAAAGCAGGGAGGTCCGACAGTTGGCGCACGTCCACTCGCTCAGTTGTCGTTACCCTTCGACGACGAACCTCCTTCACCTGCGCCTTTCGTTTCGATGCCTGAACGGGTCGCCGCTCCCACGATCGCGACACCTGAACGAGCAGCATCCGTGCCCGTTTCCATGCCGGAGCGCATCATCGAACGCGAGGAAGAACCTGCTTCCGAACGCAGCAAGTCAACACGTAGGAAGTGACCCTGGACGAAGCACGAAGAAAGTCGTCGAGGCTATTTACAGGCTCGCAAGCTCGTGCAAGAAAGGGCGCCTGTTGGGTGGGTCGAAGTGCTTACCTCGTGCTGCAAGTGGCGTATTCTCGAGCGTGTCGATGGGTTCGACATGACTCGCATCTAAAAAGTAGCGAGCACGATTTTGGAATAGGCACCAAGGGTGCCGGAGGGTGTTTCAGATGAGCGTCAATGGTTGGAAATTGTTCACAATGCCCGTGTTCGTCCTCGGAATTGCATCGCCGATGCTCATCGATTGCGGTGGAAAATTGCCTGGCGGCGATGGCCTTGGGAGCGCCCTCTCGGATGCCAAGGGCCTTGCCGAAGGATGCGATGAGTTCAAGTCGGGCAGCTTCGGATCGTTGGACGTCAAAGGAGATGCCAAGGTCCAGAGCAAGGTCAAAGCGTTCCTCCAAGTTTCGTACGACGTGAACAAGACCGTCGTCGAACTCGAAACCGGTCTCATCACCTCGTGCGCTGCGCTCGGCAAAGATCTCGGAATGTCCGACGCCGACGTCAAAGCCGAAGCTGGTGGTGGCAAAGGCGCGGAGAAGGTTTGTAACGCTGTTGCCGCGAAGTTGAAGTCGATGCTTTCCGCTCAAGCGGAAGCGAAGCTCGCGGTCGAGTTCGATCCGCCGAAGTGCTACGCGGACGTCGAAGGCATGTCGAAGTGCATGGACGCCTGCGGTTCGCCGATTGAGCCGGGCAAACTCGAAGCGAGCTGCTCAGGTGGCGAGATCAGCGGCAAGTGCGAAGCGGAGTGCAAAGGCAAGTGCTCCGTCGAAGCGGGCGCGCAATGCACGGGCACCTGCAAAGCGGCGTGTTCCGGCGCGTGCGATGCAGGCTTCAAGGGTTCGTGCGGCGGCAAGTGCGATGGCAAGTGCGACGGCAAGGACTCGAAGGGCGCAGCTTGCGCAGGCACGTGCGACGGCAAGTGCGATGCGAAGGCTGAAGGCACCTGCTCCGGAACATGCTCGGGTTCGTGCACGGGTTCGTGCGAACTCAAGGCCGGCGCGAAGTGCTCGGGTTCGTGCTCGGGTGGTTGCAGCGCGCAGGTCAAAGAGCCGAAGTGCTCGGGTGACTTCAAGCCCCCGACGGTCGATGTCGAGTGCCAACAAAGCTGCGCCAACCGTGCTGCTGCAACGGCGAAGTGCGACCCGCCGAACGTTCGCGTCACGGCCAATGGCAAGGTGAACTCGGACGCAGGCAAGATCATCAGCGCGCTCAACAAGAACCTCCCCGCGATCATTCGTCTCTCGGCCGGTACAGCTCCGAAGATCAAGGTCGGCGCGGAAGGCCTCGTGAAGACCGGCGAAGGCATGGTCAAAGTCGCCGGAGACGCCGGTGGCAAAGCGCTCGCCTGCATCAAGGCTGGCGTCGATGCGACCGTCAACGCGACGACCTCCGTCAACCTCGAGGTCAAGGCGAGCGTGAGCGTCAGCGCTTCGGCAACGGGCAAAGTGAACTGATCTTTTCGCGATCGGTTTGATACATCAAGGGCTCGGTCTACAAGTACCGGGCCCTTCGTGTTTTGTTTTCAGCTCCAACGGATCTCGTTTGATGTCAAACAATACTCACTTCGAGATCTCGAGCTTGCCGAGTTTGTCTTCGAGCGGAGAGCTCTCCGTCGTTTTTTGCTTCTGAATCCAAGCAATCACCGGATCGCGCCATTGAATGCCGGTGCCTACGGCCTTGGGATCGTATTGGGCCAGGACCGAGCCATCACCTCCGGTGTACATGAAATCGGTCATGAGCACGGTGTAGCGTTTTTTCTTGTCGAGTTGTTTGCCTCCGACAAACCATTGGCCATTGGCCTGCTTTTTTGCCCCAGCCCAAATGAATTTGTCGACGGCGAGCTCTTTTGACAATTCTTCGCCGGTGACCGACAGTTTCATCAGCCGATTGTCGAACGGCAAAACCCCCCAGATCGTTGCGTACGTAATGGGTCCAGCCGGAATTGTTTGGCGAACGCCGCCTTTGTTGGCGATCGCTACGTCGGCCCCGACCTCTTCGAGCCAAGCGTTGGCCACCATTTGTCCCACGACGAATTCCGGCCCGATTCCCCCTTTGGCGTAGCCGATCTTCACCCCCAGCGCCTTGTCTACTTTTTCTTTCCAAACCTTCACGAGCTCCGTCAACGCTGGATCGGGCATGGCTACGGCTGCTTGGGTCACATCCACGAATTCGGTCTGAACTCCAACGACGCGGGACTTCGCCGGTCGTGATTTGTCGACCTGAAGCTTCACCCGCGCATATTGGTGCATTCGCCATTCCGGACTCATCACCGGCACATCTCCCGCCTTTTCGTGCATTTTTTTATGGCAATGACCTCCGCCGACGAACGACACGTGCCAATCGGGATGTTTTGCAAACATGGGCGCCAAAATGTCTGGGCATTCATGACCAATCGCTACGACGACGTCAGCCCCAGCTTCCCAGGTTTTCGCCACGGCGCGATCCACGCCCGTTTCAATGGGCTCGAACGCCATCCCTCCAAATCGTTCGGCCAGAGCCGTTTTTAACGTTTCCTCCGTGGAAATGCCAATCACGCCAATACGTACGCCCCGCCGCTCGAAGATCTCGAACGGACGCAAATCCAATTCTTGGGCGAGTTTCGGATCGTCGATACGGACATTCGACGACAAATAACGCAATCGGCCCTTGTTGCGCAGCGCTGGAAACTGCGAACGACCAAAGTCGAATTCATGGTTTCCAAAGGCCGATGCTGCATACCCTAGGCGGCCCATTGCTTCGGCCATTGGTTCGCCCTGGAAATACGTCGACATCGCGGGCCCTGTGAAATTGTCCCCACCTGAAAGCAACAAAGTTTTGGGATTGATGCAGTTTTCCGAATTCGGCGCGATGTACGATTCGTCTTGCGGTACGGCGAAAGGCGCAGGACCTGGGCAATGTCCTTCCTTCGCCACGAATTGCCCCGACATTGCGGCTACACCTCCGCGCATCACGCCATCGCGCACGAGACCCTCGAGCCAACCATGCTCGTCCGTCGTGTACAGCAAAGTGATTTCGACAGGCGCGGAAACAGGGGCCGACACGATCGATGTCGCCGTCGTCGGAACGGGTTTTTCTTGCGGCTGCGGCGGCGGTGGTCCACCTGCGGAACCACAACCGATTGCAAACAAGACGAGCGGCAGGACAAACTTTGCTGACGAGGTGAAGCAGCGCATGACGAAGGGCAGTGTACCCGATGGTTCGGCGATGCGAAACTCGTCTTGCATATCGTTGTCTTCTCGAACGAGGTCGAGGTAATCTCGTTTGCCGCGAGCTGCACGTAGGCCGCGTTTTCTTTTTCGTCATGGACATTCGGTCGAACCTCATCGCGCTGCTCGAACCTTGGACCTTGGGAGACGAGGTTTTACCTGGGGTGCATTTTGTCGGAGCTTCCACCGAGCTGGGCATGCGGCTGCGATTCGAGCTGGCGGATGGCGTATTGTGGGTCGATGTATTGCCCGTGGAATTCGCGTCGGCATTTGCGGCACGAACGGAGCGATTGGCATTTGGTTATCGCACGGAAGGCGATCGGCGGCTGGTTGATCCGCAATTGGGTTTGGCTTTGTGTCGAGTTTTGGCCGAGCGCGCAAAGAACAACGAAAGGCGCGTTTTGCGGGCGGTCGAAGAAGAGCGCGGTGACGATGACGGAGCGCGAATTCGTCATGTCGACGTTGCCGGATTGCTCGAACCGGCGGGACACAAAAGCGAGGCATTTTATACATTGAGTCCTTATGTGGGTTGCACGATTGGATGCCGATTCTGTTATGCATCCTCGAAGGTCGACCCCATGCGGGCGCTGCTTGGATTGCCTGCAGTTCCTTGGGGATCCTACGTCGACGTGCGGCGCAATGCCGCCCAGGTTCTTGCGGACGAACTCGAAAAATTGCCAGTTTTGCCCATTAAGTTTTGTCCGGTCGTGAGTGATCCTTATCAAGCCATCGAAAGGCGCGAGAGATTGACGCGTCAGTGCCTCGAAGCGATTCGCGGGGCATCGCGTGTGTGGCCAGCTTTGTTGCTCACGCGGTCGAAATGGATCCTCGACGACCTCGAACTGATCGCTTCATTGCCCCGACTTTATGCGGGCGTTTCTTTGCCGACGATTGACGACGAAGTGCGGGCGCATTTCGAGCCCCGGGCGTCCTCCGTCCCAGAACGACTCGAAGTTTTGCGCCTGCTGCGAAAAGCGGGCGTATCGACGATTGTCATCGTGCAGCCGATCTTCGCGGGGTCGCTCGAACGATTGGCCGATGCTTTGGCGGAAACTGCAGATTCGGTGAGCATCGACGTTTTACGGGGCGTGATGAGAGCCGAAAATGATTTTGCGACCGAACGTCACTTGCCCACACGCGAACACGCGTGGCAGGTCGAGCAGGCGCGTACGCTCGCGAGGCTGCTCGGGGAGCGCGGCGTTGCGGTGTGGAATGCGGAATTGCCACCGGGGCTGCGATAAACCCCAATTACTTGAATTTGCTAGATAAATGAGGTCGTACGTTCAGCGAATCAAGCTCAGCGTGGGATTCACGGCGGGAGCTTCGGGATCGAGCCAAACGAGCAATTGGGCGCGCTCGCGAGCATAATCGAGGATACCGCTTGCTCCCGAAGGGGGTGGCGTCGAGTTGGCGCTTCCAATGGCGATGATCAAGTCACACGTATCGATGACGAATTTGGACGCTTCTTCGAAGGCGGCTCGGTCGAATCTTGGGCGATCGAGGGTCGTTTGCGAATGAGCCAGCATGCGTAGGTGCACGTATTCGGAAAGTTCATCCGGGGTTGCAAATACGTTTTGAAAGTTTTTGCACGGAATGACCACGGACAAACGCATTCCATGCTCTCGGGCGACCATGGCGAACAATCGGTCGGTTGCGGCGGCAAGCAGAGTGACTGCTTCAGTTCCGCGCCCTCCATGCTCCGCAAGAAATCTCTTTATTTGCGTCCGGATCGTCGGCCAACGCGATGCATCCCGAAAATAGGGCTCACTCACGATTCCAATGCGCATTTGCGGCGTTGCTCGCGGCGCGCGATCGTGAATCGCCGCGTTTGTCATTCGAGTACGGGCATAAGCGGCCGACGTTCGGTTAACCTGCACGGGGGATGCCCGCACGGAGAACGAGGCGCGCATGCTGTCGCATCTCGAGGTCGTGGGTCGGTGGATTTCGAATGGCTTGGATTTCATGGGCGGTTCGGGGGCGGGGCGTCGATATTCGATGAACCATTGGCGGACGGTGCCGTTCTTTGGGCCGTAGGGTTTGTCCCTACCGATTCTTGATGATGGGTCCAGCGCAAAAAGGAGATGAGCGCGATGGCGACGCAAACCGAGGCAACGATGGTGAAAACTGCTGTTAGACGGAGATTCTCGGGCTCGGGTGGCGGCGCAGGCGGTGGCGTAAATGGTTGCGCTGGCATGTCGAGGACATTGGGGTTGAAATTAAATTTGAATTGAACGGAACGAGATAACTCGCGAAGATCGGGATTGGACAAGACCGACGTCAACGCAATGCCCGCATCGGTGATATCGGCAAAACGATCGGAATGTTTGCGATCGGTAATCAACACGAACCAAGCATCGAAATCTTGGGGAAGGCGAACGTTTTTTCGGCGCATTGCGCGTACGCTGGGCGCTTCCGGTGCTCCGCCTAAAATGGTTTTACAAAGCGCCATGACGGCGAGACGATCCATTTCTTCGGCCCAATAAGGTTCACCCACGAGCAACGTGTATGCCAAATGCCCCACAGCATACATATCGTCGTGCTCGGATGCCGTTGCACCCTGGATCTGCTCGGGTGACGAATAAGCTACCATTCGTCCCGCAAGTGCAGCTTTCGGACTCGCATCGGCCGCTGGAACCGGCGTCTTGCGTCCCTTCAGAATTTGCAAGCGTAATGCCCCATCTTCACCTTTCGTCACGCGTAATAGTTCGAGCGCCAGGTTGCCGTGAGCTTGCTTCGAGCCATGAAGAGCACCAAGCACCGAAATCAGTGGGGTGAGGTACCGCAGCGCATCCAATGGCGCGAGTCGACCCGCCCTTTGCAAAATCGTGGCCACTGTTTCCCCCGGCGCGCCCGTTGGTTTTCCAATTCCCGCCGGAGCCGAGGAAACACGGCTTGGAGCATTTGAAGTATCGCCCGTCGACGCGACCGCCTCATTGCCAGTCTGCTGCGCAGATTTGTCTACTCCACTGGACACGGTGCCCACCCAATTTGATACTTCGTTCCACTTGCGAGACGCCTCACTCATGGCCTCCAGACGCCCGACAAGCCCGTGTCTGTTCCTCGTGGCTCGAAATGTGACGAAAAAAGTGTGTTTTATGTGAGAAAAACCACTACATATTGGCGTTGTGGCAACAAAGTCATCCGCACGACGAAAACTCGTG
>DAOMZH010000522.1:0-7680 GCA_035437985.1 Polyangium sp. (in: bacteria) | reverse complement strand
CCAGGATCACGATCCACGCCGTTGGCCCTGGCCGCGGACGTGACGAAGGTCCTGGTTTGTCATCGGGCCGTGGACGAACGTAGCGCCGCTTTTTTTGCCCTTGGGCAAGCGCGAATCACCGGCCAACTCAGTGCAATTTTGTGTACGTCCGGAACTGCAGCGGCCCACTTTCTTCCCGCGGTCATCGAAGCCGCACAGAGCTTTCTGCCTTTGCTTCTGCTCACCGCTGATCGTCCCTGGGATCTCATCGGCGTCGCAGCTCCGCAGACCATGGACCAACGTGCGCTTTTTGGCGTGTACGCCCGCGGCTACTTCGAACTGGGCGAACACGAAGCGTCGCTTTCCGATGCCGTTGCTCGTCGAGTTGCCGCGCAAGCCGTCGCGCGAGCGCACGCGCCCACGCCAGGCCCGGTGCAGGTCAACGTTCGTCTGCGCAAACCTCTGGAACCATCAGCGCCCTGGCCCGACGTGAATCGACAACTCGCGGAAAAACCGCTTCCCACGCGGGTTTTTCTGCCCCGTACATCCCCGTCGAAGGACGCGATCGATACCCTGGTAAACCGTGTTGGTCCGGCCCAACGCGGACTCATCGTTTGTGGTCCAGCCAATTTGGATCGCTCGGACGAACGCTTGCGCGACGCAGTCGTTGCTCTGGCAAAAGCAACCGGGTTTGTCTTGCTTGCCGAATCTACCAGCCAAGCGCGGTTTGGAAAGGCCCATCCCGAGGTCGTCGAGTGCCCCTCGTTCGACGTTGTTTTGCGCGAACCGACCTTTCGTAAAACCCTCGAACCCGACCTGATCCTCGAGCTTGGTGCTCCACCAACATCCACCAATTACGCCGAGTATGTGGCGACGCATCCGTCTGTGCCTCGGTTTGTCATTGCGCCACACGGGTGGAATGACCCTGCACAAGACGCCACGGCGCTCATTTTTGCCGATCCGGCCGAGGTTTGTCGCTCCTTGGCCCAGCGTTTGACCGAGCAAACACCACGGCCCGATCCTCGATGGCTCTCGACGTTTCGAACTGCAAACGAGGTGGTCTGGAAGTTTGCCGTGGAACACGCCGGATTCGATGCCTTGACCGAGGCTCGCGTGGCCCGAAAGGTCATCGCCAATTGCCCGGAAAATGCGGTGCTCGTCGTGGGAAACAGTTTGCCCGTGCGTGACGTGGACGTATGGGCCCCCGCGCGCGACCAGCGTCTCGATGTGCTGCATCAACGTGGCGTGAGTGGCATCGATGGCCTCATCGCTGGCGCAGCCGGAGCAGCAAGCATTGCCAATCGTCCCGTGGTTCTGCTCCTCGGTGACACGAGCGCACTGCACGACCTCACGGCTTTGGCCCTTGCGCGGCACGTTTCGAATCCGCTCGTCATCGTCGTCGTGCAGAATAATGGCGGCCGAATTTTCGAGCGTTTACCTGTTGTCCGCGCGATCGATCGGGAGCGTTTCGATAAGTACTTCACGATGCACGAAGCGGTGGATCTCGAACACGCTGCGGCAGCGTTTGGCGTGAGGTTCATCCGGACAGACAATACGGAAACATTCGTTCAGTCCTTTGGTGCTGCGCTGGGACAAACTGGAGCGACGCTCATCGAGGCGATCGTCCCGCCCGAAGACGGCACGGTGCGACTGACCCGTTTTCGCGCGGAAGTGGCCGAAAAAATTAGGCTTTTGGTGGAGGAGGTATGGCGATGACCCAGGTAGCAGTGGGCTCGCTTCGAGCTTGGATTCTCGCGGCTCGTCCCGCGACGTTGACTGCGGCGATTGTCCCGGTGCTCGTAGGCAGCGCGGTTGCGCAAGCTGTGGGTGGATTTCGGCTTGGGCCGGCCCTTGCAGCGCTTGTCGGGGCGATGTTGATCCAAATCGCCACAAACTTTGCCAACGACGTGTTCGACCACGAGAAGGGCGCGGACACCGAAGAACGATTGGGCCCGACTCGCGCTACGGCCTCCGGTCTTTTGACTGCAAAGCAAATGCGGGCGGCCCTCGTGACCACGCTCGCCTTGACCTTGATCCCCGGCGTTTATCTCGTGTGGGTTGGCGGATGGCCCATCGTCATCATCGGCATAACCTCGATGCTCAGCGGCGTGGCGTACACCGGAGGCCCATACCCGCTCGGGTATCACGGTCTTGGTGACGTGTTTGTCTTCGTCTTTTTTGGCCTGGTCGCTGTATGTGGCACAGTGTTTGTCCAGGCGAACACGATTCCGCTCCTGGCTTGGCTTGCCGCATGTGCGGTTGGGGCGATCGCGACGGCGATCCTCGTCGTGAACAACGTTCGCGATCGCGAGACGGACGTGAAAGCCGGTAAACGCACATTGGCCGTTCGTTTGGGCAAACGTGGTGGTCTTATCGAGTACGTGGGGCTGTTTGTCTTGGCGTATGCCGTACCCGTTTTGGCGCTCGTTATGGCCCACGTGGGTCTGTGGGTGCTTTTGCCGCTCGTCTCGATGCCCTTGGCCATTCGGCTCGTGATCGCGTTGGCGACAAAAGAAGGCCGGCCACTCAATGCTGTTCTCGGACAAACGGCGATGTTGCTCTTGTTGTATGGCGTGCTTCTGTCGGTTGGCCTCGTGCTCGCCACGCAAGGAGCTTGATTCGTGCAGATTCGAGGCGGTGCCGCACTTCCGTTTTTCGCTGCGGATCGCCCGTACGTGCGCGTAGGAATTCGCGACGAGCTGAAAACGCTGGGCATCGGAGAAGCGACGCCTTGGCCGGCGGAATCTTCGTCGTCGATCGAGCAAATGGCTCGGATGTTGGGCGAGGCATTGTCCAACTTGGGACGAGTTGATCTCGACGAACTGCCGCCACTGGAAGCCGTGGTGCGGGCACTCGAACCGGTCGAGACACTCCTCGCGCCTTGGAAAACCGCTCGATTGGCCTTGGAAACAGCGCTTCTCGACGCAGTGATGCAACGTCTTGGTCAGCCTTTGGCGAACAGTCTGACGCCCCAGCCTCTGGACGTGGTGCCCTGCAACGCGCTCCTCGATGCAAGCAAGGACGACTTGGGGCAAAGGGCAGGGGAGTTGTCCGCACAAGGTTTTACCGCGCTCAAGGTGAAGTTGCGCGCCCGCGATGACGTTGCGTTTGCCCGCGAGGTTCAAGCGCTGCGGGAACTGCGTCAGGTTTGGCCGGGTGAGCTTCGTTTGGATCCAAACGGAATGTGGACTGTTGAAGAAGCTCGGCAAAAACTGGTGATCTTGGCTGAGTTACGGCCTCGTTACGTCGAGCAGCCGGTGCCCGCGGATCATCTGATCGACCTCGGCGCAACTGCATGTCCGTGGGCTGCGGATGAATCGTTGCTCGTGCCGGGTTTGGCGAAGCAACTGGTCGAAAAAAGCGACTGTGTTGCGTTCATTCTCAAGCCTGCGCTGCTCGGGGGTTTTTCCAAGGCTTTGGAACTCGCGTACCTTGCAAAACGGGAGGGCATCTCGGCCATTGTGACCCATGCGCTCGATGGGCCGGTGGGCATTGCTGCCGCGACGGAAATGGCCCGGGCTGTAGCGAATGAAGGAGATGCGTGCGGTTTGGATCAGCATGCGGGTTTGTCTCGTTACCCGAGCTTGACCATGCCGCACCACGTACGAGCCGGTTACGTGACCCGTGCCAATCAACCCGGCTTGGGTTTTTCCGAGGAGGATCGCAAACGATGGCTCACGATGGCCTGAGTGTGGCCGCTGCCGCAGTCGAACCTGGAATTGCCGACCTTCCAGCTTTGATCGACCAGGGAAAAGGCATTTCCTACGCTGATTTGGCGCGACTCGTGGCGCATCGTCAGCAGGAACTTGCAGCGCACGGAGTTGGTCCGGGCAGTCGGGTCACGTTGCGGGCGACGTGCGACGTGCAAACCGTCGTGACGTTTTTCGCGCTCTTGGAACTCCAAGCCGCGTTTGTCCCCATTCATCCTCGGCTCACGGCGGACGAAGAACAGGTCATCGTCGATGACGTTTGTCCTGACGTTCGTTTGACCACGAATGGTTTCGACCGTTCACCATTCAACCCAATGCAAATGTTTGTCGAGGACGACCCTCCGGCAGCCATCGTGTACACCTCGGGAACCACGGGGCGTCCCAAAGGAGCGGTGCTTTCGCGCGGCGCCTTCGTGGCGAGTGCGCTGGCTAGCGAGGCGAATCTTGGTTGGAGGTCCAACGATCGTTGGCTCGTGTGCATGCCCCTCGCGCACGTGGGAGGTTTGTCGATCCTGACACGCTGTTTGGCGGCGCGAAAACCCATCGTGCTGGAGCCTCGTTTCGATCCGGACGCTGTGTTGCACGCGATTCGTCGCGAAGACGTGACGTTGATCTCGGTCGTGCCGACGATGCTCGACGCCTTGCTCCAAGCGGATCGCGATGGAGATCTTCAGCGTTTGCGTCTCTTGCTCGTGGGAGGTGCTGCGGCATCACCGGTGCTCTTGGAAAAAGCAGCGGATCGTGGGCTTTTGGCGATCACGACGTACGGGCTCACCGAAGCTTGTTCGCAAGTCACGTGTCAGGCGTTGCGAGCTTCCGGAACGCTCGAAGCAGGCTCGGGACGCGTGTTACCGGGCATCGAGCTCCGGGTCGTGCGCGATGCTGGGGATCCTGCCGCGACAAACGAGGTCGGGTTCATCCAGGTACGTGGACCGAACCTCATGCGCGGATATTGGTCGGGTCCAGAAAAACCTGTCGTGCCTTCGCGTACGGATGATGGATGGTTTGCCACGGGAGACATGGGGGCTTTGGATGAAACAGGTCGGCTCTTCGTGCATGCGCGACGCACGGATCTCATCGTTTCCGGCGGAGAAAACGTGTATCCCGCCGAGGTCGAGCAGGCGTTCGAGCGTTGTGCAGGCGTGAAAGAATCCGTCGTATTTGGTGTACCGGACGAACGATGGGGACAAACTGTCACCGTGGCTTTGGTTCTGCGGGATCCGGGTTCGTCGCCGAACGAACGCGCCCTTGCCGTCATCGAGGACGTGGCGGCGCGCTTGGCTTCTCACAAGCGCCCGCGTCGATTCGCGGTTCTCGCGGCGTTGCCGAGAAATGCGGCGGGCAAGATCGACCGGATCTCAGTTTGTCGAGATACAACTCCGATTCTGCAAATCGTGCCTGGAAAATGAGCCATCACCCATCGACAAGCGTGTCGATGCCTCGACCACTTGGAGCTTGACCCTTGGAAAGAATTCGCATCTCGTGCCCGTGATGGAGCAGGAGGCCCGAGCGACGACACGTAGCGATCTCGCTACGGCCATGCACGACGCGCTCACCGCTGAAGCTCGGCGAAACGAGATGCGCGTGGCTGTGGTGCGTTTGTCATCCTACCTGCTCGTTTTCGTGGTCGACATTGTGCTCTACGTGCAGCGAGTCCGCCCTGCGCGCAACATCGGTGAATCAGCGATCTATTCGGTCATCGCGGCCGCGATGCTCGTGATCTTGACGCGTTCGTCGCGGGGTCGCGTGTACTGGTTCATCGTCCCGGTCCTCGATTTCGCCCTGATTTACTCGCTGCTTTCGTCGCGGATCACGAGTGTGGGCATGAACATCGCCCTTGCGTCGATCACTGCGCTTTCCTGCGGAATTTTTGCAGCAACTGGGGGGATTCGGTTTGATCGACGTGCTGCAGATTGGACGACATTTCTCGCGGTCATTCTGTTTGTCCTTCTGTTCCGCGAACACGCTCCGCACCTGCAATTGCTCTATTCCGGCGTAGCGATCGTGATGATTGGCATGTTGAACGTTTGGCTTGCCGAACAGGTTCGTCGCGCCATGGAGGCGAGTCGCGGGCAGTTGCTTTTGGAAAAACTTCTTCCCGGCGTAGCGAGTGCGGCGCTCAAGGATCCGCTCTCGTTGCTTGGGGCTCCACATTCTGTCGAAGTGACCATGCTCGTCACTGATTTGCGCGGTTTCACGGCACTTTCCGAACGGATGCAACCTGTCGACGTGTTCGAAATGTTGAACCACTTGCAAGGCGCTCTGGCCGAAGCGGTGCACGCATCAGGAGGCATCGTCGACAAGTTCATGGGCGACGGGATGCTCGCGGTGTTTGGCGCGACGGACCCATCGGCGGAGCATGCGCGCCAGGCCCTCGATGCCGTGCAGCGCATTCGTAAAGTGCTCGACGAGCAGAATCGTGCGCGAGCGGGTGGGCAATTGCGCATCGGCATCGGTGTTCACTCGGGCACTGTCGTTGCGGGATGCATGGGTGGTGGCACTCGTCTCGAATTCACCGTCATTGGCGATGCGGTGAACACGACCTCGCGCCTCGAATCGATGACCAAAGAGAAGGGGGTCGACCTTCTCGTCAGCGAAGAAACGACGTCTCGCGTGGCGGATATCGCGTTCGAAGATCTCGGCGTCGTAGCTGTTCGGGGACGGCAACAAGGCTTGCGGGTCTATACGATGAAGGTTTGACCGTGCACACGTTCGTCGTTTGGAATCCGTGCGTCAACGTTCGTGAAAGAAGCGCCTTCGGCTTCTAGCGAATCGCAATTCCTGAGCTACTATCGCGGCCCCTGTTTATGCATTTGGGGCTTCGGAGCGCCTTGGGCGTCCTACGTCCCAAACCCCTGTTCAACTTTGGGGCGCGGAGAGAGCTTTCATGCACGTAGGTATTTGCGGTTATCCCGGTTCTGGAAAAACGACTGTGTTTCGAGCGCTCGCTCCTGGAGGCAAAGCCGATCGGGAAATCGCGTACGGCAACATCAAAGTCCCCGACGAACGCGTCGATTTCCTTTCAGCCTTGTTTCACCCGAAAAAGACCACATTTGCCGAGATCACGTTCGTCGATGTCGGCAGTGGTTCGCGATCGGGTGGCGCGTTTCCCCCGGCTGTTTTGCAAGGCATGCGCAACGCGGACGTGATCGTGCACGTCGTGCGGGGCTTCGACAATCCGTCGCTCACGACGCCGCCCGATCCAGCACGCGACGAAAAATCGTTTGACGAAGAACTACTTCTGCTCGACCTCGGAACGCTCGAAAAACGTCGCGATCGCTTCAAGAAAGAGAACAAGAAGGGGCTCGAAGTCGAGGTCAACGCGAAGATGATCGAGCACCTCGAGAAGAGCGAACCTTTGCGCACGTTGGAACTGAGCGAAGAAGAAATCCGCGCGCTCGGGCCGGGAATTCAGCTTCTTTCCATGCAGCCGCTGATCACGCTCTACAATTTGTCCGAAGAAACCTGGAACGATGCGAGCAAAGCGGCCTTGCGCGAGACCGTGCGCGGGAACGCGTTCGTGCGCATGGCGCTGTGTGGATCGATCGAAGCGGAAATCGCGGCGCTTCCCGCTGAAGAACAAGCCGACTTTCTCGAAGGTCTTGGTCTCGGCGAACCGGCGCGCAACGTGTTCATTCGCGAGGCATATCGCTTGATGGACTACATCAGTTTCCTCACGGCAGGTCCGGACGAGTGTCGTGCTTGGCCCATTCGGCGAGGCGTGAATGCCAAACGCGCGGCTGGCAAAGTCCACAGTGATCTCGAACGCGGCTTCATTCGCGCCGAGATCTACCGTCCCGAAG
The DNA here is from genome assembly GCA_035437985.1 of Polyangium sp. (in: bacteria). Taxonomy (GTDB): domain Bacteria; phylum Myxococcota_A; class Polyangia; order Polyangiales; family Polyangiaceae; genus Polyangium. The sequence continues at coordinate 188 of DAOMZH010000522.1, read as the reverse complement.
ATCTCAAGGTCGCAGGCACGGAAGCGGCGCTCAAAGCCCAAGGCAAGATTCGCCTCGAAGGCAAGGAGTACATCGTCAAAGACGGCGATGTGGTGCATTTCCGCGCGGGAACTTGATTGTCGTGACCCGGCCCCGGTTTGTCCCCGGGGGTATGGGGGCAGAGCCGTCGGGTCAGTCTCTTTGGCGCA
>DAOMZH010000521.1:0-7680 GCA_035437985.1 Polyangium sp. (in: bacteria) | reverse complement strand
CGGAGAAATGAGATCAATGGCCAGGATTTCAATCCCATGCGGGGTTGCGAAATCATTGAGGAAACGCGATATGTTAGCGCTTATGGGGTCGGGGGCAATCTCGGTTCAAAACCTTGTTATCGTGCGGCTCTGCGAGCACCTGGCGGCCGCCGACGTAGGTGCCGTTTTCCCGCGACGAATCACGGCAAACAGGCATTTTTCTTGCCCGGTGTCGGCGCCGCTTGCACCACGAAATTCATATCGAGCCACTCGCTGGTTTCATCGTGACCGGTGAGGCCATTTCCTCCCGTCATGACTTCGCCTTTTTCCAAACCACAACGCTCGATGCTGGTCCCATTGGTCGCTGGCGCAGCAGCTGGCTTTTGATTCGCCCGCGCCGTCTCGGGCCCATACCCAACGATGCCAGTTTTGTCGACGCGCGTCGCATCATCGAACGTCGTTCCCCAAACCACGTAATCCACATCCTTGACCGTTCCCGACGAACCATCCCATAAAAACAAGATGACCATTTCACGATCGTTGGAAAGCATCGTGCCCGGCTTATAACCAAGATCTCCATTCGTGGGCGCCACCATCGCCTCGGCCGTGCCATTTGCGCACGTATGAGGCGTGAGCGAAAGAATGAAATCAGGACACGTCGCGTAGGTCGTCTCGAACGTCGGATCCGTCGCAATCACCAGCGTTTCACCCGCTGCAATGGTCGTTCCTGCTGGGAATTTCGCCAGAAAATCAGTCCCGGCCGTCGAAGCCGGATTCCACGTCATTCCCGACGCAATACCGTGATAAATCGCGTTGTCGGATATGTAGTAGTTACCGAGGTCGACCGAGACCACCCCGCCATTGTAGATTTCGATGAATTCACCACCCGCAGGTTGCACCGCGATCTCCGAAATATACAAATGACTGGCCAACGTTCCGCCACTGCTGCTGGAACTGGACGAGGACGAAGAAGAAGACGAACTGCTCGTCATGCCCGACGAACCGCTCGACGAAGATGAAGACGAGGACGAACTGCTCGTCATGCCCGATGAAGACGAACTGCTGCTCGCCCCAGACGAGGACGAGCTGCTCGACATTTCATTGCCGCCGGTGCTGGCTCCGAAGACATCGACGTTGTCAGTATCGCTGCAAGCAACGACGTGGAGAACAGAACCGAGGAAGAGAAGGCCCAAACCAAAGTGTTGTTTCATGGTGCCTTCTTACCTCAGTGCCCCCAGAAAAGAAATCACGACGTTGGGGCGCTGCTCGATTCGAGCGCCTTGGCGGCTCAAGGCAGGCTGAATGTCAAAGTGAAGGGGCCCGAGGAGCTCTCGATATACCCATCCAGGACAAACCAATACGTCATTCCTGCGGTGACCGAGGCGGTGAGCATGACCGTGGCGCCGATCATGTTGCTCGCTTTGCACGTCACGGGGATGTTGGGCTTGCATGTGCCCACCGAATAATAAAGCGCAGCGGAGAAATTCGAGGGCTGGACCGCGGCCGTCAAGGTGCCACTCTTTGGGGCTACGAAGCGATACACGACATCGCGGCCACCAGCGGGATTATTGTTGGGACACGAGGCGCCGGCCGCATAATCATTGTTGTAGTTCGACGTCGTGTCGGAAATGACGATCATGCCGTTGGTGAAAAAAATCTCTTGACCAGGACAAACATCTAGGTTGTCCACGGTTCCGCCGCTGCTCGATGATGACGAACTGCTGCTCGATGAACTGCTGCTCGACGAACTGCTGCTCGATGAGGACGAACTGCTGCTCGACGAGGACGAACTGCTGCTCGCACCGCCTGCGCACATGCAGGGATCCCATCCCGTGCCGCTCGCATTGCACGCTTGCGCGCCCGTAGAGCCGTCTGGGCACGCGCAAGCTTCTTGTTTGCCCGGAGCACAGACGGTCGGAAGGCCGCTGCTGCTACTGCCATTGCTTGCGGAGCTGCTGCTGCTGCTCGACACGCCCATGCCACCTTCGCCGCCTGCGCCATCGTTCCCGCCGCCTGCTGCGGCTCCGCTGAGGGTCGTCGACCCTTCAGCGCATGCTGCAGTCATCAGCAGAAAAACCCCAAATAGCCCTCGATGATTCGCGCCCAAAGTAAACCTCCTGGTTGAACCCTTGAGGCTGCGGATCGCCTACGGCGTCCTACGCCCCAAAGTCCTGCTTGAAGAGCTTCGACAATCGCACGGCTACGCGCGGGTGTCGAGAGGCTCGGGAGCTCTTCACGCGGGGCGTTCTGGACGCCACAGGATCACATGGCTGGTGCGCCGCAATCGAGCGATTTGGCGCGTTTGGCGACTTCTTTGACCGTGAGCGATTGCTTGGCTTTACCCCAATGCGCGAGCACCCATTGATAATTTTTGCACGCCCCGGCTTTGTCACCCGTCGCTTCGCGGGCAATGCCGAGCCGCGCTACGTTCCGAATATAAAAACCCAGCCATTGCCTTTGCAAGCACACGTTCGTGGTCTTTTCCAGCAGCGGGACCGCTTCGGCAAATTTGCCCACGAGATAATATAGTTTTCCACGTTGACTGCCCCAATCCAGCGCAGATTGCTCTTTGGCTGCGGTTTCTGGGAGCATTTTCTGCATTTCGTTTAATGCAACCTGCGCCAACGCTGGTGTCGTTGCTGGCGCCACATAAGCTGCATACCATCGCCGCGCGCGATCTTTGAATTCGGTTGCTTCATGCGCCGCCAACCAAGCTGTCCGCGCATTTTCATATTCTACTTGCGTGATATTGCCCGCAGCGAGTTTCACTGCATACATCGTCATGGTGGGATCGACCATTTCAGTATCGAGTGATTCCGGGTGCAACGCGCGTTTGGCAAAGAATTCGTCAGCAATCTTGACTGCGCCCCCCAAATCCCCCAATTCCTCGTGGATCTGCATCCGGCCCAACAGCAAGAGTGTTTCTGATGCCGGCGCCGGGGCTTGTAACGATGTGGCCATTGAATCCATTTCGCGAAGCGCTACCTCCAAGTCCCCAAATGCGGTCGCAATGAACGCACGCTGCTCGGCAGCTTCGAATGGTTTGCCCAGGTCATCGGCGACCCGGATCGCCTCGCCAACCGCCAATCGAACCACATTTTCCGGTTCGCCCGAGAAAAACAGAGCATCGGACAAAGTACGCCGCGGAGGAAGCGTCACGGGATCCCGAGCGACGAGCTGCCGGGCCGATTCGGCGACGACTGAACACCGACCGGCCATCGCATCGAACTTCATCTTGTCTTGCAAGCAATCAATGGCATTTTCAGAAGCAGCAATGCATTCATCGAGAGCAGCAATCGCATCTTCGACACGATTTTCATTCGATGCGGCCCACGATTGCACCTGCCAACAATCCGCGTGTTTCGGATCGAGTTTCGTGCAGGCCTTTGCCAATTCGACGGCCTTCTTGCGCGCTTCGGTCGTACCTAGCTTGAAGCGCGCATGCGCATGCCAAAACATCAACTCGGCATCCCGCGGATACCGAGCACTCAGGGCCTCCAGCCTATCGGATGCCGTGACATAATCGCCCGTTTCCCGTTTGATGAAGCTTTCCGTGGCCTGGAGCAGCCCTTGGTCACGCTCCGACAAAACCGCCCGCAAACCAACGGCCTTGTCGTACGCTTGTTGCGAATTCGGACGATTGAAATGATGTTGCACCAAGGCATATCGCAAATGCGCGGCAGCCATCCCGGGATCCGCCTTCCGCGCCCGATCGAAGGCCACCGAAGCCGTCGACCAACGCGCATCCCGCACCGCTTGCAACCCTTCACGAAATGCCGCTCGAGCTTCGAGGCTATCGCTCTCCGGAATGGGCAAATCGGTCACCGCAATGGGACCCGACAAAGGTTGCGTCGGAAGCGGCGCCACCTGCGTCGCGGAAACCTCGGCGGACGGATTTCGTCGTCCACCCATCGTTATCGCCGAAGCCGCCAGGGCTCCCACGACACCGACCGTGGCCATGGTCTTCCATGCCAAACCTTTTTTCGGCACCTGCGTTTCTGCGGAATTGTTCGTCACGACAACTGCGGCCGCTCGCGAACCCGTGGAAACTCGCGCCAAATCATCACCCGTAATAAACGCCGACCATTGTTGCACGACTTCGTGCATCGACGCCCATCGGTCTTCGGGCTGCTTCTCGAGCGCGCGCAAAATAATCGCCGCTACGCCATCTGGGACACCCGTCATTGGCTCGGGATTATCGCCCAAAATCGAAGCCAAGAGCGTAACGCCTCCTTTTTCCGCATGAAATGGATGCCGCCCCGCAAGCAACTCATACGCCACCACACCCCACGCAAATTGATCCGCACGCGCATCAATCGTCTCGCCCCGCAGCTGCTCCGGCGCCATGTATGCAGGCGTTCCCACAATCGCGCCTTCGGCCGTCATCATGACCTGTTCCGCCTCCAGCGTTTTTCCACGCGCGTCGATTTCTTTGGTCACATGCTCGACCGTGTGCGAGTCGCGACGGGCAATCCCGAAGTCCAAAACTTTCGCCGTCCCATCCGCACGCACGAGGATATTATCAGGCTTGACATCACGATGAATGATGTTCGCTTCATGGGCAGCTTCGAGCGCTCGCGCGACATCGAGCAGAATTCGCAGACGTCGGCCCAAGGGTACGTCCGTACCAACCAGCTCCCGCAAAGACGTGCCCGAGACAAACTCCATGGCGATGTAGGGACAACCTTCGTGTTCACCAACGTCGAAGACCGCGACGATATTGGGATGCGACAACGCCGCGACCGATTTGGCTTCGCGCTGCATTCGCATGACCGCGTGATTCCACTCATCCCCGGCCTCTTCCGTTTGATTACGAAGAACCTTGAGGGCCACATGGCGTTCGAGGCGCGAATCATGAGCGCGGTACACTTCGCCCATGCCGCCCTCCCCAAGCAGCGATTCGACAACATACCGCCCAATGGTTTGGCCTGTAGAAAATCGCATGACGAGCCCTCCACCCGTGCAACCAGGAAGAACAAGATCCCTTAGCGCTCGTTAATCGAGATGCAAGTTCTTCCGCAAAAATCGTCAACCAACGAAACGCCGCCGCTCTTCCCGACACGTGGGCCGATTTTCACCGTCACCGCACCAAAGACCTAGGCTCGCAGGCAAATTCCAAAATCGAAACTTTTTGGGTCACATCCCCAAACGACGACGTCTATTGGGAAATCGAAATTGCGGGCGCCACAGCAGCGTTCAATTCTGGCCCCATTTACGCGGACGCTGAAAACGAAATATCCCGCCCGCTTCTTCCGCGGCAATCACCTCCGCTTCGTCCCCGAACATCCGCCGCCGCAAATCCGCGAGTTTTTCCTCGAGCTCCTTGCCGCTGTACGCCTTGCTCGAAGCCGCACGTTCGGCCATGTATTTCGCGCCTTTTTCCCACCGCGCATCTCGCTCTTGATCCAACGCATCCCACCGCTCGAGCGCCGCATCGTCGAGCCCCAGGCCTTTGCGTATGTCCCGCAAACTCGCCTTGCGCTCATCCACCGACATATTCGTGAGATCCGTTTGCACCGATTCCAAACTCAAAAATCGATTCATCACTTCGTGGCGATGCTGATCCAAATACGTGTCGTATTTCTCTTCGTAAATCTCTTCGAGCCGCTCGGTGTAGGTCGCAAGTTTGTCGCGGACATTCTGGTCTTGCAATCCTTCGATTTCTTTCAGCGTGTCGGACACCGCTTGATTCCGATACTCGGAGGCCCAAATCTCGTCGGTCGCTTCTTTACCAAAAAGCTTCTCCCGCTCCTCGCGTATGGCTGCACGACGCGCGTCCAGCTCCAGCGAATCGAGGTACGCGTGGTGTTCCTTCATCCAACGTTCGTATTCGATACGCCGCTCGAGATTCTTGGCAATTTCGTCGTACCGATCCGGAAATGCCGCGCGCACGACTTCGAGCAGTTTTTCCCGCCAATGCTCGGGATCCTGCTTTTGGTATTGGCGCATGAGCGCTTCGATGAGTTTTAGCTGAACGTAGCGATTGGCAATCTTCGCGCCATATTTTGCCCGCAAACGCTCGATGATTTCAGGATCGATCGCAGGGCGCGATGGAGCACGGGGCCCCTCAGCCGCCGCCGGCGCAGAACGCTCGACATGCGCCGCCGACTCGGTTGTTTTCGCCCGAGAAACTTCAGGTTCGGCGATTTTATTTTGACGCAGCCCGAAAAACAGCGCTATGAGAAGCACCAAGACCCCAATCGCGACAAACCAATTCCTGCTCATGCGGGCGCTACTTCTCAATCGTACGTCGCGACGTACTCCATAATCGCCGCGTAAAACTCCATCTCGTCGAACGTATCCGGTCCGATCCCCACCACGTCGAGGTGATCTTGTTCGATGACGCTCGACATCGACGTCATTTGCGTCGACGTCGGGGCATTCAAATTGCTCACATACCCCGGACCCGAATCGGTCGTAATGGTATCGAGCGCGAAAAGTTGCTCGGTGTACTTCAGTCGATGCCCCATGTGCTGGGAATTCACGCCCACCAAACCATCATCGTCGCGCTCGTTGGCAATGCCGTCACCCATACCAGCTGCGCCGTCATTGTCACAATCACCCGAGCAATACCCGTCGCCGTCGATGTCGAAGACGAGCTTGTTCAATAGATACAGCGCCGGATTGACGTTGATTCCATTTTGCGCCGTCATCAGCGATCCATAACGATACGCATAACGCGAATCGACCGGATACAGATTATTGAAATTCTCGGTACCCGTCGTCACGTTGTCCGTCGACGAATAATCCCGGTGCACGAGTTGCTTGGCGCCGGCATATGCGTCATTGCCCGATTGGTAAATGGTATCGCCATAATACGTGGCCAATGCCGAGACCACGCTCGTCACCCCCGGCTTCAAATCGAGAATGTATTTGGCGACCGGCGAACCTCGATGCGGCGAGGAAATGCTGATCAACACCCGAACTTTGGTCGTGCCATATCGGTCATAAAGAACACGCGCCGCTTTGCGAATATCCAGGCCGCCTTGCGAATGCCCCACAAGATTTACCTTGGTGGCCCCCGATGTCGCCATGAACCCCTCGATGTCATTCGCCAAATCGAGCCCCCGCAGCTCCGACGATTGAAACGCCGCAACTTGACCAATGTACGCCTTCTGCCCGGAGTCGATATCGCCATTGCAATATACCTCCAGAAATTCATCACAGGCGTCGCCGACGAATGTACCGTAGTCGTCACCCCAGTAGTCATACCCGAGGAGGTTGTCGAACCCACCCATTCCGTGGGCAAACACAACAGGATACGTCGTTTTCGGCGCCGCTGCCAAGGCGAAACCTTCGCTACCCGCAAGGATGGAAACAGAAGCCAGCAATGCAGCCAACCACGTACGCATGGGACTCCTCGAACTTCGTGGAAAAGGTGGTGCCCGCAGAAAACACGATTTCAGCACCTTCTGTCAACAACGAAAATCAAGCGAATCGTTTTTCGTTTGTCGCCGCAATTTTTCATTGGGGAAACAATCCCCCTGGATTTGGTTTGGAAGGAACGACGTCCTGGCTTGCACGCCCCAGGCCCGCTCGACTCGAGAGGCAACCGAGCCGGAACATTGTCCCATTTGAATTCGCTATCTCCCGCACGACGTGGGCGCCATTGCCCGCATGTTGGTGGGCAACCCAAAACGTCGGGGACTCGTGGAAAATCTACCAAGGCCCTTCATTTTCATTGACCAACGCCCCGCCAAG
>DAOMZH010000520.1:3078-7681 GCA_035437985.1 Polyangium sp. (in: bacteria) | reverse complement strand
CCCAGGCACCCGTCGTCGCCAAACCAAGCACCCCATCGTCGCCACCGTCAATGCAATTTAGTCTAGGCATGGGCCCAGTGTTCGTGCTCGAGGCGACGCCTGGCGTAGCGGTTGGACCACAAATCAATGGTGGTTTCCGCCGTGGCATCTTCTCGCTCAACGTAGATGCACATATCGCTTGGGATTACATGACAATGGAGAAGACACCTACCCAGCAATTCGTGACCTGGGCAACGGCCTTACGCGCGTGTGCGCATAAACAATTCGTGTTTGGATGCGGGTTGCTTCAAGCAAGTGGGGTGACGAGTTTGTCGGCGAGTGAGCGCTGGCAAAACAGGCTCGGTGGAGGACTTCGGGCTGGGCTCGAGCTGCATGTGAGCGCGCCTGTGTATTTGCAATTCTGGGGCGAAGGTGTCGCCGTCTCGAAAGGGTATGCTGTCGTGCGAGATAACACGAACTTGTCGCACGGTTTACCCGTGGTGGGAGCGTTTGGCGCGACAGTCCTGTTGACACGGTAGAGGTTGGTCTGTTACGTGGTGTTGCTGTCCACATGTACAACATGTACCATGGGTGGTCCACTCCATGAAAGGGTACACGGATGGCCGATTTGGATCTTGCAAGGGCATACGAAAATCACATTGGCGCAGCGCGCGCGCTGCCTGCAAACGAAGTCCTTCCGTTTCGTCTCGATGTCGACTTGGCCATCGTGAACGTCACGACGGGTATGCGGGTCATCGAAGCACATGTCGCGGAGATTCCGACGCATTTGCCGAAAGAGAGCGTTGCAGAATTGACGTCGCTCGGTGAACTCGCTGCCGCAGTCAAATATGCGGCATTACGTGTAGAACTCGACGTGCCCCAACCATCGGAAATGCGGGCCAAGCTCGCGCGCGGTCGAGAACTTCGTCATCAAGCCATGCCGGTAGCCAAGGGGTTGGCAGCGAACGGTGCGTTGCCGCAAGCGGAATTGGATCCGATTCTCACGGGGCATGGTCAATTCGATAGACACCTTCTCAGGGGTATCCGAGCGGCTTTATCCAACAAACGAGTCGCGTCACTCGCCCTACCCGCCATCGCCCGGATCGACTTCCACCACGCCCGTCAATACAGCGCGCGTCAAGTTGGCCGTCTCGCGCGCCACGCCAAACAAATTCGCCTCCCCCAAGTTGGCCCCCTCCAAATCCGCACCATCAATCTGCGCCCGCGCAAGATTCGCTCCAATGAAGCTCGCATTTTTTGCCGATACTCGCACCAATACAGCCTCGCGCAAATTCGCCCCGTCGAACGTCGAATCGGTCAACGTACAGCCGGTAAAGTCGACCTTCGGCGCCACCAGGTTATCCAGCAACGTCCTCGTTATCGATGCACCCGCTAGTTTTGCATGCGTCAAATCCAAGGCCGGCAAGGTTTGCTTCTTTATCGTCACCCCCCGCAAATCCGCCCCCTGCAGCACGCAATAACTCAACGTACAACCACGCAAATCCGCGCCTGTAAGACACGCATTCGACAAATTCGCCCCCTCGAACTCCGTCGCCTCGAAAATAGCCTTCGTGAAATTCGCCCCCACGAGCTGCGCATGGGAAAACTTGGCCCGCGTCAGTTTCGCCCCGACAAACGAAGCACCCGTCAAGTCTGCCCCCTCGAGGTTCGTCCCCTCCAAATCAAAACCATCCAGCTGCGCCCCCACGATGCGCACACCGCCCAAAACCGCCCCCACAAGCGCCCGCGCCGTAAATCGCGCCCCAGAAAGATCCGCGCTCGTCCACACCGATCCCGTCAACTCGACCCGATCAAATGACACGCGCAAGCACCGCGAAAACCCAAGATTGGCCGCCATCAGATTCGTCGCGTCCAAATTCGCTTCAGTCAAATCCGCCATTTGCAGGTTCGCTTGCACGAACATCGCCCCGCGCAGGTTCGCCTTCGCCAAACTCGCCCCACCAAAATCAGCCCCTGAAGCATCTGCGCCCGAAAGATCCGCACCCGAAAGATCCGCTTCGCCAAACCGCGCTCGCTGCAAAATAGCGCCTCGGAAATCGGCCCCCGGAAACTTTGCCCCCATCACCTGCGCCTCCGTGAGATTCCGAGGAGTCCCCAAAGGCAGAAAATTGATATTATGGGCAATCGCCCGCGTTAGATCGGCCCCCGCGAGCGTCATTCCTTCAATCGTACAATCCGTGAGGTTCACGTGCTGCATTGAAGCGCCAAGGAGGCGCACGCCCGATAAATTCGCCCCCGTGATGATGGCCTGATCGAGGTTTGCCCCATTGAGGTCCGCCCCAGCAAGCCGAGCCTTGGTGAGAATACTGCTCGTGAAATCACTCCGCGCCGCTGTAGCTCGCTCAAAACATGCCTCGTTCAGCATGCACGAGCGCAGGGTTGCGCCTTCGATCCGGGCTCCGCTGAAATTGGCCCGTTCGAGGTACGAATCATCAATCGTCACGCCTCGAAGATCATTTCCTGGCTCGCCCAGCGCGGAAGAAACGTCGAGACCCATGGCTGCAGAGCGCGACAAATCCGCGCCCTGAAAATCCACAGCCTCGAATCGTACGTTGTTCCAAACCGACGCAGTTATTTTTGCTCCATGCGCTCGAACACGAATCCACTTGCTCCCCGTAAAGTCGAGCCCTTCCCCGACAAACCCATCCAGGTTCACGTCGGTCATCGTCTCGCCGTCGAACGACAAACCCGCCTCGATATGTGCTTGGAATTGCGCGAATGTGCTAATCATGATCGTTTCTCGGCCACGACGAGATGGGTCGCATATTCGACGAAGCTGCGATCGTGCAATCGCACGCGCCACGGTAGCGAGCCCGCCTCTGCAAGGAGCTCGAGCTGGTTGATGCTGGCAGGGTGCGCGTTTGGCGTCAAAAGAGCCCGCAATGCAGCCGCGCTGTCTCCGGCCTGGGGACCTCGCTGCGAATGACCTCCAATCCACCCTTCGATGGGTGTTGCCCCTGGAGACCAATCGTATGGAGTGCACAGAATCGCGCGACCGCCGAAAACAAGCGAATTGGCAATGGCCACGAGGTGTTCATGGGGCGAGGAAACGCAATCGAGCAAATTGAGGCTGGTGACGAGGGAGAATGCCGCTTTGGGAAAAGGCGGAGCGAGCGCATCGCAAACCCAGAAATCGATCAAATCCGGGCGTTTGAAATGGACCGGAAAGGTGCGTTGGTCATAAACGAGGCCCACGCGGCGTCGGGGATAGTGGACCTCACCCGTGCGCAAAACTCGGGACGCCACTTGGAGCATGGAAAAACTCATATCGATGCCCAATACGAGCTGTTCGCTACGGTCAGCCAATTCGAATGAGGTGCGTCCAACGGCGCATCCTGCGTCGAGAATGGGTCCGGGACCCAAGGGACCAGCGAGCGTGAGCCCGAGTTCGAGCAATTCCACGAGCGAGAGCTTGGGGCCTTTGGTTTCCAGGGGATCCTGATCGCTGTAATGACCCCAGGCGTAGGAACTCAGGTGTTGACGCGTTTGATCGAGGGCGGAGCCTGGACCGCAACAGTCGCCCAAGATGCTTTCAATGGCCTCGGAGAAATCGGAGCGGCGGAGAATGGGAAAGATGTTTTGCGAGACATACGCTCGGAGTGCTGGAACGAGCAAGGGTATGCCGTCGATGATGGGATATTCGCGCTGACAACCCATTCGCGAGCATTGGAGGATACCTTCGAGAATATCGGCGGATTCTTCGCGAACGACGCGGGTGATCTCGAGTGGGGATTCGATGTCGGATTGCCGGCACACCGCGCAAATGGGGGTGATGGCTTCGAAGTGCTTGCGTTTCAACGATTACCCCCCGATCATGACTGTCGGGCAACCTGGCGGCATGACTTTGCCAACCGGGGAGGGAATGGGGGCGACACATGAAGCGTGCATCGTCATATCGTTTACGCGAGCGGCGGGTTTGTTGCCAATGAGCACGGTAAACGATCCGAGGAGGACTTTGCCTGGGCCGCCTGGAACGCAGCCCGGGAGCATACACGGAGTTGTGGTGCTGCCCAACGTGGCCGAAGGCATGTTGCCGATCATGACGGTGAAGACGCCATCGATGATGGTCAGAGGCAACGCAGGGTGCGGAAGCGGCGTGGGTACGGGCGCTGGTGGATGGATCGGCGCATGACAATGCGGTGCTTGTTGCAAAACCATGTCACCCACACGCGCAGCGAAAGGCATGACCAACTCCTCGGAGAGAACGGGCTCGCTTCAGTAAACCTCAAAAGGGGGGCTCTTGTCAATAAGGAAAACGTGATTGCTTCGCGAGGTGAAAGTTTGCGCCGGCGCGCCATGATGTGCGAACATGGGCATCGACGATGCTTGCACTGCGGGTCACGATCGTGCGTTGGGTAGATGATCATCAGCCCGGTTGGGTCGAATGCCAATTTACGGACGCCCAGGATCGAACCTGGGTGGTGATTGAAAAAGCGCCGGTGATCAGCGCCGAAGATCTCGGGCCCGACACGTCCTTCCCGCGGCCGGGGATGATAACGTGTCAGTTGGTCGAGCGGCGGGGTGACGAGGTGCTCGTCGTGGACACGGCAATTCCGTGGGGCATCGAAGCGACGTCGGGTGAAACGCGGTTCGAGGTGCGTGC
>DAOMZH010000520.1:0-2978 GCA_035437985.1 Polyangium sp. (in: bacteria) | reverse complement strand
CCAATGGCGCCTCCACGCAAATCCGGCGGATAACCATCGCGATGCGATACGCGCAAGCCGTGGAGATTGCCGCTCCACGAACCTCCACGCATCACGCGTTCGGCGCCTTTTTCGGCGCCGCGAGGATTCGTTGTTTTTGCTGCGGAATAAGGCCCCATCCAGTCGGCCGTCCATTCCCACACATTGCCGGACATATCGTAAAGGCCAAAGGCATTGGGCCGATAATGGGCAACTTCCGCAGTTTCGAGCCCCACGCCATCGTCGCACGGAATGAATTGCCGCCCAAGGCCCGCACGATCGGCTGCTTGATCCGGCACATTGGCATATCGACAAAGGTCTTCGGCGCGTTTTGCGCCCGACCAAAGCGAGTTCGTCCCGGCACGCGCCGCATATTCCCATTCTGCTTCCGTGGGAAGACGAATTCGAGCCGACGGGGTAATGGTTCCGAGGGCACGTTCCTTGTTGGTGAGCCAGGTGCAAAATGCTTCGGCATCGTCGAAAGAAACGGCCACGACCGGACGTTTCGGGCTCGGAAAAACAGTTTTATGGTTTGCCGCTGGGTCCATGATCCACTGCCCGTTTCGCCAAACCTTGGCGCCGCCACTTTTTTCCGCCGTCGTGACGTACCCCGTTTCCGCAACGAACGCAGAAAACTGCTCTTGGGTGACTTCCGTCGCGCCCAGGTAATATGGTTGCGCGAGACGAACCTCGTGCCGAGGACGCTCGTTCATGGGGCCATCATCGGACCCCATGACGAAATCGCCTGGCGGGATCCATCGCAGCTCCAAACCAATGCTCGTGCGAATCGACGCAGGACGTCCCTCGCGATTTGCTGGGTCAAGTGTGGGTGAGGTAGGGAGAGCGCAGCCCGTGACAAACAGAAGAATGGTCGCTCGAAGGTATTGCGGACGCACGGGGTGAAGGTATCACGTTCGGATTGGATGCGTTGAGGTTTTTGGTTCCGACCCGTGTTTTTCTTTTTGCTCTCGAGGCTGATTTTGACGGGTTGCCAAAGGATGACCCATCCAATATGTCTTCGACGGTCGCATTTCGGAATCAGGCGGATTGGCTTTGGCTGATGAGTTCGATCATGGCTTTGGCCACGCCGCTGGCGGATGCGGGGTTTTGCCCGGTGACGAGGCGTTCGTGCACGATCGTATTGGCTTTCCACGCGGGCGCCGCGACGTGCTCGGCTCCTTGTTTTTTCAAGGCATCTTCGAGCAAAAATGGGACATGGGCTTTGGTGGTTTTTTCTTCTTCTTCGTTCGTGAATGCGGCAACGCGTTTGCCGGCGACGAGGAATTCGCCATTGGAGAGTTTTACGTCGAGCAGCGCCGCGGGTCCGTGACATACCGCGCCGACGACTCGACCACTTTCATAGGCATTGGCGATAATCTGTTTTACGAGCGGATCGGTGGCGACATCGACCATCGGGCCGGTTCCTCCGGGGAAAAAGATGGCGTCGTATGCCGCAATATCGACATCGGCGAGCTTGCGACTGTTGCGAAGTCGTCGAAATTGCCGACTATCGAGGAACTCCTTGCTAACGGTATCTTTTTCGTCATAACCGTACAAGGGTGGGTCGCCGCCGGCGAGCGAGGTGAAGTCGACTCCATAACCGTGTTTGGAGAATTCTTCATAGGGGTGGGCTACCTCGGAGACGTATGCCCCGCTATTATGTTTCGATGGCCCAATCTCTGCGACACTGGTGAGGACGAACAGGATGTATTTCATGCGCTGGTTTGTAGCGCAGATGGGCGGAGGGGCAAGAGGCAAGTGATTTGGGAGCGGTTCATCGACCGCGGCTGCGGCCATGGCTGGGTGACGAATGGCTCGAATGCGCGTTGCCGCCGACTCGAATGGACGGTTTGGCGTGTACACGGACGCTTGCGCCTGATCGAACGGCTGGAGCAGGCTTGGAGACGGGGAAACGCACCCGCGCTTGTCCGGCGGGAGAATGTGCGACATGCACGTGGGGATGAGCCGGTTGGCGTGCGATATGGGGTCGCGCCGGAACCCGAGGCGTCGGATTGTAATAAGCGACATTTGCCCGATGATAATGATTCACGACGATCACCGGCGCGGCATTCACCGACACCCACCCACCATTCGAATACGACGAACGATACCAATTATTTCTCGAATAGGTCCAGTACGCATTGTCCGCGTAATAAACCGACGGTTGGCCACTTACGACATAAACATCGGGGCCCGCAGCAACGAGCGTCGGTTCGGCGTAATCGTAGGTGTATGCGTCATTCGTCACGACATAACCCGTCTCGGCATAACAACCCGTCGTCAAAGCGCCAAGACCCGAAACCATGATTGCCGCCAACAAGCTCATTTTGATGGTCATGACGCTACTCCTTTTGAACCGAGTCTCGAACGACATTTTCAAGCACTGTCTTTTCTCGATGCATGAGACATGCCATGACCCCGATTCATTCTATCATGGGCAAAGATTCATCAAAACGAGCGGATCGCGCTGGAGCTGGCGGCTTTGACGCATTGAATCGAAGCCCGCAGGTCGTATCGAAGGTGTGCCATTTCGTTCACGACAGGGCTGGCTAAGGTGAAAATGGATTATCCGAATCGACGTAACCCCAGTGGCCTGGCGGCCGCCAACGTGGGTGATGTCGGGGTGTAACTTCCGCAACAGTGGTCCATATCGGACGAAGCCGAGGAGAAGCAATATTAACTAGCGTGTGGGCTTTCTGTATGAGCATGGTGTAGTTTTTGCTGCATATTTGTTGATGTGGACACTTGTTCAATAATATTGATTGGTTACCATGCTAATTGTGTTTCAAACTGCCTGGCGGCCGCCAACGTGGGTGATGTTTTTGTGAATTGAATTCGGTTTCTGTGTTACTCACTCTGCGCGTTTCGTCCGAGTTGCAATTCGTTGACAATATGTCGTTGCTGTAGTGCAATCTTTGCTGGAGGATTTTCGCCATGGCGTCCATGAAAGCAGCAGTCGC
>DAOMZH010000519.1:0-7682 GCA_035437985.1 Polyangium sp. (in: bacteria) | reverse complement strand
GCGGACAAACCCCGATTTCACTGGCAATCTCTGTTCAACACGCTCTTAGGAAGCTTGACCGCAGCGCACTCGGCAATTTTGGGAGTGCCCCTGACCCAAACGCCACAACGAAATCACCAATACACTTATTGCGTTTTTTCGAACACAACTACTTCATGCAATCGCGGCGCGACTCTGGTATCGTGTTGGCACCGCACCCGTGCGGCGTGAGGCGACCATGTCTTTCTTCAGCTTTGAATCCAGCGTGTTTCCTGGAGATGTCCTCGTCGCGAGTTTTCGAGGCGAAGAGTCAATCTCGAAGATCTATGCGTTCGAAGTGCACCTCGTATTGATGCAGGACGACTGCGCCGCCATGGATCTCGGGGCTGCCGTTGGCGCCAAAGCCACGCTGGCAATCGCCGAGCATCGGCACGCAGACCTGAGATCGATCCATGGCATCCTCGCCGATGTCGAGCTCGTGCACGCGGCCCAAGGCAAAGCGTATGTCCGCGTCACGCTCGTGCCCGAACTGTTTTGTCTGACAAACTCGCGCCACAGCCGCATGTTCACGGACCAAGCGATCCCGGACGTGATCAAAGACATTTTCAAGCTCGCCAGTTTGCCCACAAACGCCTATTCCCTGGAGCTCGCGGCGAACTACAAGGTCGAGGAGCACGTTTGTCAGTACAAAGAGAGCGACTACGACTTCATCTCGCGCTGGATGGCGCGGGAAGGCATGTACTACTACTTCGACCACGACGGAGACCGCGAAAAACTCATCATCACCGACGATCGTGGCGCGCACGCGCGATCGCCCGAAGATGCCATTCGTTACTGGCCGACCGTATCGAACGATGTCACGAGCGGCGCTTCGTTCAGCAGCGTCCAAGCTCTTCACCAGATTCTCCCCTCACGCGTGCGCATGCGCGACTACAACTACGCCAAACCCACCCTCGACATCGTGGGCGACGGAGATGTGTCCGACGCCGGTTTCGATGACGTCGTGATTCATGGCGCACGGTTTTTCGATCCAAACGACGGCGCGCGGCTCGCCAAGATCCAGTCCGAGGTTCTTTCCGCCGAACAGAGCGTTTTCGAGGCTCGGGGCACCGTGTTTGGCATTCGGCCCGGGTACCTCTTCGAGATAACGGGGCACCCCGACACGACCCTGGATCGCTCGTATCTGTGCACCTCGGTGCGTCACGAAGGACGGCAGGCTGGGCTCTCCAACGAGCTTGCAAAACTCATCGGCGTATCGTTTGCCGAGGGGTATCGCGTCGTTGTCAAGGCGATTGGGGATGATGTGCAGTTTCGTGCTCCCGCTCCCGCCCGCGTTTCGAGAGCAAGCGGTTTTGAAGCGGGTGTCGTGGACGGACCCGCAGACAGCCCCTACGGTCAAATCGACAACGCAGGGCGTTATCAGGTAAAAATTCATTTCGACGAGAGTGATCTCGAGAATGGGACGGCGTCGACGTGGGTCCGCATGATGCAGCCTCATGCTGGGGCTCCGGAAGGTTTTCATTTCCCATTGCGCAAAGGCACCGAGGTGATGATTGCGTTCCTCGCTGGAGATCCGGATCGTCCGGTCATTGCTGGCGCGATACCGAATGCGTTGACCCCGAGCGTGGTGACGGCATCGAATCACACGCAGAATGTCATTCACACGGGGAGCGACAATCGGATTGAAATCGAGGATCTTTCGGGCAAACAATACATCGATTTCGAGACACCACCGAAAAAGACATTCCTTCATCTGGGCGAGCCGCATGAGAAGCACACCCATTACATCGTCGAAAATACCGAAGGCGATTGTAAATTCGAGATTGGCGGAAACCAGGATATCAACGTTGGCGGCAAACTGACGGAAAAAGTCAAAGGCGCGGTCGACGAGACATACAAGTCGCTGCAACTCACGCAGATTCACGGTCCACAAACGACGAAGGCGACTGGTGCCGTAACAGAAATCTACGAAAACTTGAAGCTCACGTGTGTCCTCGACAATGTCACGGAAACCTATAAAGCCGGGCACGAGAGTACCGTTACGGGGCCGAAAGTCGAGGTTTATGCGAGCACGCAAGATACGACCGTCAACGGACCCACGGGTGAGAAGTACACGGGTCCGCACGTAAAGATTTCGGGCCCCGCGCTGCATTATCATGATGGTACGATGAGCACGACGGTCACGGGCCCCGTGCTGCAGAACTTTTCCGGCGCGGTAACGCTCGATTATCAAGACACGACCCGGACATACGCGGATCTCATGTGGCTCATCCCGGGCGGCGCGGTGCTCAATGCGCCCAAATGGACGGTGCAGACCCCGAGCGAGACCTGGTTTTTCGCCAAAGAAGACAAGTATTGGGTCAAAAAGAACGAATTCACGGGGATGTGCCGAGCCATGGCGACGTTCAAACTCGAATTATGCATTGCCGCGGTGGCCGTATCGGCGCTCAAGGACGAGGCGAATGGGATCGTTTGTGGAGTCAAAGGTCCGGCCATCGAAAAAGGCGCTTTCTCTGCCGAGCTCGGTATTCTTCACGTCGAAATCGCGGGCATGAAGCTGATATCCTAGAGGTTCTACGAACATGGGTCATATCTTTTCTTTTCAATCGAGCGGCATCCCGGACAGCGCAGTGCTCGTGGGCTTTCGGGGGCGTGAGGCCATTAGCGAACTCTTTACGTTCCGCGTGTTCGTCACGATTCCCGTCGATGCGGGGTTCGTCCCTGCGGATGCTCTTTGGCTCAAAGCAACCATCTCGATCACGCGCGGTGATGGCGCTCCTCACGAGATCCATGGCCTCGTCGCCAAAGTGTCGTTATTGCTCATGGTCGAGGAACGGGGCCTTTACGAGGTCATCGTTCGCCCGCGTATTCATCACCTCGGTTTTTCTCGGCATAGTCGCGTTTTCACGGACGAAAAATCGCCGGACGTCATCACCTGGGTCATCGACGAAGCTGGTTACGGCGCGGATGTCATCAATCGTCTTCACGGCAAATACAGTCCGGATGAGCATATTTGCCAATACAAAGAGAGCGATTTTCACTTCATCTCGCGCTGGATGGAACGCGAAGGCATACATTATTTTTTCAGTCACGACGATGGAACGGACAAACTCGTTCTCGCGGATACGCCTTCGGGCAATGACAAATCCGGTGTGGCGGTTCGTTATCACCCGGTTGCGGGCGATGACGTCTCGGCTGGAGATTCATTTCGCAGTTTTCGCGGCCGGACGATGACGGCGCCCGCCAGCGTGGCCATTGCCGATTATGATCCCCAGAAACCAAGCCTCGAAATCTCCGAACGCTCGAATGTCTCCGACGTGGGTATCGGTGAGCTGAGCGTTTTTGGCGGACGCGTGCTCACGCCCGCGGAGGCGAAGCGGGTGGCGGATATCCATGCCGAGGAGCTTCGGACACGGGCCACGGTTTTTCAAGGCGAAGGGCGATTCTTTGGTATTCGACCGGGGTATACATTCGAGCTGACGGACCATCCCCGCGGGTCGTACAATACCGACTATTTGTGCGTGGCGCTCGAACACGAGGGGTTACTTTCCGGAAGTACGCAGCAGGTTCGCGACATCATTGGTTTGTCCACGACCGAAGTTTATCGTGTGCGCATGACCGCGATTCGCGGCGCTGTTCCTTTTCGTCCCCCGCGAATTACGCAATGGCCGCGCGTCGCGGGATTCGAAGTTGCGACGGTCAGCGGTCCTTCGGCCAGCGATTATGCGCAGATCGACGATGCCGGCCGGTATCTCGTGCGCATGCATTTCGACGAAGGCGATACCGACGACGGCCATTGCTCGACTCGTTTGCGCATGATGCAACCGCATGCCGGTAATCCCGAGGGATTTCATTTTCCACTTCGAGCGGGGACCGAGGTCTTCATAACGTTCATTGGTGGCGATCCCGATCGCCCGGTCATCGCTGGCGCAGTTCCCAATGCGGTTACCCCGAGCGTCGTGACGTCCGCCAACGGCACGCACAACGTCATTCATACTGGTGGCGATACGCATATCGAGTGCGAGGATCTTCAGGGCAAACAGCATATCGATATCGAAACGGTTCCGCAAAACACCTACCTACATTTGGGCGAACCTCACGACAACCATTCGCATTACATCGTAAAAAACACGGGTGGCGATTGCTTGTTCGAGATTGGATCGAATCAGGACATTCACGTCGGCGGAAAACTCACCGAAAAGGTCGACGGAATGGTCCTCGAGACGTACGATACGTCTCAAGATAGCGAGATCACCGGCCCGCAGAAGACGACGGTCAATCAACCGGTCATCGAGATTTACAAGAGCACGCAGGATACCGAAGTCACGGGAAAAGTTACCGAAACGCATAAATCGCTCCAACTCACCGTTGCCGTTGGTGATCGATTCGAAGATTATACGGACAAACAGAATACCGATGTCAAAGTAGCGAAGGTCGAAATCTATGGCGCTACGCAGGACAAGACGGTCACGGGCGCGACGACCCAGACGTACACGGGGCCGCTCATTACGAATGTCTCGGGAACCACGCTGCACACGGTTGGTGGAGCCGTGACGCAGAATCATGGATCGACGATGTCCGTGTATGCAAGCTGGAATCTCACGTGCCCGGGCGATGCGACGGTCGATGCCAAGACGAGCTGGGATTTCTTGGGTTTGACGGGGCTATTTAATGCTGGCAATACGGAGTGGAACAAAGGCAAAAAGACCGAGGTCGTTGGGTTTTACCTCTCCCTCATCGGGATCAAGATGGAGGGAATCGGGGTGGGTATTGCCGGCAATATCGTCAAAGTCGAGGGGGCAGGGGGAGTGCTCTCCTGGACGACCTGCGCCCTCTCGGGTTTTGGCATTCGTTTGAGCTGCAACGCACTCCATAAAAACGCGCGCGTCTTCAAGAAATACGGATGAGGGCAGGGCAATGGATATTTTTCGTTTCCAATCGAGCGCCTTTCCGGACAGCACCAAACTCGTCGGCTTTCGCGGACGCGAGGCATTGAGCGAGCTTTTCCGCTTCGAGGTTTTCGTCACCGTACCGAGCGAGGAAGAGATCAACGAAGAGGAGTCCGTGTGGCTTCGCGCGTCGCTGATCATCAATCGCGGCGGAGAAGATCATAACATTCATGGCATGATCGAGAGTATCGAGCTTTTGCACGAGGCCCTTGGCCGAGCGCTTTACCGCATCGATATCGTCCCCCACTTGGCCAGTTTGAAGCATGCGTTTCGGTCGTACGTTTGGACCAAAACCAGCATCAAAGACATACTTTCCGAGGTTTTGTCGGACGCATTGAGTGGCGAGGTCGAGCTTCGTTTGTCGGGCAATTACGCGACCGAGGAGCACGTTTGCCAATACAAGGAAACGCATTTCGATTTCGTGTCCCGCTGGATGGAGCGCGAGGGCATTTATTATTTCTTTGACCACGCTGGCGACACCGACAAACTCGTGCTCATCGACGACGCTGCGCGCCACGAAAAAAGACCAGCTGCTCCTATTCGTTATTATCCGGTGTCCGCATCGGACGCGACGAAAAAGGACGGATTGCGCACGTTTTCGTGCCGAAGAGCAGCTCGTCCCGCCAAAGTTTCCCTTGCTGATTACGATTACGCCAAACCCGAGCTCGATGTTTCGGGTGAATCGGACGTCGAATCGGGGCTCGCGGGTGAAGTGCGGGATCATGGTCAGCGATTCTTTTCGCCATCGGAGGGGAAACGTTTGGCCAAGATTCGAGCCGAGGAGCAGGCGGCCCTGGCGCATGTTTATCGTGGCGAGGGCCGCGTTTTCGAGATTCGGCCGGGTTATCGGTTTGTCGTTGACGAACACCCGATTCCTTGGATGAATATCGAGCTTTTGTGCGTGTCGCTCGAACACACGGCCAATCTCGCGATAACGACGAAGGAGCTCGTGCAATTGACCGGTATCGACATTGATGACACGTATCGGGTCGAGGTCACGGCCATTCGCGCGGGCGAACCATTTCGAGCTGTACGGCGCACGCCCTGGCCCAACATTCATGGCCCCGAAATCGCCGTGGTCGATGGTGCAGGCAGCGGGCATTATGCCGAACTCGACAGCGACGGTCGTTACAACGTGCGGTTTCTTTTCGACGATAATGGTCGCGGGGGCGGAAAGTCGTCCACGCGTGTGCGCATGATGCAGCCGCATGGGGGCAATCCCGAAGGGTTTCATTTTCCATTACGTGTTGGCACCGAAGTCCTGGTGTTTTTCCTGGGCGGCGATCCCGATCGTCCCGTCATAGGCGGCGCGGTTCCCAATGCGGCAACGCCGAGCCCCGTCACGTCCTCGAACAACACCCGCAACATCATTCACACGGGCAGCGATACGCATATCGAAATCGAAGACAAGGCCGGATCGCAATGGATTGATATCGAGGTCGTTCCCAAGAAAACGCAGCTCCATCTCGGCAAACCCCACGACGACCATAGCCATTACATCGTCGCCCGCACCGATGGTGATTGCTTGTTCGAAATTGGCTCGAACCAAGACATTCATGTCGGCGGCAATCTCACCGAACATGTAAAGGGCGAAGTGATCGAGCGATATTCGACATCCCAAACGTCGAACGTCAAAGGACCACAAATTACCCTCGTTGATGACGCCGTGACCGAGACGTATGGTTCGACGCAAGATTCGACCGTCACCGGCCCCGTCATCGAGATTTACGCGGCGGTGCAAGATACGACGGTCACGACGGCCGGACGCACCGAAAAATTCAATGGCAGCCAGGTGAGTATCGTGGGAGGCGACGTTTTCGAGACCTACAACGGCCCGCAAACCAAAGAGGTCAAAGGACCCACGATTCAATGCATGGCCTCGCAAGATATCGAGGTTACGGGCACGTTGCTGCAAGATTTCCAAAGCGTGGTGCTCGAAAATTATGGGCCAGTAGGGGCCACCTTCAAAAGCCTCAATTGGACCATCAAAGGACCGGCGCTCGTCATTACGCCCAGCTGGGAAGCGACTGCAGCCGGCGACTGGTGGGACTTTTTGCAATATGACGAGTACATTTCGTCCAAAATGGATCTGCTTGGCTTCACGCTCGCCGGATTTGGCCTAAAGGCAGAATACATCGGGATAAACATTGGGTTTGTCGGGGGCAAAGCGGAAGGCGTTCTTGGCGCGGCCATCGTGAACACGGGCGTCGATATCGGTATTCAGGGCGCTGACCTCGACGAGGAGGGGCCAAACCTCCTTGCATATGCCTTCCAAGTCATAACGTGACGCTATGAAAGTCATCAAACCGTTAAAACTGGGATTACTCCACCGCGTCTTCGAAAACGATCAGCGATGTTATTTCGTCGTGACCATTTTCCTCTATTTCGACGTCGACGAGCCGAAAAAGCTCATGGGCGAAGTGGGGATGTGGAAGCTCGTGAGCGACGAGCTTGGCCCTGAAGGCGGTATTCTCGACGAGGGCAATTCGAAGACCTCTGGTGAAGTATTGGTGACGGGGCGTTGTTATGCGCCTGGAGGCAAACCTACGCAGGTGTCGTTTGTCCGGGTCAAGATGGCGAACGTGGACAAACGTCTTGCGGTGCTCGGCGATCGTCGGTACAAACTGGGCGTGCCGACCGTTCCTGAGCCGTTTACGGAAATGCCCGTCGATTGGGCGCACGCTTTCGGAGGCGAGGGGTACGACAAGAATCCGCACGGAAAAGGGTTTGCCCCCGTGACGACGCCGGAGGGCA
>DAOMZH010000518.1:0-7683 GCA_035437985.1 Polyangium sp. (in: bacteria) | reverse complement strand
ATGGTTCGTCATGTACGCAGGGCACGAGGACCGGGACGTGTAATGCGGGAATGTGTGAAGTCTCCTGCTCCCCGACCGCTCCATGCGACGACGGCAATCCATGTACTGAAGAATTCTGCAATACGGGGACGAGCCAGTGCTCGTACACGAACCTCGACGGTATTCCGACTCCAGGCGTGACACCTGTGGTGGGCGATTGCAAGCTGAACCTTTGCGAGAATGGGATAGACAACGCCGTTTTCGATGACGCTGACGTACGGGACGACATGAATCCCTGTACGACAGACGTCTGCACGATGGGTGTGCCGAGCAATCCGAATATTGCGGCGCGCACACCGTGTACACCAGGAGACGTCCAGATTTGCGATGGTAATGGGGCATGTGTCGAATGCGTCGTTGCCGACGATTGCGTGAACATCATCGAAACGGAATGTGAAAAACGCAGTTGCGTGAACAACACGTGTCAAATCGCCTATGAAGGCAATGGGACTCTCGCGAGCCCGGTTTTGCAAACGGCCGGTGATTGCCAAAAGGTGGTTTGTAATGGCATGGCGGGAACGACGTCGTTGCCGGATAACGCCGATGTTCCTGTGGATGGCAATGCATGCACCAAAGATGTTTGCACGAATGGATCGCCCTCGAATCCGCCGGAGACAAACGGTCTTTCGTGCGGCGGCACGCAAGTTTGTGACGGAATGGGCAACTGCGTTGGCTGCTCTATGGCCAGTCAATGCCCGGGCACGGACGATTTTTGTAAGGCACGTGCCTGTAGCAATGGCGTTTGCGGTTTTTCATTTACGGCAAACGGAACCGACCTTCCAACGGGACAAACCACGGGCGATTGCAAAGTCCTCGAATGCGACGGCATGGGCAACGTCAAGACGTCGGTCTTGCAAAGTGACGTACCCGTCGATGGCAATCCCTGTACGCAAGACCTGTGTAGCACTGGCGGCAATCCGTCCAATCCGGCGACGATGATCAATTCATCATGCAACGTCAATGGCGGTGATGCGTGCGATGGCGTTGGCAATTGCAAGAAATCGAATGGCAGGACCTGCGGCGGGGGCCCGGAATGCGTCAGTACGAACTGCATCGATGGCGTTTGTTGCAATAACACGTGCGCGACGTTGTGCATGGCCTGCAACGTCACGGGCAGCTTGGGGACGTGCACAGCCGTTCCCGTCGGAACGGACGATGGAACATGCACAGGGGCCACCCAGTCGTGCAATGGGTCCAATAATTGCGACTTCGAAAATGGGCAACCGTGTGCGGCCAATACTGCCTGTTTGAGCAACTTCTGTGTCGATGGCGTTTGTTGCAACAGCGCTTGCGGCGCCGCCTGCCAAGGCTGTGGCGTCGCTGGAAGCATTGGCACATGTACGAATTTGCCGGCAGGAACGACCGACACCGCCCCGACGAACCTGTGCGTTGGCTCGAGCCAATGCGATGGAATGGGCGTGTGCAAGAAAGTCAATGGCGCTACTTGCACGATGGCGAATCAATGCCTCAGTGGCAATTGCGTCGATGGCGTTTGTTGCGATACGGCGTGCACCGCAGATTGCAAGGCGTGTAATCTGGCGGCAACGATGGGAACTTGTAGCAACGTCGCAATGGGCAATGACGATGGCGCGTGCTCTGGTACGACGATGTCCTGCGACGGAATGGGCACGTGCAAAGGTGAACTTGGCGCCACATGCATGATGGCTGCCACTTGCTTTAGCGGAAACTGTGTTGATGGATATTGCTGCAACACCGCGTGCACCGGCTTGTGTCAAGCATGTGCCGGAGCCCAAACTGGAACGATGAATGGCACGTGCGGGCCCGTGACTGCAGGCACGGATCCAGGCAATGAATGCGCAGCCCAGATGGCTGCCACGTGTGGAACGAATGGCTTCTGCGATGGAGCGGGCGCGTGTCAAAAATACTCAATGGGCACGAGCTGCGGTAGTCAATCGTGTATGGGGTCTACCCAGACAAACGCGAGCACGTGCAATGGCACGGGAACATGCGTTTCTGGGGGAACCACCGATTGCACTCCGTACGTTTGCGGAGCAACAGCGTGCAAGACATCTTGTACAGCGGACTCCGATTGCGCAAGCGGAAACTATTGCAATGGAACGATGTGTGACGCCAAAAAGGCCAATGGCCAGATGTGCACCGCGTCAAACCAATGCACGAGCAGCTTCTGTATCGACGGCGTTTGTTGCGCAACGGCGTGTTTGGGCCAGTGCCAAGGCTGCGCCACGGCCGGCTCCGTCGGAACGTGCACGAGCCTGCCGATCTACACGGACGATACCAATTCGACGATGACGTGTGCGGGAACGCAGACGTGCAGCGGAACGGGGACGTGCAAATTAAAGAATGGTCAAAACTGCAACAACAATACCGACTGCGCAAGTAACAACTGTGTCGGCAGTCCAAAGATGTGCGCCCCGTAAGCTCACGACGAGCCGCAATGAATCATTCGACCCTGCATTCGCATCGACCCGAGAAAACACCATGAGCCACTTCTTCCGCGTTTTTCTGACCCTTGGCTGCCTCGCTCCGTTTTTCTCGTCCACGTTTGCCCATGCGCAAGCTGCCGACGTAGCCAAAAAATTGCTCGAAGAAGCGAAAACGCAAAAAGAGGCTGGCAAACTTTCCCAAGCTTGCACGCTCCTCGATCGCGCCTACGAAATGGATGCGAAAGACGGCATTCTTTATGCTCGTGCCGATTGTCGCGACGAAGAACGTAAAATCGCCGCGGCCGTCAACCTCTACGAAGCCTATCTTCGTTCCTTTTCGCGCATGACCGGCCCATCCAAAAAATCCCACGCCGAACGCGCGGCTACCGCCGAAGCTCGCCTCAATGAACTCCGCCCCCTCGTGCCCATGGTCAAGTTTGTCTGGGCTGAAGCACCGCCACCGGAAACGAAAATCATCGTCGACAAAATCGAATACAGTGCCTCCACGCTCGATGTGCGTTTGCCGCTCGAACCGGGCACGCATGAAATCGTCGTTATTTTTCCCGGACAACCCGAACGTCGGCGCACGGTGACGCTGGCCGAAGGCGGATCGTCGATCGTGGATCTCTCGCCTGTGGACCCCAAAACGCAGGAAGATCCTCAGAAATCGGGCGGAAAGAAGAATGCTGGGAAGTCATCGACCAAGGGCGCAAAGCCCAAATCAAAAATGGATCCCTGGGTCATCGGTGGGTTTGTCGGTGTTGGCCTCGGCGCTGCCGGAATCATTGCCGGAGGGATAACCGGGGGCATGGCCATTTCGGAGAAAAAGAACGTGGATGCTCATTGCAATGACGTCCAGCGTTGTGACAAAGAAGGAATTGCCGCCGCCGATCGATTCCAATCGATTGGCAACATCAGCACGGCAACCTTCGTCGTGGGCGGTATTGCGGGGGCTGTCGGAGCAACGTTGCTCCTGGTCGCGTATCGCAGTCCGGCATCCAATACGACCGCCAAGCTCAAGACCACCGTAACACCAGGAAAAATGATCCTCGGCATTGACGGTACATTCTAAATCAATTGGTTTGTCCAGCGCGATTCTCGCGTCGATACAGCCACCACGAGCCCACGTGATCCACAAGGACGATTGTTGGATCCGCGCGAAACAAATGTCCTGGCTGGCTCGGGTGGCGGACCAAGAACCAATCGAAAAAACTTCCATGCTCGCGGACGGAAAAACGCTGCGGCGTCCATTCCCAACGCACGGGTACGCTTGGGGGGACCACGACCCCCGGTTCCTTCGGATTGCGATACAAAATCGGCGAAGTCCCAAACGTCGAAAAATGAAATCCGAGCCATCCGCCTTTTTCGGCCTGAATATACGCCGGCAAATGAATGAAGGGAGTGTTTTTCTTTCTCGTCCCGCCATGATCGAAAACCAGATACATGAGTTTCGGTCCAATCGGGATGTCTCTCGAGATGCGGTGAAAATCGGTCGTCACCCGGTCGAATTCACGATAATTGTCGGCTACCGCGGTCGTTAATGGCCAAGGTCCGAGCGCCAACGCCGCGACGAGCGGCGCTCGAAAAACACCGAATCGTGGCAGGTCGGGCAAAAATCCCAGGGCCAAAAGCGCCGTCGCCATACATTCCCGCGGATAAATGTACCACCAAAGCCCCGCTTCCATGGGCAATTTCATAAAAAGCAGGAAAAACGCTCCTGTACAACCCAGCGTCACGAGAAATACTCCGACAAACCAGGCCCATTCTCGTTTCGTGCGCCCTTGCAAACGCCCATCGATGATTGCCACGATGCCCAGCACCATGGCGACCATCCCCAGAACCCGATAACCCGTTACGATTCCTGCAGCTTCTGACGGATCAAGAAAACCGCCTTCCAAAAGCAGCCTGAAAAATTCAGGCAATCGAGCGCGATCGAAATCCACGAGGTGCATGGGCGAGCGCAACGTCGGCGGTCGCGCGCGCAGCCACGCAAAAAGTAGCGCCAAAGGTACCCCGAGCGGTGGAATGACCGGCCAAACCCGCCGCGTCGCCGGATACATCACGATCGTCGTGCCCACGACCCCGAGTAGCGCAAAAGGGAACCGAAAAATATGAGTGAAAAACAGCGTCACCAGCGCGGCAGAAAGCAGCAATTGCTTGGTGAAGGTGGGTTTGTCGAGCACCAAAAGCGTCAAACCAATCACCGCACAAAAAAGACCAATTGCTCCAACATAATTCAAAAATCCCCAATGCGTCAAGAAATTCCAGACGAAAGGTAGTCCAGCCAAACCTAAAAGCGGACTCTTCTTCATGCCATGAAACATCACCCCGAGGCCCAACGGCAAAAGCCCCAGCATCACTGCCGCCGAAATTTTTACCGCGATCCATGACGGTACGAAAAACATGGCGAGCGCACCAATCACGTACGTCGACATGTACGGCACCCCAATCGGCACAATCTCGAATTGCTCGCGCAAATGGTAATCGGGATCGAAATAATGACGCAAGATTCCGGTGTTTGCGGCGTGAAACGGTACATCCGTCATCGGCACGTAGCGCGTCACCGTAAATGGGAAAACCACCACGTACAAACTGGCCAAAATGGCCCCAAATACCAGCATTGCGTCGAGAGGACGCCGCCGAATGGCACCTTTGAGCCGTTCGAGAAACACCAGGCGCAACCTATCACCCTTCAACGCAACGGGGGCACGACGTAAACGGCATCCAGCGCGAGCCTGCCCGGTATCGCTCCCGCCTTCAGCGCCCGCACGAGCGCCTCCGCTTCCGCGCGTTGCTTATTCAGATCACCACTGCCCATCGTAATCACTGCCCGCCCTTCAGTGATTGGGGTTTTCACGATCGGCATCGAAAGCACTTTCCCGTCGAGCACGATCGCGAGCGGATGTTCGAGATTGTCCCGCGTGAGTTTTTCCAGCAATGCAGCTCCCGCCGCATTCAACGTCACCTCGACCGAAACGCCCAGGTCACCCTGTTTGACCGCGGCATCCACGACGTACCCTGGACCGATTCCTCCAGGTTTCAGGCGCACATTTTTCTGTTCGCCATTCGGCAGCGTCGTCACGACTTCCCATGTCCCGGGTTTTTCCTCGTCCGTTTTCGGACTCTCGTCGACGGCCCGAAATTCCAGCCGACCAATTGCCAGTTCGTGTTGCACGACTTCGGTCGTTGCTGCCGTACCCCCGGGCAAATCAATGATGAGCTCTTTGTCGCGCACCGTCACGTCCGCTTCGATCTTCAATGCTTCGAAGCGCCGCTTCAAAATTTCACAGGCCTGATTCATCGCGTCGGCAGGTGCGTCCGGATAAACCTCGAGCGAGTAGACGAGACGCGCGCCTCCCGACTTGGGATCAGGCTCGCGACGACACGCCCCGAGCAGCAACAAAAATGCTCCGAGCAGCCGCAATTTCCTCGAGATCAAGGCTCATCGTCCTTTCTCATTTTCGCCTGCACTTCCACGAGACTACGCGCAGAAACCGGTCGCGTACAGTTCGAAACGTCAGTCGAACGTGCCGTTTGTCGCCTGTGCAACGCAAAGACCAGGTCGAGCACAACTTCTCCTGCCCCAGCGCCAGTCGTTCGGCTACCCTCACGCCCCGCATGAGTTTGCGTTCCGCGTTCGGTTTGTCTCGTAGCACAGACGGTTTGCCCCGGGCAAGTGCGCTCGAATCTCGCGTCTCGCGCGTCGTGACGACTTTCGCGACTTTGTGGATGGCCCTCGTGTCTTCGTGGGAAATGTTGGGCCCCGTGTTGGCAGGGCATTGGGCGGCTGCTGCGAGCATGGGGATCATTGCGGAGAACATGTTGCGCTGGGGAATCATTGGTCCCGTGTGGGAATACACGGCCGCCAAACCCGGTCCAGAGATGTTCTATTGTCACCACCCCTGGGGCATTTTCTGGGTCACGACCCTTTTCATGAAAGTGTTTGGCCGACACGATGTTATCTGTCGGCTCCCAGCGATTGTCCTGTCCACCCTCACGCCCCCGCTTTTGTATGCGATCGGGCGAGCCATTTGGCGTCCTGCGTCCGGCGCTGCCGCTGCTCTCGGGTTTGTCGTACTCCCCATCACGCTCGCTTTTGCCAACTTCAACGTCCTCGAAGTTCCCCTCATGTTCTGGACCCTCCTCGCGATCTGGGGGGCGGTTCGTTTGACCCAGACAAACCAGAGGCGGTACCTCGTCGCCAGCGCGATGGGCCTGCTGATGGCCCTGCACACGGATTGGCCAGCATACGTCCTTTCCGGGCTTTGGCTGGGCTTTTGGCTGTTTCGCGGGTACCTAGGCGGGCGCCGATTTTTTGGATCGGTTCATGAACGACGTTTTGCCGAGATGTGGATCACCTGGGCGACCTTGTCCGTGCTCACGGGCGTGTTTTACTTGGCCACATTTCAAAAAGCAGGCAAGCTCGGAGACCTTTTGGGCACATACGGAACGCGTTCGTCCGGGAATAACTTGCCGCTCGCCGCCGTGCTCGAGTCTCGACGGTACTGGATTGAATTGTCATTCACCCCAATCGCAATCTTGCTCGGGAAAATTGCGGCGATCGTGAGTGTCGTCCGCTTGTTTTTCATGCGTTCGGAGCTCGAGTTTCACGCGCTTGCCTACTTGGGTATGGCGGTCTTTCAGTACGTTGTGTTCAAACAAGGCGCGGACATTCATGTCTTTTGGCCTCAAACGTTCGGCGCCTATTTCGCCTTGGCCATGGGGGCGCTGGTGGCGACGCTTGCTTCGTTGGTCGAGATTGTCCGGGCGAAACTGCGTCGCCGCCAAGGTTTGGATGGTACAGCGTCGTGGGCGTGGAGTGGGCTCGTAGCGCTGCTGTTTTTCAGCCCCGCGCTGCTCGGCGTGCTTCGTGATGGTGCGCCCGCGGTCGCGTATGCGCGCCGTACGGGAGGGCGTTTTAACGAAAAGGGTTTTCCCATTGTCTCCGATGGCGACAAGATCGCGTTCATTAAGCACGTCGCCCAGGGTTTGCCCACGGACGCCGTCGTGGACTTGCACGACAGCATGCATGCGAGTTGGTCCCAAACGTGGGCTCTCGGTGGGCGTCTCGTCGGAAGCAATCGGCCTTTGCCCTCCCCGGTGGCTGCCGGGAAAGACAAACCATATCTGCTCAACACTCGTTTTGCAGCCGAAGAGCAAATGGCAACGCTCGCAAGCAAGTTTCATGTCCACGCAGTGGGACAATTCTGGCGCATTGACCCTCGGGAGCCGGCTGCGC
>DAOMZH010000517.1:0-7685 GCA_035437985.1 Polyangium sp. (in: bacteria) | reverse complement strand
AGCCGAAGGGTGACTTTGGTCAGCGTGCCATGGCGATCTCGGTCGAGGGCAAACTGAAGAGCGCGTTTACGGGCGACAACCAGGGGATCGAAGCCCCGGCGGAGTCGAAGGACAAGAGCCGCATTCTCGTCGTGAGCGCTGCGCAGTTCTTGGCCAACCCGTTTGCCCGCGCGGGCAATGCGCCTCCAATGCCCCCGCAAATGGCCATGATGGGCGGCATGGGTGGCGACGAGGAGCTTTTGAGCATCTCGATGCCCTACGCGCAGAAGTACCTGACCGCGACGATCCTCGCGTTCAAGAACACGCTCGACTGGATGGGTGGCGACAGCGATCTCATCGCAGCCAGCGCCAAACTCCTGCAAGAGCCCAACCTCACCTACTCGGATATCCGCAAACCAAAGCAGGAAGCGGGTGACGACGAAGCGGCGCGCGCCAAGAAGACCGAAGAATACCGTCTCGAGCGTGAGCGAGTGCAGACGCGCGTGAAGTGGTCGTTGATGCTTCTCGGCCCAGCGCTTTTTGCAGCGTTTGGCTTGTTCCGTTGGCGCCGTCGTGAAAGCGCACGCGAAGCCATTCGGCTTGATTGAGGACGAAGAAGACCATGAAGACCGAACACAAGATCTACGTGGCGATCGCCATCATCCTCGCCCTCGGCGGCGGCTGGTACGCCACGAATCAGAAGAAGCAAAAGGACATCGCTGCTCATTCGGCTCCAGCAGCAACGAGTGATCTTCCGACCATCGCGGTGAGCAAAGACGACGTCGAAGCCATCACGAAGATCGAGGTCAAAAACGCGGACAAAGGCTCGGTAACGCTCGAAAAGAAGGGCGATGCTTGGGAACTGACCGCACCGGTCGCGGCCAAAGCGAATGCGGCAAACGTGCGCTCGCTGCTCGACAACCTGAAGGAAATCAAGGCCAAAGAAAGCATCGACCGCGGCACGGGGACGTACAAACAGTACGAACTCGACGACGAGAAAGGCGTGCACGTCACGGCTTTCAAAGGCGACGGGAAGATCTTCGACGGCTACTTCGGCAAGAGCGGTTCGCGCGGACAACTGGCCCGCGTCGGCGGCAAAGACGGCGTTTGGGTCGTGAGCGGCTACTCGCCGTTCCTGTACACGCGCGAAGTGAAGAACTGGCGCGAGACGTCGATCCTCAAGTTCGAAGATGCGAACGTCATTCAAGCGTCCGTGACAAACCCGAACGGTCTGTTCAGCTTCTCGGTCAACGACGGGAAGTGGGCTGCCTCGTACACGAAGCGCGACAAAGACGGCAAGCTCAACGAAAAGCCCGAGAAGAAGTGGGAGAAGTTCGACGAGGGCAAAGTCAAGGAGATGCTCCGCGCGTTCAAGTCGTTGACCGCGGAAGATTTCGGCGACGACAAGTCGGACTCGGGCCTTGATGCGGCCGAGACAAACGGCGGGGTCGTTCAGCTCAAACTGAAAGACAACGCTGGCGACATCACGATCAAGGTTGGAAAGACGAACAAAGGCACGAGCCGGTTTGCCCGCAAAGAGGGCGGCGACGGAACGGTCTACGTGATTTCGTCGTGGTCGGCTGATTGGGCGACGGCGAAGTCCGACAAGTTCGAGAAGTCCGATAAGAAGGAAGAAAAGAAGGGCGACGAGGACGGCCATGGGGACATCCCCGGCATGCCGCCTGGCATGATGCCCGACATGCAGTGACACATTGAGTCACTGAGGCAGCAGACCAAAGGCCCCTTTCGAGGGGCCTTCGGTTTTTTGTACGCGCTTTATACGTAAAATGCCTTGATTTCAGAGGGGATGCGTTTTAGGCCCGCGGGTACATGAAGGCCTCTTGCCGCTGGATACGTGAACTTGTCCCGGGTCTCGATGCATCTGCCGAAGAGATTGCTCGCAGACTCACGCACGCTGGAATCGAAGTCGAATCGATCGAGGAGTTCGGCGAAGGAACGAAGTCCCTCATCGTGGCGGAGGTGGTCTCTTTCGAGCCGCATCCGAGTCGTCCGAAGCTACGGCTCGTCACGGTGAAGCTAGGCGACGACAAGACGCAGAAGGTGGTTTGTGGGGCGCCGAATGTGCCTGATCCGGGCGGTCTGGTGGCCTTTGCGCCGATGGGCTCGCACCTGCCGGCCGTGGGGATGACGCTGACGCCGCGCGAGATTGGCGGCATCGTGAGCGAAGGGATGCTTTGCTCGGAGCGCGAGCTGGGCCTGAACGCCATTGCGAGCAAAGACGAAGACCACGGCATCATGATCTTGCCCAAGGGTCTCGCCGCGCCAGGAACGCCGTTTCGGCAAGCGATGCCCGAAGTGCACGATCACATCTTGCACCTTGGTTTGACCCCCAACCGTCCGGATTGTCTCGGCCACATTGGTTTGGCGCGCGAGATTGCAGCATTGTTTGGTTTGTCATTCGACTTGCCCAAGGTTCATCCAGCCAAACACCTCGCGGAGGGAGAAGCCGTCGACAAACACGTATCGGTGACCGTCGAGGATCTCGAGCGTTGTCCGCGGTATGGCGCGGGCATGGTCGTTGACGTGACGGTGGGTCCGTCGCCGACGTGGATGAAGTATCGGCTCGAAAGTTTGGGGATTCGGTCGATCTCCAACTTGGTTGACGTGACAAACTTGCTGCTGCTCGAATACGGGCAGCCGATGCATGCGTTTGACCTGGACGACGTGCGTGGTGGCAAGATCATCGTTCGGCGGGCCAAACCAGGAGAAAAACTCAAGACCCTGGACGGAACGGATCGGGCGCTCGATGTAGATGATTTGGTGATCGCCGATGCGGAAGGTCCGACGGCGCTTGCTGGGATCATGGGTGGAGCGAACAGCGAGATTCGACAAACGACAAAACGCGTGTTGCTCGAGTGTGCTTACTTCTCGCCCCGAGGGGTTCGGCGCACAGCGCGACGGCATGGGATGCATACGGAATCGAGCCATCGGTTCGAGCGCGGCGTGAACCATGGGACGGTCGAAGCAGCTTTGGCCCGAGCTACGGCGCTGCTTGCGGATTTGTCGGGCGGAAAAGCAGTTGCGACGCCGATCTTTGCAGGAGCAGCGATTCCCTCCCGCGAGCCGGTGCGTTTGCGGGCCGCACGCATGCGGTCGCTCTTGGGCGTGGCAGTTCCGATGCCCGAAGCGACGGACATTTTGCGTCGACTAGGTTTTGCCGTGACGGAGACGCACGGCGAAGACGACGCGGCGTACGCATTGGTCGTTCCCCCGCCGCATCGCCCGGATATTGCTGGCGAAGCGGATCTCATCGAAGAAGTCGTGCGCGTCCGAGGGCTCGGAACCGTGCCGACGGTGCTCCCGGCGCTGCATCCGCAGGAGCCGCGAACAGCGTTTGACTTGCAAAACCGCGTGCGTTCGGCGGCTGTTGCGCTGGGTTTGTCGGAAGCGATTACTTATGGGTTCGTCTCGCCGCACGAATTGGAAGCGCTGGGTTTGCCGCCGGCACCCTTCAAGCTGCTGAATCCGTTGGTGGAGCAACGATCGGTGATGCGCACGTCGCTTTTGCCTGGACTTCTCGAAGCCTTGGCTCGTTCGCGTCGTCACGGCGTGCATGACGTTCGACTGTTCACCGCAGGCGCGCGTTTCTTGGCTAGCGAAAAGACCGCGCCGCTCGCCGATGAAGTGCCTTCGTTTGCCGCTTTGCTGGCCGGTTCGAGGCATGTGGTCCTGCAAAAGCCGACGGAAGTGGACGTGTACGATGCAAAGGGCATCGCGATGGAAATCGTCGAGCGAGTAACGCAACGCCAAGCAACGGTGGCGCACCAACCCGAGGAAACACGCGCGCCATACCTGCATCCGCGCGCTGCAGGTCAGGTGCTCGTCGAAGGCCGTGTCGTAGGCAGCTTTGGACTTCTCCACCCCGATGTTCTGGACAAACTCGACCTGGGAGGTGGGTGCGTCGTGGTGGAACTCGACCTGCGAGCGCTCGCCGAAGTTGGTCGCCGCCGGCCGCAATACAAGCCAATTCCTGTGCTTCCGGCGGCAACACGAGACATCGCGCTGGTCGTGCCGGACGAAATCGAAGCCGGCGCCGTCGGAGCATCCATCAAGGAAACGGGTGGGGACCTTTGCGAATCTGTGGAGCTGTTCGACCTGTTCCGAGGCCAAGGCATCCCGGCAGGACATCGATCACTGGCGTTTCACGTGGTGTACCGAGATCCCAAAGCGGCGACGGATCCCGAGAAAGCCAAGACGCTCACGGACGAAGAAGTCGATCGCCGACACAAGAGCGTGGTGGACGCCGCCCATGCAAAGTTTGGCGCGACGCTCCGGGCGTAGTTCGTTTGAACTGAAATGGTTTGTCGAGGCTGTCGGGGACCGAGTGACGGCGTACTCTAGGGAACGCCGTCAGGTCGCAGCAGCACGACGTCGAGTGCGCGAAACTTGGAACAGCGAATCCACATCGGGGGTCGTCACGGCTGCCCTGAGCCAAGCCTCGAGTTGGGTAAGATTCGAGCACTCACGAAGAGTTTTTCGCTGCGTATTCGTAACTTCGAGCCCCCGGGCTTCGAGGACCGTCACGATCGCGTGCGCCTTCTCCTCACGACGCCCCTCCCGCTTCACCTTGCGTTCCCAGTTCGCGTAGATTTCGCGCCAATTCTCCAGCATGTCGTTCTCACTCTCTGCTGAGGGCACCGTCGCCGGCAAACTCTGCTGCCAGGCGACGAGCAGCTCGAATGTAGCATCGCGAAGAGGCTCGTGGGAACTCATTTGAAGGAGCTCTTGGACCGCTCGAGCCTGCACTCGACCACGCCCAAGTAGCCTAAGCCAAACCGTGGACGCGTCCTCTTCGAGTTCCTGCACGGTTTTACCGAACATTACGCTGATAAACTAATCGTTTTCCGCCAAAAGGTTTTTCCAGAAAACCTCGACGTCCACGAGGTTCTCCGTGCGCGATGCCGAAGGCAAACCGGCCAGGAGCGTTTGTCCGTAGCCGCGTTTGCGTACACGCTTGTCGAGAATCGCCACGATGCCGCGATCTTTCCGCGTGCGGATCAAGCGGCCAAAACCCTGCTTCAACGTGATCGCTGCTTGCGGAACCGAGTACTCGGCAAACGGTTTGCCCCCGGCTTGCTCAATCGCTTGCGAACGCGCCACGACGATCGGATCGGTCGGCACGGCAAACGGAATCTTGTCGATGATGACGAGGCGAAGCGCATCACCCGGAACGTCCACGCCTTCCCAGAAGCTCATCGTCGCGACGAGAACGGCGTTTTTCGCGGAACGAAAACGTTCGAGCAACAAACCTTTGGGCGCCTGACCTTGAACCATCAACGGCCCCGGAACGCGACCAGCAAGCGCCTTGCCAAACCCAACCATCGCGCGGCTCGATGTGCACAAGACAAACGCACCACCACGCACCACCGCCACTAGCTGCGCAATACGCTCAGCCGCTGCCGCGGCAAATCCCGATTCCGTCACGTCTGGTAGATCGAGCGGCGTGTAGAGAAGTGAACGAGTTGCATAGTCGAAGGGCGACGGCACGACGAGTTCGTCCACCGGAACCGTGACATTTTCGTCGAGTCCCAGACGCGCTCGGAGATAACGGTAATCCCCAGGCTTGGGCGTGAGCGTCGCGCTCGTGAGCACGACGGCACCAATGCGCTCGAAGACGAGGTCGCGGAAGATGTGCCCCACGTTCACGGCTGACGCTCCGATCGCCACCGAACGCGGACGAACCTCGGCCCAGGTCACATGGTTATGGTGTTTGTCGACGATCTTGGCGAGATCGGTCCGCAAGTTCGACGCCCGCATGCCCACGAGCGCGACGGATTCAGCCTTGGCGTTGTTCCCCGCGTACTCGGTCAAACCATCGAGGCAGTTGTCGAGACGATGGTACGCATCCAAAAGATCGCCGGTCCAAGCATCAGCGGGAAGTTCGACGCGGCCCTCGCTCGACTTTGGATCCTTGGTGATGAGCTGAGCGACTTGCGAGAAAAAGTGATCGGTCGCTTCCCGCGTGAGGGACGTGATGACTGCACCTTCACCCTTGCCCAAAACCCGGTCCGACAAACCCGTGGCCATGAAGGCGCGATCGGCATCGCGCAGCATCGTGTCGATCCGCGTGCCCGTCACGCGCGTGCCAAAAAAATCCGTGGCGATGTCTTCGAGCTCGTGCGCTTCATCGAAAATCACTGCGTCATAAGGCGGAAGAGCACCCGCTCCAGGAACGTCCCCTCGCCCGACCTTCAACGCGAGATCCGCAAAAAACAGGTGGTGATTGACGACGACGATCCGAGCCGCTTCGGCTTCGCGCTTCATGCGCGTGACGTAACAACGTTCGTAAAACTGACAGTTCGAACCAATACGAGTTTCACTCGACGAACATATCTCCCGACGAATGGGATCGTTTTCCGGGAGCCCAGCGATCTCGGCGAGATCCCCCGTGGCCGTGTAGCCAGCCCAGTCTTCGACGATGGGGAGCGAACGGAGGAGTTTGTCATCCTGATACGCCTCAGGACTTCGGCGAAGTTCGTCATAACGACGCAGGCACAAGTAGTTGCCGAGGCCCTTGACCATGGCGGCCGAAACATCAAGGCCGAGCAGGGTCGAAATCAGCGGTAGATCCTTATTAAAGATCTGTTCTTCGAGGGCCTTGGTGGCGGTCGAGACGATGACCTTGCGACCACTCAAGATCGCGGGCACCAGGTACGCGAGGGTTTTTCCTGTCCCCGTCCCGGCTTCGCAAAACAGAATGCGTGTTTCTCCAAGGGCGTGTTCGACAGCATCAGCCATCGCGAGTTGCCCTTCGCGCTCTTCGTAATCCGCGAAAAGCTGCGCAAGTGGACCTTTGGGGCCGAGCAAACGACGCGCTCGACTCGGCGGGGGAGATGGCAGCTGGGGTTCGTCGAGATCAACCACGCTGGTGCCGTTCGAATTGATGCCCGGCCCGAAATTGGACCCTCGCTGCGCGCGCTAACAAGCGCGCTCCGCGAGGCTTTGTTTACGATGGGGGGCTCGCAGGCTGCTCCTTGAGTCTTTTGGGCTGCGCCCAAAAGACGAGCAGACTGCTCCGCCCCCCATACCCCCCGGATCTGCAGCTAAGCACGGGTGGCGACCTTGTCGATCGAGAGCGCAAAGCCAACTTCGATCATCGCTTCATCGAGGTTTTGGACTCGTTTTTCGTAGGAAACCTCGAACCAGCTGTCGAGTGTGTGCGTCTCGTCGTTGGGGGAGAGCAAGGGAGTAATTTGAGTACCAACTTCTTCGTAGCCGCGTTCGATGACGACCTGAGCGAGTTTGCGCGCGTGATCGAACATAGTTTCGTCCGTGTCGTGTGGGAAATCCGTGCGTTGGGCACGAACCATCAGGATGACGGCAGGTTCCGAGGAACGAACTCGAATGCCAGCATCCATGATGAGGTTTTCCCGAGCGCGTTCGGCGACGTGAACGACATCGCCGCGCGTGCGGTAAACGACGAAACCTGAAGAAACCAGGGCTTTTTTGACTTCGGCCGGTGTCGGCATCTTCCGATGGTGCGGGGCCCCGAGCCAAGAAACTTAGGGCCCAAAGGGTCGCAAGTTCACGGCGCAACGTCAAGACAACGTGCGTTCATAGAAAGGAATTCGTGGGGAGGAGATTCAGTGCGTTGCGTTGGGAGCGTGGCCGCTCGAACCGTCGTCGGGCTCTTGGAAAATCGGAGCCGGCTCGAGGACGTTGAGTTGATCGCGTTTGATCTTGAG
>DAOMZH010000516.1:0-7685 GCA_035437985.1 Polyangium sp. (in: bacteria) | reverse complement strand
GATTGACACGGGCATGGCGCTGGCCAATCAAGCGGTTCAAGT
This sequence comes from Polyangium sp. (in: bacteria), assembly GCA_035437985.1. Classification (GTDB taxonomy): domain Bacteria; phylum Myxococcota_A; class Polyangia; order Polyangiales; family Polyangiaceae; genus Polyangium. The sequence goes on along the minus strand of DAOMZH010000516.1, from coordinate 7,643 downwards.
TCGTTTCCGCATTGGCACGGATGATTTCGTGGGCGCCGAAGGCTGGGACATCGACGACGTGAACTTCACGGGCATTACGAACATGCCTTTCACGAGCTTCATCCCGGACGCGACGACGTGTGGGAATACGCCGCCGCTCGCCAATGCTGGCATGAACAAGAACGCCTGCACGGGCGATATCGTTTCGCTCGATGCTTCGGCCAGCACCGATCCTGACAATGATCCGTTGACGTTCCTTTGGTCGCAATCAGCAGGCCCCATGGTTACGCTCGCCAATCCGACGTCCGCAATGACGACCTTCACTGCACCGCCCGTCACGATGCCCACGACCTTGACCTTCGAAGTCAAGGTGAATGACGGAGCCGTCGATTCGATATCCACTGTGAATGTCATCGTCGATCAATGCATGGGCACGGGTGGCGCTGGCGGTATGGGCACTGGCGGTATGGGCGCTGGCGGTATGGGTACTGGCGGTATGGGTACTGGCGGTATGGGTACCGGCGGTATGGGTACTGGCGGTATGGGCACCGGCGGTATGGGTACTGGCGGTATGGGCACCGGCGGTATGGGCGGCACGAGCACAGGTGGTGCAGGCGGTACCGGTGGCATGGGCACCGGCGGCTCGCAAATGGCGTCGTCGTCGTCTTCGTCTTCGTCGTCGTCTTCGTCCTCGGGTGTTGGAGGAATGGGCGGAGGTGGCGCAGGCGGAAGCGATGCTGGGCCCATCACGGAAGGTGGCGGCTGCGCTTGCTCGATTCCCGGCAGCGAATCGCCCACGCCAGTCAAGGACGTGGGAGGCTCACTCCTGGCGCTCTTTGGTGCGTGGCTGGTGCGTCGCCGTCGTCAGGGTAAAGCGTCGTAAACCGACCTCGAGGGTGGGTTCTGGCCCACCCTCATCCATTTACCGATATCGTCGGGTATTGCTCGCCAAGCGCCCAACCGATATCGATGAGAATCCCCGGATCCACCAAAACGTTTCCTCCGCCGTCATATTGCTCGGCCCAGAAAATCTCATCGAGCCGCAGCATCACGGCGCTGCCATATTTGGCCTGAAACGTCACGATCCCCGCGGCGCCCATACCCAACTGCAATCGATCGACTTCGTCTGCCGGGTTGAGTTTGGACGCATATTGATCGACCTTCGAAGCCAAGCGAAACTGCCCAGAAACTCCGGAAATATCACCAGCAAGGCCCCACAACGACCCGAAGAAATGCGGAAAATCACGACTGCTCTTGCGTCCACCCTGGAGTGCGCATTCGAGGCGAACCCATTCGCGAACGGCCCACGTTCGACAGGTAATATCGAACCTTTCCCAAGAAAATCCCGTTTGCGTGGTCATCGATTCGAGTTCCGTCGCCCCCGCCCATTCTTCTTCTTTTGGTTGGCCTGACGCTTCCCGCGGCCATTTGTACGCGGAAATCGCCATGCCTCCAGGCGGCGCACTCGCACTGCCACTTGGCGCCGCAGCTGCGGCACTCGCGGATGCCGCCGGCACCTCTTGTGCCGCATGGGCCGTAGGCAAACACCCGAGAACGAGGGACCAAATTGCAATGCTGGGAGATGTGATTGTTTTCATGTTCGTCTCCTCGTCTCAAAGTGTTTTCAGGTACGCAATCAAGGCCAAACGATCCGCAGTCGACAATTGATTGGTTTTTCCCATGCGGTCATTGTTTCCGGCGATCAGGACTTCCAGTGTCGACGCGTGCCCATCGTGGTAATACGGCGGCGTACCCGACACGAAAAGCAGCGACGGCGTTTTGAACTTCGTATCTTCTTCTTCCTCGAAACCCTGAGGTGCCGGCAGTTTGTCGAACGGATACACCGTACGATCGGTGAATTCACCATTGGCCAAGTGACAACGCGCGCATTGTGTCGCTTCGCTCTCGAAGACCTTTTTGCCCCGCATTTCCTCATCCGTGAGGGGCCGTTCGAGCTTCGGCGGCGTCACGAGGCCTTTGCGCAAAAATATTTGCAAGGCATAGGATCGTTCCCCGACGAGCCACGATTTCGCCTCATATCCGGAATTGCTCCAGCGATGCAGCTTGAAACCTTCCGCCAATCGTTCGGTGATGTCTGCGGATTGCCCATGCCAGCCATAAGGCCCATTCGCTTTCACGCGTCCAGCGAGCATCGGTGTTTGGCGTGGATATCCGCGTCGGCCATTGTTCGTTTTGTCCACCAAGTATTGCGTCGCTAAAAACACCGGCCCATGACGCCATTGTTCCGAAAGCTCGACCACCTCGTGCCATACATGACCATCATCCCGACCTTCGGGATGACATCCCGCACAACCCAGACCCCCGCTGCTCACGTCATCCGAGCCCGTATAGAACAACCGGCGACCTCGAGAACCTGCTTCATCGATGGGATCTGTTGCCACGCGCGCAACAACGAGGGGCTGCGTTTCTTTTTCCGTGAGCAAGACAGTTGCAACGTCATAAGTCGACCGGCAAAACACGTACAGCATCGTTTCGGCTTCATTGAGCGCAAGGCCCGTCGGCGCTCCACAATGCCCCGCGATACCTCCCATATGATACGGAGCAACAATCTTCGGATCTCGATAATGACTCCCCACAGTCACGTTCCGTTTGATCGTTTCGACCGGAGCCGCGGACCGCGCATTGAGTTCGACCACTGTGTCGTACGCTTCCGACGCCAACCAAACCGTTTGCGTTTTGTGCGCGATCGCCAATGCTCGCGGCTGCCCCAACGAAAGACTCGGCAATTGCGGCGACTGGAATTGGCGCATTCGATAGTCGTTGGGATCGAGATTCGGAAACGTCTTCATCACCCATTGCTTCGTTTCATCGAACGCAGGCGTCGTCTTCAGCAACTTGTTCAGCACCCGCGGTCCAAGCAAGGGTTTGTCGTTCTCCATTTGGAGCACATCCAACGACGTATATCCGTACCAGCTATCCGGCCCCAACGCGCCCAGCGCATGCCGTGCTGCAAGCAGCCGATTGCCCGCATCGTCAATCACGAGCGCATACCCGAGCGTCCCGCCCAACGTCACGCCCGATGGCGCGCGTTGTGGCGCCGCAGGAAATGGCACGACGCTCGACTTTGCACCAGCTTGCGCCACATCATCGATTCGCGTCAAATCACCCGAAGTCAAGTGACTCACGTAGGCGCGTTTGCCATCGGGATGAATCACGACGCCTCGCGGTTCGCGGGCCGAGTCCAGCGTCCATAGCACTTTTCGCGCTGCCAAATCGATTCCAGTGATCGTGTGGGTCCAAGCCGAAGTCACGACGACCGTTTTGTCATCTGGGGTAATTGCCAAGCCCCAGGCGTCCGCGGCAATCGAAATGCGACCCGCTTCTTCCAAACTGTGATCCGGTTTCTCTTGCAATATCAGCAAAAGCCCCGGATTACGAATCGTCACCAATACGTAGCCATCCATAGGCAATACTTGCGCTGGAGCTCCGGGCACAAAGAATTCGACTTGTTTGGCATTCGGCGGAGGCTCGACGGGCGGAATGCTTCCATCGTCGGGTTTTTGGGGCGCTACCCGGGCCGATGCCGAAGCTGCAGCACTCGCAGAGGCGGACGGAGCAGGCGCCGCGGAAGCAGACGCTGACGCAGAGGCCGAGGAGTCGGTTTTTGGCGGAGGGGCTTTGGGTTCTTCGCCGAACGGTAAGGGCAAGATACGGATGGCGTTGTGGTCTTCGTCGGCCAGATAGAGGCGCTGTCCATCGGCGGATCGCATGAGGGCTCCGCCGGTGCGCTCAGGTGTTTTCTTGGGAACACGCGCAACAGGAGCAGCAGCCGAAGCCGTGGATGTTGCGGAAGAAGAGGCAGCTGGCGTGGGGGACGGTTTGTCGGCACAGGCCAGCGGCAAAGTTGCAGCGAGCGGCAAAAGGAGCAGCGCCAAAGACATGCTTCGCGGACGAGAGGGCATAAAGGCGACGATAACTCGAAGTGGGGGCGGATGTCGAGTATTCAACCACCAAGCTCACAACTCCAACTTTACGTCCTCGAGAACGTTGCTCAGCTTTGCCTGCAAGTCCTCGCCGCGGTGATATCCTCGACTGATGATTCGATCCAGATTGTCCTTGACCGCGTCGATATCGAGCGTTTCTGCAAAGAGAATGAGATTTCTAGCATCGATTTGGTCTTGAAGGCGCCGCGTCGACATGGACAAGATCTTCATGGCCAGGAGTTCCTCGACACGCGCCACAGGTAGCGGTCCAATGTCTGGCATGTGGAGAACTGTGGCCCGTTCAACGACCTCTTGCTCGATGCCGCAAGACGCTGCCATCAGATCCACGACAAACCCCAGCGGAGATTGAAGTCGCGCAGTGGCCAGCCGATTCCGTTGCTTTTGCTCGACCGTCGCAACCACGACATATCCCGACGAACGAAGTGAAAATACGAGCGCCTCGAAATCTGCATCGTCGTCGACGACAACAGCCAGGTCGACATCTCGCGTAAACCTGACTTCAGCTCGAAACGACACCGCCAAACCCCCAACGAGGGCGAAGGAGCGGCCCATTTCTCTCAGTTTCAGCGTTATGTCCGCAAGTGCAGCCTCAAGGTTTGGTGCGTTCATCCTTCAACCAGTTGCGCAAATGCGCCTCGATTTCTCCATCGGATGCCCCAGGGCGCCTCTGACGAAGTGCGGCCATTTGGATGCGAATACCGGTGTTTACAGTTTCAAACACTGCCTTCATCCGCTCATCCGCCGACATGTGTCGAAATCGCTCGAGGTCGTTTTTGCGTAATGGGTCCATGAATGCACCAAATCCGCGTCGTTCACAGGAAATCGACGAGTACGCAGAATCTAGTACAGTCGCGTCGTACGTGTCAAGGTCCGTGAAGCCCTGAACCAATGGCTCGACGCCGCCGTGGATGCCGCAAACCTCGCGGACGTGTTTCGTACCTGACGCGTCCTTATTCAACCATGAGCTCGACCAGCGAAAGATACCCATACGCCCCCGATTCGATGGCTACGTCAATGAACAGATGGCCCCAAGCGTCGGGTTTGACGTTCTGAAACACCACAATCGTATCGTCGTTCGTATTGGCCCCCGCGGCTCCGGCTCCAGGTCCCGTCGTTTGCAACGTATCCGTAACCGAACTGGCCCCCGTTATCGTATATCGCGTCACGCGCACCTCCAGATCTTCGCGCGCCGCAAACAGCCGCAAGGTATAGGACTTTGCCGGATCGAGCCCTCGTAAAAACAACGCCCCCGGCTGATCCGGACCATCCGTGTAAAAGAAATCGCCCGTCGCACTGCCCACGGCCAAATTCCCGAGCTTTGCCCCATCAGGCCAAACCAATCCTCCATTCGCGCGCCCATTGCCGGAAAACCCACCCGCAATCACCAAATCGATCCCCGTTGCTGCACCACTCGTCGTGACCAAATCCACGAGTTGCTCGCCCGGAAGAACCCCCAGGCCCCCGTCAATCGCGTGCCAATTGTTCCAATGTTGTCCCAAATAATCAGGCGACGGGGTCATTTCTCCATCGTCGGGATTGCTCGGGCCGAAGTCCACCAGCACCCGAGTTCCCGCAGGCAAAGCAGGATTCGCCGGACCCGCGATAGGCGTAGGTGACGTGACGCTTTCCACGACTGGCCGAAGGGCCTCGTTCCACAAGGCATAACCAGCAGCGCTCAGGTGCAATTGATCGGCAACGAAGAGCGTCGAGCTTGGAGGGGAGCCCGTAGCCAGAAATGGCGTCGCCACGTCCACGTAATGCACGGCTGGATCCAGGGCGGCAATGCCCGCAATGGCTTCGTTGACGGCTCGGGCATTGGGCCATTGATTCCACCGCGCCGGATTTGGCGTCAGGCCAAGGAAGACAATGGGCCGCGTCCATCCGAGCTCTTGCCCAATTCGATAACGAAAACAGCGAAATCGATCCACCACGACATTCGGAGCCACCCCCGCATCGACATCGTTCGTTCCGGCATAAAGCACAATGGCGCGAGGATTGTGTCGCCCAACCAAGTCATGCGCGTAATAGGCAACTTCGCCCAGCTGCGCTCCGCCCAACCCGCGTTGCAGAGGCGAATAGTCCGAATACGTTCGGGCCAAGTTTTCCCAGCGCCGAATGGACGAACTGCCGACGAATACGACCGGATCGTGCGGCCATCCGCCAAGAGCGTCCTGCGTTGACCATCGCGCCACAATGTCAGGGAAAACCGGCCCGAATTGCAGCACTTCGCCACACGGATCAGGTCCGGCATCGAAGGGTTCACCGCTGTCCACGACCATTGCGTCGATTCCGGCGTCGTCGTTCATTTCGGAACCGTCCGCCGCATCGCCGGCATCTGGAGCCACCATCGTTCCGGCATCTGCTTCGGGCTCGGGCAATGGCGAATCACGCGGGGCGGAGGCTTGGCAGACGACAATATGCATTGGAACGACGAGCCAAAGCATCAGGCGGGCCAAAGAATGGGGCAAGGAAACCTTTGCGGCGGAGGATCGATGGCTGAAGTGGTGCTGACTGTCGAGCATGATCTCGAGCAGAATGAATGCACGAGATGTCGGGCAAGTAAAGGGAAATGTGGATTAGGGGATTTGTCCCGAGCGTGACGGGAATACCACTCGTGCAAAATGAAGGACTACGCCCTCATTCGCCCAACTCGCCCCCCTCGGCCTCTTTCGTTTGTCCCGGTGCCGATTGCGTAGGCCGGAAAAACGCATCCGCTTCCGCCTTGTCCTTGAGCAGGGCCAATAACTTGCCGTGTGTTTCCAAGCGCAAACGATCGATGTTCATTTTCACGCGGCGCACATTCGATCGCTCCAACGTCAAGGTCACTTCCGCTTCGTTGTCGTGCGTCTTCGCCACTTGCAACGCCGATTGCGCCTGCGCCAAACTCGTTTCATACGCCACGCGCAAAGGATGCCGTTCGTCGAGCGAATTCAATTCGCCAAGCAATCGCCGTACTTCGGTTGTTTCTTCATCAATGCCGAGGCGCGTCGTTTTCGTGGGATTGAGCCGCGGAAACAATTGCTTGTATACCATTTCCTGGGTCGCTCGAGCCACTCCCCCCATTTGCATGATGATTCGGTCGCGCCCCATGTCGCGCTTGTTGACCATCGCCGACGATACGACTGCTGCACCTTGCGCTTCCTCGAATGAATCGCGCGTCGCGGTTAATTCCTCGAGGCCCGTTTGCACTGGCGGCGCCAAGTCGGTCACGCCCGGTCGATCGTCCGTGGTTAATTGGGCCAACAAATACACCAAGTCCCACCGAAATGCAGCCAACGCCGAATCTACACCCAACATGCGCATGATTGGTCACCCTCCGCGTCGAAACTGTAGGGACAGTGGCAGATTTCCGGAAAGAAGGGAAAATTTTTTGTAGTCCCGGGCCGCAAGCTTCGTGGAAAGCACGATCTTGGCGGGATTGGGGCATCCAAGGAGTGCGAAGCGGCATGAACTCGTCGGGCAACGGCGATCGCGAGGGTGTCGGGAAGCCTTTGCGTGACGCGTTTGGTGACTCGGCGTACGTCGGGACGCCAAAACGCGACGCGTAAGAGTGATCGGAACGGTGTCCGGAGACGCTGGCGCGGCGCGTATGGTGATTCGGCGTACGGGGGGAATGCGGAGCGCGACGGGTACGGGGGATCGGAACGGTCGGGGGAAGTTGTTGCGTGCCGCGTGGGAGTTTCAAGCGGCGGCGAAGAC
>DAOMZH010000515.1:0-7692 GCA_035437985.1 Polyangium sp. (in: bacteria) | reverse complement strand
ATTGCGCCAGGAGCGGGGGTGCGAGATGCCATTCAACCGATGAACATGCGCCGATCCACGTGGAACCGCTTCGGTGAACAACCCGCGGCCACACCTCGATCTCGTTGCTGAGCCGCTAGTTTATGCACGTTGCAGAGCGAAGAGCCACTGCGGCCAAGCGAAGATAACGAATCCTGAAAAGATTTGTCATGCGTTCCTTGACGAAAATGCCCCCACGTTCTCCTACATCGTGACCACGGTCACGAACTTCGATACCTCACCCGCTCTGCTTCTGGTCACCATCAACCCCACGAAGTGCGGTCAAACCAGACGCCAACTCGGCAAAACCCAAACCCATCGCCTGTTTCATCACGAATTTCGGAGGCTTGGACAATGACGCCAAATGCTTGCGTACGTTCGCAACCCCAAACGTCGTCTGAAATGTCGCAAAAGCGCTCGCATCGTTGCCACTGTCCCCCACGAACGCGTTCACACGACACGCCACATCCTTTGACTCGCCAAACCGTTCTTCGAGCAGCCGCAATGTCCCCGAGGCCTTGTCCGCCGTACTGAACGACAAGTGCAAGTGCACGCTCGAAACGAAGGTCGACACATTTCGAGCCTGAGTTTCAGCCCGCATCGCCGATATCGTTTCAGCTCCAACTTTTCGATGTTCGCCAATGTCGATCGTGACGTCCGTCCAACGTGCGGCGTTGTCATCGGCCAAATCAGCATCAGGAAAACGCGCGACGAGCTGCCGCGCCAAACCCAAAAGTTCGTCGCGCTCACCCGATGTTTCCGCCATGTTTGTCGGGAACAACGTGACGATTCGATTGGCTCCTCCCTCTCGAGTTTCTTTGATGAGAGCCACGGCTCCATTCTCGGCCACCGCAGCATCGATGGGCCATTGACGCAGAAGCACCTCGGACCAACCTGCGGGTCGCCCTGTACACGCCACAAGGCGCAAACCCGATTCGCGAAGGCGAAAAAGAGCCGAATACGCAACCTCGGTCAACGCGCCATGATCGAGCACCGTGTCATCGAGATCGAAGACCAACCCTCGCAAACCTCGAGCTTCTTCAACGGAGAGCGCTGCGAACGGGCGCAGTGTCTCCATCACAAAGCCTCGAGCCGCGCGATGAGACTCTTCAAGTAGAGACCTTCGGGAAACGCTGCACTCACCGGATGATCCGCGCCTTGGAAATGCCGATCGAAAACGACCGCATGCATCCGCGCTTCACGTGCTCCGAGCGCGAGGGCTCGGGTGAGATCATCGAGCGTGATCGCACTCGAACACGAGCACATCACGAAGATTCCCCCGGTGCGCGTTGCTTTGCACCCTGCAGCAACGAGTGCGCGGTAGGCGCCAAGAGCTCCGTCTTTTGATCCACGCGTGGGTGACAACTTGGGTGGATCGCAGATGACGAGATCGAATCCACCTTGTTGAGATGCGCGGGTGAGCACCTTGCGAGAATCGGAACGCTCGAAATGGATGCGATGGGCGAGGCCATTGCTGCGCGCGCATTCGGCGCCGACTTCGATCGCGAGTGCACTTTCGTCTACGGCGACGACTTCCGTCGCTCCTCCACGAGCTGCGGCCATCGCGAATGTCCCAACAAAGCAGAATGCATCGAGAACACGTTTGCCTTGAGCCAACTGTTCGATACGGGCGCGTAACGTTCGTTGGTCCAGGTAAAACCCTGTCTTTTGTCCGAGAGCGAGGGGAATCTCGTAACGCAAGCCGCGCTCGACGAAACTGAGCCGATCGAGCGATGTGTCACCACGAACGACCCCCGCGCCGGGTTCGAATCCTTCGATGTTCGCAAGCTGAGCAGATGTGCGATCGATGATGGCGCGCGGCGAGAGTGCTTCCGACAGGACATCGAAGACGAGTCCCTCGCGGCGTTTGATTCCGATCGTTCCAATCTGCACGACGAGGACGTCGCCCAGGACATCAACGACGAGTCCTGGCAGTCCGTCTCCCTCGGCGTGAACCAATCGATACGCGTTGGTTTCGTGCCCGTGGGCCGAACTTGGGAAGCCGAGGTCGCGACGGTGTTGTATCGCGCGTTCGAGACGTCGACGAAGCAAGGCGCCATCGATGGGCGTGTCGTCGTGTGTGAACATTCGGACGGGGATGGCGGATCGCGGGGTGTAGAGGCCGTGGCCGAGCACGGTACCTCGCGGATCGACGACGACGACTTCATCGCCGGCGACGGCTCCGCCCTCAATTTGCGCGATAGCTTGCGCAAAAACCCATGGATGTCCCGTCCACACGGGTCGAACGTGACCAGCTTTCAGGGTGACTTTTGGAGGGTTGCCTCGACGCCCGTCGATTGCAGCTGGTTTCGATAGGGCTACGGGCACGGATTTCATAGTAGGAGCACTCATGGTTCGATGGGGCGGAGAGCAACGGTCGAAAATGCGTGAGAACGTCGATGTTTCGGGGCTGCTTTCGCCATGGGACGTGGGGTATCCTGATGCTGCGGTGGGCTTTCGGCGACGTGTGAACAATCGCTCACAGCCCTCCGTGGCGGACAATGCACGAAGTTTGGAACGAGATCACAAGCATTACGTCTGTCAAGCGTGCCTGGCCGATGGCATTCCGGTTGCTAGGCTGCAAGTACAAACGAGGAGTTGTCCCATGCGCCGCTACTTGACCCCTGCTTTGATTGTGGCCGCAACATTGAGCTTCCCGCTCACTGCGATTGCGCAAGAAGCCTGTCCGACAGGCGCGTGGTTTTGCCAGGCAGACGATGCAGCCTCACCATCGCGTGAAGCTGCTCCCGAAGCCGACGCGATTGCCCCGCCGCCTCCTGCAGATTCGTTGCCTGTTCCAGAAGAACGAACTGCTCCCTCCGAATCTCGTGATGGCCGCATGCCACCACCCGTCGTGGTTTATCAACCGCGACAAACCGCGAGTCCTCCGCCGCAAATCATCATCATTGCGCCCGGTGGAACACGCGTCATTCGCAAAGCACCTCCGCCCGTGAGGCACATTCATCGAACCCCTGTCGTCGTGCGTAAGACGTACGTTCGAAACACGACCACGGTTCGTCCAATCCAACGAGGTTGGCAATCTGAATGGGGTCTCAATGCCCGCTTGCAAGGCATTGGGTTTGGCGGTGACGGCACGAGCAGCGTGGCCCCGTCACGTGATGCGGGCATGGGCGGGTTTGGCGTGAGCTTGCGATATCGGCCGTGGGCTCGGTTTGCCTTCGACGCTGGCTTCGACATCGTCGGCGGAACCGATTTCAACGGGTTCGAACGCGTCGAGACGCCGTTTTCCTTGAACGGCATGTGGTACTTCAATCCGCGCAGCCGCTCGCAGTTTTACGTCATCGGCGGTGTGAACTGGTCACGTGCTTCGGTCACTTCCGACACGCCCAGCTCGTTGCTCGCGGCAAACAATAGCGGCGGCTACTCCGCTGATTACAAGTATTTCGGTGGCCAACTCGGTATCGGCCTCGAGTTCCGTTTGTCCAAGCGTTTGTCCTTCAACGTCGATGTCCTCGGCTTCATGCGCAGCCGCACGGACATCGATGATGACGGTGATCACCATGGCCAACACGCGACGAGCGACACGCAGAAAATGCCCGAGTATTACGATCCTGCGTCGGGACAAACCACCAACAAGTCCGGTGGCGGCCTGTTCCGCGGGGGCTTGACCCTCTGGTGGTGAGCCGTTTTTCTCGACGTACCCACTCCTGCTCTCCTCTTTGATCCCAAACAATCTGCGCCCATCGAGTCGCCCTGAGCCATCGCGCGAGGTAGAACCAACTTCGTCAGCTCTCGAGCGACTCGCATGGAACGACTCCGCCCTTACCAGAACCTACTCGTAGCCTTGTTTGGCGGCGCCATCGCGGCTCTCGCCACACCTCCCACCAACATCTATCCCGCCCTCTTCGTGGGCCTCGCGATGCTCGCCTTCGCGCTCGACGATGCTCCTTCGGCTGTTCGAGCACTGGGTCGCGGTGTCGCGTGGGGAACCGCTGCCGGTGTTGTCGGCATGCGCTTCGTGCCGAGCGTCGTCGATCGTTTCACGCCGCTCGGATTCGCCGCAGGCACCGTCGCGCTGGTGTTGCTTGCGGCAGCTCAGTCACTGCTGTGGGGCATTGGAGCAGCCGTGACAAACCTGGTGCAACGTCGAGCTCGGGCCCCGCTCGAACTAGCTTTCGCTGGGGGGATGTTGATCACGGTAACGCTGCCGTCGGTCTTTGCGTGGACCCCAGCAGGTATCGTTTGTCCGTGGACGTGCCTGGTGCAGCTCGCTGATCTCATCGGTGAACGTGGAGTCTCCGTGCTCTTTGCGATCATCACGGCTCTCATGGCGCGAGCTGCCAAAAATGCGCTCGACGCCGAACGTCGGACGCAGCAGCCACGACAAACCATCCTCGTTCCGGCCTTCGCGGCTGCGACACTACTTGCTGCGATCGCGCTGTACGGCGCTTGGCGGATGGCTTCGCTTTCGAGCAGCTCGAGTTCGTCGCGGAAGATGCGTGTGGCACTCGTGAACCAAGCCGTTGGACCCCTCGATCGTTGGGACCCCAAGAATCACGCGAGCATCTTGCGCAACCTGCAAATGCTGACGAAACAGGCGGAAACGCAAGGAACTGATCTCACGGTTTGGCCTGAAGCAGCTTACCCCTACGCGCTCGACTACGGCGCTACGCACGGTCCACGTGGAGCCTTTTCGATCCTCGGCACCGAACTTCATGGCCCTGTTCTCTTCGGACTCATCACGAATGAAAAACCGAAGAGCGTCGGCGGTGGCCAGTTCGAACGCAACAGTCGCAACTCGGCAACGATCGTCACGGCGGATGGAACGTTGCAACCTTCCTACGACAAACTCGAGCTGTTGTGGTTTGGCGAAACGATACCCCTTGGTGCGTATTTGCCGTTTCTTCGGCGGATTTTTCAGAAGAGCGGAGGTCTGGTTCCGGGCACTGACGCGCGGGCGCTCGTGCTCGATCACGCGGGAGAGCAAGTGCGGTTTGGCGTGCTCAACTGCTACGAAGACACGCTCACGGACGTAGGTCGGCGGATCGCCCGGGAAGTTCGACCGAACTTGCTGGTGAACGTGACGAATGATGCGTGGTTCTTGGGTTCAGCCGAGCCGGAACTGCACGCCCGTCTAGCGCGAATGCGCGCGATCGAGCATCGCATTCATTTGGTGCGGTCGGTGAACTTGGGGGTGATGTCGTGGGTGGATGATCAGGGTCGCGAAGTTTTACGAGACGAATCGTCGGCCGCGAGCACGATGATGACGACCCCGCAACTCGGAAATGGCGAGTTGACGGTGTATGGGCGTTGGGGCGATGCACCAATTTCTGGATTATTGGTGGTGGCCGTAGGGATATTTGCTTGGCGGGGTCGGAGAAATTCCTCCAATGAGAAATTGGCTACAAATACGATTGGAGGAAAAAACAAAGCCAGCCCGAGCGATGAAACTCGAGCTGGCTCTTTGTGAAGGATTCGAGGTCTCATTGCCGACATCGCTGACGCGAAATCAGCGAATGTCCGCAATGAGACGTCTCTTCCTAGGTGGCGACGACGAATACAGACTTCATTCGGCTAGGCCGGAGGAGGAATGCATTCGAGGTATTGATTCGTCAGGTCGAAGAATCGATGGAGCGCATCAACCAGTGAGCTGGTCTTTGAGCGCCTTGACGGGTGCCGAACGCACCTTGCGGCTCGCCGGCTTGCCCTTGATGGTCATGGGTTCCTTGGTGAAAGGATTGACACCCTGACGATCTTGGGTCGCCGCAATGGCCTTCGCCTTCAATTTGACGAGCCCCGGAATGGTAACCTCGCCAGGACCCTCGGGTCCGAGTTGTTTGGCCACGAGCGTCGAAAGCGCATCGATTACGCCGTTCACAGACTTCTTTTCCAGACCCGTGCTCTCGGCGAGAGCAGCCACCATCTGGGCTTTGGTCAGCTTGTTTGAGGGCATCCTGTCCTCCTCAAAAACGACCGCGGAATGCGAGACGGTCGCTCGAAATTGACTCGTATCGAAAACGTCCCGAATACGAGCGGCGCACCGTTTAACAGGCGAATTGGGGTCGGGCAAGGGCAAATCACGTCACGGACGTGCAAAATCTTTTTTTCTTTGCGTCGAGGCGGCTGCTTCGAGTTCCCGAGTACGCGCAGTCATTTCACGATCTTCGGCATTGGTGCGATGATCGTAACCAAGAAGATGCAATAAACCGTGGGCCAAAAGCATGGTGAGCTCGTCCAAAAGCGGGCGAGCGGCGCTTTCTGCCTGACGGCGCGCTGTGTCAATCGACAGGATTACGTCGCCCATCGGCCCGTCAAACGGAAAACCCGCCCCAATTTCTGCCCCTCGGGCCCCTTTTGGTTTCCAACCCGCCGGTCGTTCGTGCAGCGGAAATGAAAGCACGTCGGTGGGTTTGTCTTTGTGCCGATACGTTCGATTCAGCTCGTGAATGGCAGCATCACCCACAAGAGCCACGCTGAGCTCGACCCCGCGAAGATCGAGATGTTCGAGCATTTTCTCGGCGCGCCGCCGAATTACGGCCGTGGAAACACCCGCAAATGGCCCACCACGGGTCGTCACGTCCACGATGCTCGGCGGCTTGGAAATCGCAGCGTTTTTGGTCGTCGCGCGCTTCGTCGACGCCTGGTTTGTCTTGGTCATCGCCGTGCGCATCAAGCTTGCGGAATCTTTTTCGCGTCGGCGAGGAACTGGGCCAAGCCCAAGTCCGTGAGGGGATGCTTCAGAAGCTGCTTGATGACCTTGAGCGGCAATGTCGCCACATGAGCCCCAATCATGGCCGCCTGCACGAAATGCACCGGATGTCGCACACTCGCGGTCAGAACTTCCGTCGCGAAATTGTAGTTTTTGTAGATCTGCACGATTTGACCAATCAGATCCATTCCATCACCCGCAATGTCATCGATTCTCCCGACAAACGGCGAGATGTACGTCGCGCCGGCTTTGGCGGCGAGCAAGGCTTGCGGCGCCGAGAAACACAACGTGACGTTGGTCTTGATTCCTTCTTGCGTAAAAACCCGCACCGCTTTCAGCCCATCCTCGATGAGCGGCACTTTGACCACGACGTTCTTGTGAATCTGCACAAGCTCCCGGCCCTCACGCAGAATGCCCTCGAAATCGGTCGACACGACTTCGGCCGAAATCGGTCCATCCACGACGGCACATATCTCGGCAATCGCCGTTCGCGTGGGTTTTCCGGCCTTTGCCAACAAGGACGGGTTCGTCGTCACCCCGTCGACCACACCCATCGCCTGCGCGTCTTTGATCTCAGCGAGATCACCCGAATCGATGAAGATCTTCATGCACGCTTCTTTAACAAGCGACATCCGGCGCGTCGATGACTTCCACCCAAGTCATGCACACACGCACTTCTTCACGTACCATGACCGCATGAAGAGGCTTCGCTTGAACACCGCTCTCACATCCATCTACTTGACCGCGTTCGCCAGTTCTTTGGCCGTTTTTGCCGCGAGCTGCGCCGAACCCGTCAACAGCGACACATCGTCCACATCAGCAAACTCGAGCAGCAGCAATGGCAGCTCAAGTGGCGACGGGGGACAAGGCGGGGGACAAGCGGGGCAAGGCGGCGCTGGAGGCGGCGTTGGAGGCTCCGGCGGTCAAGGCGGACAAGGCGGCAATTCTGGGGGCGTCATTGTCGAATGTTCCGGCACGCCACTCACCCCACCCGCATCCGGAAC
>DAOMZH010000514.1:0-7693 GCA_035437985.1 Polyangium sp. (in: bacteria) | reverse complement strand
CGGCTCGTCCTTTGGGCGTAGCCCAAAGGACTTAAAGAGCCGCCTGCGAGCCCCCATCGAAAACAAAGAGTCGCGTAGCGCGCTTGTTAGCGCGCGAAGCGAGGGTGCAGGTCCCGGGCCCCGGCCTCGGTTTGTCCCTCAACCCCGCCTTCGGAAAAACCCATCGATCGCCGCTTGATGCGCCGGTCCGGCCCAAAGCTCGGCGAACACCGCCCGCTCGAGCTCGATCGAGTTCTGTCGTCGCGCCTTGCGCACGGCCAACAAGGCTCGTTTTTGCGCCGCAATCACCGTCCGCGAGGCCTTTGCAATCACCGCCGCCCGTTCGAGCGCCCGCGCGAGCGATTGTCCTTTTGGAACCACATCACCCACAAGACCGATGCGCAACGCTTCCTCCGCTCCAACCTTCTCCGCGGTGAACAAAAGCCGCGCGGCCTCCAGCGGTCCCACCCGTTCGAGGAGCCGCGTGATCCCACCCCACGCCGGGGACAAACCCATTCGCGCATGGCGAAATGCAAGGCTCGCGTGACTCTCCATGAACACCATGTCGCCCAGCAAAATCAGCTCGCACCCGCCCCCGTACACGTCGCCCTGAATCGCAAAAATCACCGGCAAAGGCCCTGTTTCCAGCACCGACAGCGGCTCGTACATGTCGAGCACCGGCCCCGGTCCTCCACCCTCACGCACGTGCTTGGCGATCTCGTTCAAGTCTCCGCCCGAGACAAACGATTCATCCCCCGTTGCCGTCAACACGATCGCTCGGGCCGATGTATCCGCTTCTGCTTCGGCTGCTGCCTCCGCCAAACGTCGCGCCAAATCCGCATCCAGCGCGTGACGCGTATGCGGACGATCGATCGTCAGGACAATCGTCGTATCCGAACGTTCGACGCGCAAACTCACGTCGCTTCCCCTCGCGCTCGCCCGTTGCTGCGCGAGCTACGTGGAGGCTTGCGTTCGTCGTGAATGACGCTGTTGATCCGAATGTCGAGCTCGCGCTGCGTGATCCGTCCTTGTTCCGCGACAAACTTCTCCGCGTACTCGATGATCGCCCCAGCAACGTCCACACCACTCGCTCGTTCAATCCCTTCGAGCCCTGGCGAGGAATTGATTTCGAGGATCTTCGGCTTCTTTTTCGCCTCGAGCATGTCCACGCCCGCGACTTCGAGCCCCATCACTTTCGCCGCTCGAACAGCAGCGTTGCGATACGCCGGAAGCAGTTTTACGTGGTTGCCTTTGCCGCCACGATGCAAATTCGACCGGAATTCACCGGGTTTGGCCACGCGACGCATCGACGCGACCACCTTGCCACCCACCACGATCACCCGAATGTCGCGCCCCTTCGACTCCCGCACGTACTCCTGAAGCACGATGTCCTGACCCATCGCCCACAGCGTTTCGAGCAGCGAGTGCACCGCTTGCGGCGTCTCCGCAATCATCGTCCCAATGCCCTGCGTCCCCTGTTGCAACTTCACGATCGCCGGACAACCAACCAGCGCGAGCGCTGAATCCACCCCCGCCGGACTCCGCGCACAAATCGTCGTCGGCACCTCGATGTGCTTGCGGTTCAAGAGCTGTAGCGCCCGCAGTTTGTCCCGGCTACGCGCGATCGAAACCGCACTGTTCAGCACCGGAATACCCATCAAATCGAACTGACGAACCACCGCGAGCCCATAGTTCGTGATGCTCGCGCCGATGCGCGGAATCACCAAATCGAACTTCGTCACCGCGTTTCCTTCGTGCAGCAAAACCGGTCGACCTTTCGACACGACAATCTGCAGATCCAAGGGGTCGAACACCGTCACGTCATGACCGCGCGAGCGCGCCGCCAAGACCAGTCGGCTGGTGGAGTAGAGCGTTGGGTTTCGCGAGAGAATGAGGAGCCGCATTTCGAACGAGGGCCGCACACTAGCAGAGTCCATCCAGGGCACACGTGTGTTCAGGTGAACGGGTGCTACCCCACAATTCTGCCTCTTGCATCCCGAGATGTTTCGTGTACGAATTATCTCTCGTCGCGCGGCCCATCGCGCCCAATTTCAGGAGAGTCAACGTCATGTGGCAGGCCTTCACCGAGGAACATGAGCAATTCCGAAAGACAGTCCGATCTTTTGCGGAGAAGGAACTCGCGCCGCATGCCGAGCAATGGGAGGCGGACGAATTATTTCCGAATTGGGTTTTCAAGCGGGCCGGGGAGCTGGGGATTTTCGGAGCGCATTTCCCGGAAGAACACGGCGGAATGGGACAAGATTATTGGTTTAGTGCGGCCAAAGCCGAGGAATTGCCGCGCTCCAAATTGGCCGGGGTCGTCATGGGTCTGCTCGTGCAAAGCGATATGGCCACACCGGTCATTAGTGATTTGGGCACGAAAGAACAAATCGAAGAAATCCTAAAACCAGTACTTGCGGGCGATAAGATCATTTCTTTGGGCGTGAGTGAGCCAGGTGCGGGCAGCGACGTTGCGGGCATTCGCACGTTTGCGCGGAAAGACGGTGACGATTACGTCATCAGTGGGCAAAAAACCTTCATCACCAATGGCACCCGCGCCGATTACATCACGTTGCTTGCGAAGACCACACCCGATCGCGGCGCGCATGGTTGTTCGTTTTTCTTGGTCCCGACCAACCTGCCGGGTTTTTCCGTCTCGAAAAAGCTCAAGAAAATCGGCAACAAATCATCCGATACGGCCGAGCTATTCCTCGAAGATGTTCGGATTCCCAAACGTTATCTTCTGGGCGAAGAAAATCAGGGTTTCATGTACCTGATGCAAAACTTCCAAAGCGAAAGGCTCATTGCGTCCGTCAGTGCCGTGGCCGGGGCTTTCGGCATGCTCGATTATTCCGTCAATTACGGTCGCGAGCGGACGACCTTCGGCAAACCCATCATCAAGCGCGAAGTGTGGCAACACAAATTCGTCGATTTGTATACGAAGGCCGAAGCAGCCAAAGCGTTCGTGTATCAATGCGTCGATCGGTACAACGACGAGCGCTACGTCAAAAAAGGCCCGATTAGTTTCGATACCGTCAAATACATCTCCATGGCCAAAGTATTCGTAGGTGACGTCGCCAGTGAAGTCGCCGATGTGTGCCTCCAATTCCACGGCGGCTGGGGCTATATCGAAGATTTCCCCATTGCCCGAGCTTGGCGCGACCAACGTTTGTTCCGCATTGGCGGCGGTACGACGGAAACAATGAAGTATTACATTGCCAAACTCATGGGGTTCTGAGCGGCTGCACTTCCCACAAGTTCAGTCGTTCATCCCACCAAAAAAATCCAAAAAAGTTCGAGACAACCTCCAAAGATCGCTGTAGAACCTGCCCCCTCTTGGAACCACCGGGGCTGTAGCTCAGCTGGGAGAGCGCCTGACTGGCAGTCAGGAGGTCAGGGGTTCGATCCCCCTCAGCTCCACTCGATGAACCTGGAGAGAAAAAAGGCGTCGCGAAACCCGCGGCGCCTTTTGCCATTTCGGAGTCGACCTTGAACTCAACACGCGTTTGGAAGTTCGTCCTGGTCGTCTATGTGCTCATCTTGGGCCTGATTTCGGCCGCGGCGTACACCAAACGTCTGCACGTTTCCGCCCTCGTCGGCTCGTCGCACATCGACAAACTCCTCCACTTCTTGCTCCTCGGCGGCGCTTCCTTCCTCGCCCGCAAGGCTTCTGGCGATGCGCGCATGAAGTTTCTGAACCTGCCCGCGGCTCCGTTCATCGTGGGTCTGTGCGCAACGATCGACGAATGCGCGCAAGCCTTTTCGCCGGCAAGAACCTTCGACTTTGCCGATATGTTCGCCAACTTGGCCGGGGTCGTCGTCTTTGGATGGCTCGCGGGATCGAAAGAGAAGAATCCTTCGACCTCCAATCGTTTGAGCTGAAACAGTCAACGCGTGGCGCTGTGCTCAGAGCGCGGCGATGTCCCGCGTGGCCGCAGCGACGATCTCTCTCGCGTACCGCTCGATCGTCGCCGCATCTTCGCCTTCCACCATCACCCGCAGCTTCGGCTCCGTCCCACTCCAGCGCACGAGCACCCGCCCCGTTTGTCCCATCTTCTTCTCGATCCGCGCGACCTCCGCCTGCATCCTCGGCATCGCTTCGACCGGCACTCGCCGTGGGAACGTCGCGTTCTCGAGTACCTGCGGCACCCGCTGCATCGCCTTCGACGCCAGCTCCGACAGCGGCTTTCCACTCTCGAGCATGATCGACAAGACCTTCAGCGCCGCAACGATTCCATCACCCGTCGTCGCGTGATCCAAAAAGATGAGATGCCCAGATTGTTCACCGCCGAAAGAATATCCACCCGCCCGCATCGCTTCGACCACGTAACGATCCCCAACCGCCGTGCGCAAGACCTGCCCACGTTCCTCAGCGATCGCTCGCTCGAGGCCCAGGTTTGACATGACCGTACTCACCACCGTGCGATGCGGAAGTTTTTCTTGACGAATGAGGCTCCGCGCCACAAGCGCCATGATCGCGTCCCCATCGACGATTTGACCTTTCTCGTCGACCATGATCACCCGGTCCGCATCGCCATCGAGCGCAATGCCCAGCGACGCTTGCCGACGCACCACTTCGTTCACCACGTGCTCGGGATGTAGAGCTCCCGCATCACGGTTGATGTTGCGTCCGTTTGGACGAACCCCGAACGAATGCACGTTGGCCCCGAGCTCGGTGAACACTGCTGGGGCCACGCGATAGGCTGCTCCGTGGGCTGCATCCACGACGATGTCCAAACCTTCGAGCGACAAATGTGCGGGGAACGTGTTCTTGCAAAAGACGACGTAGCGACCTCGCGCATCTTCGAGGCGTGTTGCTCCACCTATCCCCGCACCGGTCACGCGCATCTCGTCGAGTGCGTCCGAGTCCATCAAGCGCTCGATTTCGGCTTCTTCGGCGTCCGGCAGTTTGAATCCATCGGGCCCGAAGATTTTGATTCCGTTGTCGCCATACGGATTGTGGCTGGCGCTGATGACGATCCCCGCA
Organism: Polyangium sp. (in: bacteria); assembly: GCA_035437985.1. Taxonomy (GTDB): domain Bacteria; phylum Myxococcota_A; class Polyangia; order Polyangiales; family Polyangiaceae; genus Polyangium. Next base: position 2,727 of record DAOMZH010000514.1, on the reverse strand, counting down.
TCTGCACGCATGCTCCGTGTCAACTGCGCGACGGCAGGTGTGGGGATGGGGCCGCTCAACATCACATGTCCGCCCATGGCACAGATGCCCGAAGCGATGGCCGTTTCGAACATGTACCCGGACAAACGAGTGTCTTTGCCAATGACGACGCGAACTTTGCGGGTTTTTCCTCGGCGCGCGACGAACGCTATGGCTCGTCCGAGGCGCAATGCCATTTCGGGCGTCATCGGGGGTTCATTGGCGGTACCGCGAACCCCGTCTGTGCCGAAGAGCTTGCGAATGGTGGTGCCCTTGGTTTGTTCCACCGGAGCGTCTTTCTTTTTCTTCGAGTTGGCCACGCCGTCACGCTAGTCGGGGATTGGCGCGAGTGTTAGCCCGTTTTGCGACGACGGGTGGTTGGATGCGAAGCGGGCTGATGAGGTTGCGAGGCTTGTGGGGAATCGTTGGGAACGGAGCTCAACCCATTTTGGCTTTGATGGCGGCAATGCGGGTATTGGCATCGGCGGCAGCTTTTTCAGCGGCGGCGAGTTCCGATTGTAATGTTTCGAGTTCGGCTTTGGCGCGTGCTTCGGCTTCTTCTTTGGCCAAGACAACTTCCAATTGCGCTTTGAGGGCGGCCAAGACTTGCTCTTGTTCGGCGATATCGGCTTGGAGATTGGCGGACGTGATTTCTTTGGCGGCGTTTTTTCCGCGCCTTGGTGCGCGTTTGAAAAACCGATCGGCGTAATCGGTTGGTAATCGTTTTTCCGGGTGCTTGTGGGGCATTTCGGACAATATGCCGGCGGTCGCTTTGCGCAAAGCATTGAGTTCATCAATGCAGACTTTGCGTTCGCCGAGATTCCGAAATGTTTTAATGGATTCGGCGGCGCGATGTTGCCGGGCCACGGCGACATCCGCATTCGCAATCAATGTCTCCAATCGTGCGCCGAGGGTAGCCAATTCGGCATTCGTCGCCGTTTTTAATGGCTGAACATAGTCGCGCATGGTTTGGAGCTGCCCGGCCAAAATAGGGCGTTTTAATTCATGCGGTCGTTTTCTGCCGAAGTAATAAGCATACAAAGGATCCGATCGCTCTTTGCCCACCAAGCGCAAAAGCACGGTATCCAATTCATCGACGAAATCGTCGAGGTCTTGATCGGCCACATCGATGAGCGCATCTGTACGATGGGCTTTCAGGGTGAGCCTGGTTTCCTGGGCCACGACGGGAAGCCATTTGTGTTGGTAAAAGGTTTCAAACTCTGGTGCAAGGTGAGTCACCAACGGATCGGCTTCGAGGAGGATTCAGGAGGTGACGATTTCCTGGTGCATTGTGGGCGAGGCTTGAGGAGGGGGTCACGAGGCGCAAGCATTTTGTTGTATGAGTGACTGACGGGGGTGAGACGACGTGCAGAAAGCGTGCGTCGGTGACCGACGAGGCGACCGCGACTTGCAGAAAGCGTGCGTCGGTGGGCGACGGGCGTGACGTGAGGTGCAGGAGGGATGCGTTGGTGGATGATGCGGTGACAGGGAATTGCAGAATGGGGGCGGCGGTGGGGAACGAAGCGAATGCGAGGTGTGGAAGGGGCTGGCAAGTGGGCGGCATGTGTCGATTGGATGCGGATTTGTGTCAATCGATGAACAGCACGCCGTAATTGGCAGGGTCGAAGGCTCCAGACCTGGCGGCCGCCAACTTGGGTGGGGTTTTTCCGCTGGCCATGCGCCGTCATGCTTTTCGTCGCTGAATCTCCACCCTGAAGCCTACCACCTCCTCCTGGTCCGCGCTACCGCTGCCACCTCCGCTACCAGGTTCAGATCAAAAGCTCGACGGAGATGACTGAATGGCTATCAAACCGAATACGCTGCAGGTTTATGCTACCAACCAGCTTACGCACCGGTTCTGGTAATTTTTCGATTTGGATTGGAACGACAGGCGCAGCAACCTGTCGATACGGTCCCCCATGCGAGTCGGAATCAAAGGCAAACAGTCCCCGCTCAGCGACCAATTGCCACGTATTCTGAAGGTTCGGCAATAACTTTGGCGCAAAGCGGGCTTCCGTCGATGCGGGCAATTCCAAAATAGCGTCGAGTGCTTCATCGTGCGCTTCGGTATCGAGCAAGAATTCACGGGGGGCATATCCGCCGCCGGCAGTGCTGAACAACCCCACGAAACCGTTCGCGTCGCATGCGAGCCAGTCATATTCCAACCCGTGAATTTCCTCAGGGGATTTTTCACGATTCATGATTACCTCTCCATGTCGCTACGAAAGCGCGTCGCAGGATCGGGAAATGCCCCTCGGCCATAGGTCGATTCGCAATTCTTACAAACTGGGACGATGTCTCCTGTACGTGGCCTAACCGCTTCTGTAAACTGAATATCTCCTGGATTTCCGAGAGCATTGGCACATGCTCCCTCCGCGCATCCAAGGCCACCGCCTTTACTCGCACCAGCGGTGACACGTTCCAAACTTGGCGAGTACGCACCAACAACCGTTGCTGGTGGATGTCGAGTCCGCGACAAATCAGCCGCCAATCTATCTCGTTCAGCAACAGCCTCCAAGTGCAGATTGCGTGCACTGTTGCCCTTCACGCTCCCCACCCCCAGCTTCTTCCCCACGATCACCGCAGCAATCGTCACGGCCACGCCCACCGATTCGAGCCCGACGGTGTACCAATCTCCTTCGCGAACGGCAAAGCCCAAGTTCACGACGCCCATCAATGGATTGGCCGTATTGATTGCGTCGACAATGC
>DAOMZH010000513.1:0-7695 GCA_035437985.1 Polyangium sp. (in: bacteria) | reverse complement strand
AAAACGCTCGAGAATTTCGCGATCTTTGGCCATCTCGGCCCGCAGCACTTGATCGCGACTTTCTTGTCGATCACTTTGTGCCGGGCGAGATAGACAAACCCCATGCCCCCTTCGCCAAGAAGTTTTTCGATCCGGTAACGGTGATCGAAGGTTGTCCCGATGTACGGATCTTTGGATCCCGGACTGCGCTCGGTATCCACATGAGCCGGAGGCGGGATGTCCGTCTCGCCAATCCTTCGCGATCGCGGAGCAGGATCGTCCGGCGTGCTGTTGCGGTTTGTCCCTACTTCATCGGCAAACTTGGCAAGCCGCGCGCGTTCTGTGGCATCTCCGAGACCAATTGCAGCTAACTCGAGATCCATCGATTTCTCTTCGACGGAGATCGTTGGCGGAGGCGCGGGGATCGAAGGAGCCTTGGGCGGCGTGCTCGGGGTCGGGTTTGTCGCTGCAACGGCAGGCGGAGGCGGCGTTGACGGTTTGGCCGGAGCGACCGGAGGCGGCGCAGCCTTGGCTACGGGGGCCGGAGCAGGAATCGACGGCAATTTTGGCGGTCCTGGCACAGGCGGCAAAGCGTTTGTCGGAGGCGCAGGAGGCGGAGCAGCTGCCGCTGGTTTCGGTGCGGGAGGCGGCGTGGCCGGCTTGGGCAAACCCGCAAAAGGACGCGGCGAAACAGTCGGTGGACGCACTGACGGACCGACCTTCGCGCCTGTCGCGGGCGGCGTAGATGCACTCGTCCCTGCGGTTGCAGGAACCGCGGGAGGTTTCGGCGGGGCAGGGGGGTCGTTAGGCGGCATGAAAAGCGTTTCGCCGAGGGGGATAAAAAGGCAGCTGTAGTGTAGCAGTCGAAGTGCACTCCGAGAAGAGATCTGAGCACGTCTGACACGCAGAACCCAACCACCCCTTGGTCCAGCCAACTCTTGCATCGACACGTGCTCCCGTACGCCGACTCTGCTAGAGCCTCCCGCTAGATGGGCTACCCCCTCGAGGTCGCGCTCCGTTATCTCGGGAGCAAAAAGCGTGCATTCATCTCTGTTGGCACCGCGTTCGCCATTCTCGGCGTAACGCTCGGTGTCGCTGCTCTGGCCACCGTCATGAGTGTAACCGGAGGCTTTCAAGCGCAGTTTCGCGAGAAGGTCCTCGGAGTAAACGCTCACGTCCTCGTCCTGAAATACTCGACGGACTTCCGTGAGTATCGGTCGATCATGGAGCAAGTCGCCAAGGTGCCAGGTGTTCGCGCCGTGGCTCCTTTCAGCATCAACCCCATGATGCTCACCCACGGTGATGCCACCGCCACCGGCGTATTGCTCAAAGGCGTCGAGCCTTCATCGAGCCTCGGCGTGGGTATGCCCGAAGGCTCGCCGTACGTCCTGGACTTGCCGAAGCAGATTCAAAAAGGTTCGTTCGAAGGTTTGCGCGTCCCCGGCGCCAAACCACCCGAGCGCAAATCGAGTCCTCTTTTGCCACCTGTACCCAATTTGGACGATCGCCCAGATGGGGGTTTGTCCAAGGACGGCGGCACGTTTGGTCTTCTACAAGCGATCGAAGATGACCTGCGACGCAAAGAAGAAGCCGCGCGCGACGCCAAAAAAGACGCGGGCAAAGACGACAAGAAAGACGACAAGAAAGACGACGAACCCACCATCGATGCGATCGCAGCACTCGAGGCCACACCCGCGGACAAACTTCGCAAAGATGAAAAGAGCGAACCACGCGTCACGGATGTGATCGACGAACTCGATGCCGGCGTTCCTGAAGATGCCGGCCCCGAGGGCGACGTCGAACCTGATGGCGGTTACGCCAGCGTTCTCCCTGATGAAGACGAGGTTCCCGCGGAGGTCGATCCCGACGTCTGTTCTGATCCAGCCCTCGTCGCCAAACTCCCAGGCATCGTCATTGGCACATCTCTATCCAAAACGTTGAAGCTCGATCTCGGCGATTGCGTTACCGTCACGTCTCCAACGATTGGTTATTCGTATTCTGGTGGATCGCTCAAGCCGCCCGTGGCCAAACGCTTCCGCGTCATCGCCCTCTTCGAGGCTGGCTTCGACCAATACGACTCGAAGCTCGTCTACACCGACTTGTACGAAGCTCAAGCGTTCTACGATCAAGGCGACACGGTCACAGGCGTCGAGATGAAGGTCGATGACATTGACGATGCCAAGAAGATCGCCAAGCAGATCAGCATTCAACTCGCGAGCGGCCTCTATCACACGATGGATTGGGAAGAGCTCAACCACGGTCTCTTCACCGCCCTCTTGATTCAACAGATCCTGATGAGCGCCGTGCTTGCGCTCATCATTGTCGTCGCTGCTTTCACCGTCGTGGCCACGCTCATCATGGTCGTACTCGACAAGACCAAAGAGATCTCGGTGCTCAAAGCGATGGGCGCCACCGATGGGCAGATCTTGCGGATCTTTCTTTACCAAGGCGGCATTATCGGCATCCTTGGCACGTCGTTCGGTTTGCTTCTTGGTTTGGCCGTCTGCAAGGGACTCCTGGTCTATGGTTTTCCCTTGGACCCCAAGGTCTACTTCATCTCGCGACTACCCGTGCAGGTTCGTCCCCTCGAATTCGTGATCACTGGGACGATCGCCATTGTCATCTGTTTGGTCGCGACAATCATCCCGAGCGCCTACGCTGCACGTCTTCGTCCTGCCGAAGGTTTCCGCGCTCAGTAGTGTGTGAGAAGGACGAACCGTTTGTCCGATTGGTTCGTCATCCCAAACATTTCCCCTTGCCTTTCCCCCCTCCTCAACCTACGCTATCCTCCATGCTCGACAGGTACATGGCTCCTGGATACGTCACGGTTGATCAGATTCGCGAGGGGGACCGTTTCGAGCTCTCGAACGGCCATCGTCTCGAACTTTGTCCTGCGGGTGGTCGTGGCGGGCGGGCAAACCTCGTCGGAGCCTCTGTTCTCGACACGGATCCTGACGTGAGAAGTGCGGCCATCGACACGGGTTTTTCCCCGAACCGCAAAACCTTACGTGCTCCTGACATTGCCGTTGGTGACATTCCTGATGCCCCTGGTTGGGTTCGGGGCACGCCACCTCTTGCTGTCGAATACGCCGACACGGGGCAAGACGAGGTGCAGCTTCAGAAGAAGATCAAAGAGCTCTTCGCTTCGTCGACGGAGCACATCTGGGTCGTGCGTCTGGATGAACCCCGTCGTGTCGAGATCCACGAGCCTGGTAAGCCCATGCGGACTGTCTACACGGGAGCCTTGTCTGCGCCTGGTATTTTGAGAAATCCCGTTCCTGTCGCGGCTCTTTACGATCGCGAAGCAGCTCATGAGGCGACATTTCGCAATCTGCTTCAGCGCCGTGGCTACGCGAGTCTCGAAGAAGTCGAAGAGCGAGCTCGCGTCAAAGGTCGTCGCGAAGGCACCAAGAAGGGGCGCGAACGAGGTCTCAAAAAAGGGCGCTTGGAGGGCCGAGAAGTCGGTCTTCTCGAAGGTCAACGCCGAACGGTACGTCGTCTTCTCACCGCCCGTTTTGGTGAACTTCCCCCTGAAGCTATGGAATGCATCGAAGGCGCATCCGCTGAATTTCTCGACCTCGTTACCGAGCGTCTGCTCACGGCACCCACACTCGCCGCCGTCCTGACCAAGTAACCTCTCAACCTTGTCGGTTGTAGTTCGTATCTTCGAGCAAGATCACGTTCGTCTTTGACCGTGTTTCGCCAACGTTCGTCACGTATACCGCCGGTTTGTCCTGCACCGGACAAACCTTTTCACAAGCACCACATCCAATGCACAACGACGGATCCACATGCGGTCGTTGCACGTGCACCGTCGACATCTCGGGTTCTTTCCCGTTCTCCTGCGCAATGGGCAGACGGCGAGGAATCGTTACTTCTTCGACCCAAATCGCCTTTGGTGACGTCGGGCAGAACTCCTCACACACGATACATGGCGTCGCCATGGCCCACGGCAAGCACCGGCCTTGATCGTAGAACGCTGTGCCAATTGATACGGGCTTTTGATTGATACCGAGTTTTTGTTCTTCGGTGATTTTCTGAATGGCACCCGTTGGACAAACCTGCCCGCACAGAACGCACGAATGTTCGCAATACCCGATGCGCGGAATCAGAATCGGGGTCCAAATACCTTCGACACCTGCCTCGAAAAATGCTGGATGCAAAGCATTGTTCGGACAAACCTTCATGCATTCCGCACAACGAATGCACCGTTCGAGAAATTCGCGTTCTTCGACCGAACCCGGCGGCCTAATGACCCGATGATCGTAATTGGCATCGATCACGTCGGCAATGCGCGCCGCTGGAATCACCGCTGCTCCCGCCGCAACGGACGCTATGGCGGTGCGTCGATCCGTATCGGGTTTCGTAATCGTGCTCTTGCGCCCGGGTAAAAAGCGAAACTTGATGACGTCTTCCGGACACGCAGTTTCGCAATTGAGGCACATGTGGCATTCGTCTTGTCGCCACTTCACGCCCCCTTGCGGCGAATCTGCGCCCTGGCAATTCACCAGGCACAAATTGCAATCCGTGCACTTGGCATGATCTTTCTCCATGCCAAAAAGCGCAAATCGCGCGAAAACCCCCAGGAACGCACCCAGCGGACACAACACGCGGCACCAGAATCGAGGAATGATTCGATTCATGAAGAGCACCGCGATGAGCAAAATTCCAATGAACCAGGTATGATGAAAATAAAATTGTTTTGATTGCCAAACTGTTTGCGCCAAAAAGTCCTGCGCCGAATCCGTCGCTGATTGCACAGGACGAACGCCAACCTGTCCCGTCACGAAGCTCGCTACGCCAAACACGTATTGTAACGCCGGAATTACCCCCAACCCGATCGCTCGAACCGCCACGCAAATCGGATCGAACAGTCCCCCAATCGCGCTTCCCGCCACCGCCGAAGCGAGAAACCCGTACATCAAGTAATACTTTGCCCGCTGTCGTGGGGCTGTTTTGTTCGATTCGACGCGCTTATTGCCACGCAAATACCGCGAGGGAAAAATCCATCCGAAAAAATGATGCAATGTACCAAAAGGACAAATCCAGCCGCAAAATACCCGCCCAAACACCAGCGTCACAGCCAGCAGTCCGAGCGACCACAAAAGCCCTCGATACACCGTATGTGTCGAGAGCAACGTCATTGCCGCGACAAACGGATCCGCCAGCAAGAATGCCTCGACTGGCAAGGGCAGACGTACAGCCGTTTCTGCCGAAGCGAAGGACCCTCGAAAACCGGTCTGAAACAAGAAGTACAAAAACAGCGCGAGAAAACCCGCCTGCGAAACTCGGCGCACCCAAACGAGCACTCGAATGCCAAGTCGCGCCGGAATGCCCGATCCTGCACGGCCTTTTTGCTTGACCGGGGTCGCGGGCTCCTTTGTGGGGACATGCCCTGCTGTCGTGGCGCTCGCCACCGTCAAACCTCCACCCAGCGCAAGTCTTTCCAATGCATCGTCCCGAGTCCTCGCTCGTGGCCCATACGCAAGTACGGGATCTCTTCGGCTGTTCGTCCGATGAGCTCACATCCGTACGCATCCGCAGCGACCTGATCGATCGACGCGATGATCGTGCGCATTTCTTTGGCGTCCGCGATGTTGCCCCCTTGCGGTCCGTTACGCATCAGCACGCGCCACCCATCGACGACCGTCAATGTCGGCTGCATGAACGTTGCAAGATCGGCAATCGAGACATCGATGTTTTGATGCAGTCGGTTGCGCCGACCTCCAAGTGATCCGTACCAGTTTTTCATGGCCGCGGTGTACCGCGACAAATTGTGATGTTTTGCGATCGGAACATTGATCACTTTGTCAGCCTGCATCAGCGGCGTGTACACCGGCCACTCGTCGAGCACTTCGCCCTTGAGGCGCATGTTGCGGAAGCGATGTGCTGCGGGCAAGACAACCTCGGCTCCCACGTCGTATGCCGCTTTCCAGATCCCCGAACGTTGAAAGCAACGATTTGGTTCGTTGCACGAAGCATCCGTCACGACCACGTGTTTGGCGCCCGCGTCGTACGCCAGTTTCACCACTTCGGCCACCACGCGCGGGTTCGTGTTTGCCGCGTGAATCGGCGTTCTGTCCCAACCGATGTTCGGTTTGACCACGACGGTGTCCCCGCGCGAAATGAATCGTTTCATGCCTCCAAGCGCAGTGATCGCCTTACGCACGAGCGCCTCGGGTTCGCTTTCATTCTTCGCGATCGCAAGCGCTGCGAGGTCCGACGCACCATCTTTCACCCGATGATCGCGGGTTTGCGGACGCTCGCGCGTTGCCGAAACACCCACGGATCCGCGGTCATAACGCAGTTTTCCAATTGCGCCGGCACCACCAAGAACGAGCCCCGCCGCTCCTAGTCGTTGCAGCAATTCGCGGCGTGAAATGTTCCGCATCGGAAGCTTTGCTTCTTAGCAAGAGCCGATGCTGACGACAAGCTGCGCAGACACCTTGTTGTGATCAGTTCGGTGGAAGATCGTCATTGGGCGCTGGCGCCGGAGCTGGAGGTGGACTTGGCGGAGGTTCTGTACCCGTCGTTGCACTGCCACCTGTGGGCGAAGGAGGCACGGGCAGAGGGCTCGTGGGCACCCGCTTCGCTGCTTCGAGTTGCCTGTGGAGTTCGTCGCGTTCCGTGCCGCATGTCGTCGCGTCCGCACGCGCGCGATCTCGTTCGTCCGTTACCGTCTTGAGATCCGTTTGCCGCTGCTCCGCGAGTGTTTTCTGGTCGTCACGTTCTGCTGCCAGACGTTGTCTTTCCTGGCTACACGTGTCGTACATTTCCTTCACTTCGTCGGTGTCTTCGCGACAAGCTTTCATTTGGTCGCGATGCGTGTCCCGCATCTTGTTCAACTCGTTCACGCACTCTTTTTGCTCACCGGAACGACAAACTTTGTTTTGCGTCTCGAGCCGCTCTTCGTAGTCCTTTTTTTCGGCTTGCGCGGTCGTCTTGCATTTGTTCGTGTCCTCTTGCGCTTTCACATACGAGGCGATGCACACGTCGAGACTTCCAAGCGTTTCTTTCCCAGCAGCTCTCGCGTTTTCCACTTCGCTCATGAGCCGAAGTTTCTCGCGCTGAGAGAAAAACCAAAGCGCGATGCCCAGCCCGCCGAGCATGAGGATCGCGACGGCCACGCGAAAACGTTGCAACGATGCGCGCTGTTTTTCCTGGGCCCGCACTTTGGCACGTTCAATCTCGCGTTCGGGCTCGAGCAACACGTCGAGTTGTGTGGCCAGAGCTTTCATCGTCGGGCGTTTGGCCGGGTCGATTGCCAGCCAGCGCCGCAACGCATCTTCGATGAGTTCCCGCGGTTCCCCTTCGACGTCGGGCAACGAATCTTCTTGCAGTGGTCGCGTCGCTCGCACCTTGAGCGACTTCATCAGTTCGTCCAGCGAGTTCGCTTCAGTTCCGGGAAAACGGTTTTCGCCAATGAGCGACACGAGAATCGTCGCTCCTAGGCAATACGTATCCATTTTCTCTGTCAGGATGACGTTGATTTCGCCACGCAACATCGCCAGTTGTTCCGGCGATGCATAAAGCGCCGTCCCGGCGACAAACTGGGCTTCACGTTCGGCCGCGGCTCCTAGATCCAGCAGGACCGGGTGCACGCGCCCGCCAAAAATCGCGAGGAAAATATTTTCTGGCTTGATGTCTTGATGCCGCAAACCTGCTGCGTGCAACGCCTCGAGCCCTCGCGCAACGGCGGCGAAAATTTCGTAAGCT
>DAOMZH010000512.1:0-7703 GCA_035437985.1 Polyangium sp. (in: bacteria) | reverse complement strand
AAAACGTATTTCACATAGTCCTGGCCTCGATGCTGATTCACGACCGCCAGCACTTTGTCGTACGTCTCTCCATCTGCCGCCATTTTGTAGATCCGCTTGGCAAAAGTAATTCCTGTTTCGAGCGTCGGGCCTGCCAAACCCGCGTCACGCATCAGCGTCTCGGATTCGTGCGCCACATTTTCCCATACCGTCACGCCGGAGCCAACGATACTCACGAAAAACTTCACATTCGGCGATTGCGCAGCGAGTGACCCAATCCAGCCGCCTTGACTGATCCCGAACACCCCAACACGTTGCGGATCGATATCGGGACGTTTTTGCAGCATGAGCACACTTTCGAGCACGTCATTAGCCAGCTCGTCGAATCCGGCCGTACGCCAGTTGCCGCTCGATTCCCCAACGCCACGTTTGTCGAAACTATAAACGGCAAACCCGAGTTGCGCGAAATAGGCGTTATAAAATGCTGCATGCCGGGTGCGGTCTCCCGAACCATGAGCATACACGATGGCGGGATGCGGGCCCTTGCCTTCAGGCACGAGCAACGTGCCTTTCAAGGTAAGGTCGCCATTCTTGAAGGTAATGTCTTCGCTCCGGGCTGGAGAAATGCGTCGGGCCACGAGCGGCTCGGTTTTTCCTGCGCGAATTTCCAGGCTGGTCACTTCTCCTCCGGCGCCTTTGCGAAATGTATAGTCCGTGGTCGGAGGTAGTTTGTCGAGGAGGGACGGCCCCGAGAAAAACTCCGTCGCCGAATGCGCGTGCAAAAGCTCGATGCCCCGCGTCTGCGTATCCAGCGCCATCATTTGTAGGCCCAGTTCGTCGGACAAACCCATGATGATCCGCCGACCAGGAGCAACTTCGTAGGTTCCTACAAGAGGAGAAAGCTGTTCGAGCGGCAAGTCGACCGTTGAATAACGTTGGTATTCTTGCGGCGAAAGCTTGTTCGATATTTCAATCGTATATCGTCCCGGTTCGACATTGGCCTCGGGCGAAGCCACTTCGATTCGATACGTTCCAGCTGCCGTCGCGACAATTTCAACCGATTCGAATCCCTCGGTCCCGTTGGGGCTATCGATTTCTTTCAGTTTTTCATTGGCGGGGGAAAACGAGGTAAGCACGACGTCGATTCCCATTTGTTTGACTTGAATGCGTACGAATTCGCCGGTTTGCAAAACGATTCGATATTGGTCGTTGGCGCCGCCCTTCAAGATGTGTTCGTCGGCGTTGTGCTGGAAAATCTCGGGAATGGCAGGTGCCGTGGTGGCAACGGGTTTTGGCAATTCCGGACAAGGAACGGTTGCGGCAGGATTGACGTGTTCGGGCGCGCTCGCACATCCAGCAGCGAGCGCGAGCAAAGTCCCCGTGAAATACCGACGCGTTGCGAGACAGATTGTGTTCATGGCTCGATTCTTTCTGGTAAAAACGTATGCGAAATATTGCCCGGCCGTGTTTCAAAATGGCGACGATGGTCAGGTGTCGTATGTTCGCTGCCCCGGCGGCGAGTGTTTGTATTTTTATTTCATCTGAACCAGCGCCCCACAAACTTGTTTTGCGGTTCTTACCCACGTTGCGTCCATTTTGTCGATCGTGCCCCGGCATTTGTGGTGAACATCCTCGATTGTTTTCACACCTTCGACCATGCTCGCTTCTGCGCCGTCGGACCTTTTCATCATCGCGGAGAGAAGTGTATGGGTTGCATCGCCGGAAATATCAAGCGTGAGCTGCGCCTTGTTTTCTGCCGCTTTCTTGCGTAGCTCGGCACTTTGAACACGTGCTTTGGCGATATCGGGAGCCTTGCTCGTCGTAGAGAATTCGAGTTCGACTTTATCGACCGTGAGGAATGGGCCGCCGGCGCCTTGTCGCCGAAGAATGCCGCACTTCTTTTGACCGAATCGGACGCCCAAATCATCGACGACAGGGAGGATATGATTGGCCTCGGTGCACCCATCGAAAAGGTCCGGGGGTTCGCCTTGGACGAGAAAGTCCGCGCTGGCGGGATTCACGGTAAATACAAGCCCTTGTTGCGCGTGTGGGGTGCGAATGGTGATCTTGTCGGCGTTGCATTCGAGGGTGACGGAACCATTTACTCCTTGTGATGATTCGGGGAGATCGTAGCTTCCTTCATTTAATGGGGCACCGACTTGCGTTTTTCGCCAGGGAGCTTTTTCAATGCCCACGAAAACGCTTTCCACTTGTGGGCCATTGGCTCGGCTGGTAGAAGACGCCGGCCCGTCGGTATCGGGGCAATGCTCGGCGACGGGACGATCTGCCCGCTGACTCCCCCAGCAATTCGCATTGGCGCGCAGATCGAGCGCGAAAAGTCGAAATTGAGCGCCGGCGCCGGTCCAGCTGTACAATACGTGGGGCGTACGCAGGAAAAACCACGAGCCGCGCGAAAAAATGGTATCGACGGGCAATTCTTGCCGTTTTGGTGCTTCGCTGGGTTTGTCTGCGTGGGTCGAGGCTGTTTTCGGAGGGACCTGTTCGGGCGCGGGCTCCTCTTTGACCGATGGTGGGGGCGTTGCTTCCTCTGCTGCTAATTCTTCCCAATTGCCTTTGAAGAGGAAACTGCCGATCGACGAGCAGGAGCAAAGGGTAAGAACGAGCAGGGGGAAAGCTGCTCGAAAACGGATTTCCGGGGTCCAGGATTGCACTGGGCGCATGGATACTAGGCGCATTCCTGATTGTCAAGCGCTGGTTTTCGTGGAAAATGTCGAAACGGGTGCTCGGTGGTCGTCAGGTTTGTGCGGAAATGAAGGAACAATCAAATGCTCCAGGCGAGACTGGAAGACCGCGCGACGTTTGCTCGTGAGGTTTGGGGTGTAAACAGGTATTTCGTTCCAAACCTGGAACTGCTGTTTGCAAGCGCTACGCGACTGGAGGCGAGGCGAGTGCTAATTTCATGGTGGCACTGCCCATTCATGTGATATGCATACAATCTCCAATGCCCACAGCCATTGCTTATGTGTACATGTCCGGATGGATGTCGTTCTGCCTGGCCGCAATCGTGGTGATTTGGCAGAATCGGGCCGATTGCACGCTGTTTCGCCCGATTTACCTGCGTACGTTGCTCGTCCCTTGGAAGCTCGTGTTGTTTGCCATTGCGCTTGTTTTTTTCATTGTTGCGGCGCCGTATGCTGGCGATCCGACGTGGGATGAGGTGGATGCGACATTCATGGCTGTATTGACCTACGTATCGGCGCCGTGGTCGGTTGGCACGCTCTATCGCTGGGCGCGGGGACGAGAACGTCGACAAATGGCGTTCGTGGCTTTGGGCGTGTGGCTGTTTTCGGCTAGTTTTTCCTATGATCTTTATATCTTCCTGCGCCACGGACATTATCCGAGCAGTTGGTGGTCGAACGTCGTAGCTTCGTCGGTTCTTTATTCGTCGGCAGGACTTTTGTGGAGCCTCGAGGTCCGGGCGGAGCGCGGTGTGGTGTTCAGTTTCATGGTGGATCCGTGGCTAGAGGCAGAGTCAAAACCACGCGCAACGATGGCGATTGTCGGGTACGCCTTTGTCTTCGTGATACTCGTTGTGGGCATGATGTTGCCATTCGTATGGGAACCACTTCGTCAATGGTTTGTCGGGGGATGACGGTGCTGGTTTGTCGCGAGCACTTGGTGAGCAATTGGTAGAGGCGATGTTCAAGGTCCAAATGTTGTTGAACCAACGTCCCCACAACTAGCAACTGGTGTGCCGGCCGTTGGCGTCGAAGTGCGGCAAGTTGCCAACAGATACCAGTTCGCATTGTGTGACATAAGCTACACGCGGGCCCGCGTGGTTGCAAGCGCTCGCGGGCGCTTGCAACCACGGTGTGAATTTACGTAACAAAATTAAGGTGCTACCGACATCGGTGTATTCCAGGCCACGTGGCGGCCGCCAACCACGGTGAATTTTCTGTACAATCTTTGTCCAACAACTAGATTTTTTCTTGACTTGTGTCGAAGGTATGTCTAATGTTGGGGCATGATTCGAACCACAGCTCCTCTGTCGCTCGTTCTCGCGTTGCTTCCCTTCGTGCCCGCTTGCGATCGCACGGGAAACCCGGCGATTCCCGACACGATCGCGGGGCGCTGCACCTACACCAACAGCTTCTCCGGAAGTGAGGAATGCCGCGAGTTCCGCGGTGATGGGTGGACCGATGCTACGGCAGATGCCAATTGCAAGGAATGGGAAGCATCCTTCCAAGCAGGCGAAGCATGCCAGTACGGATCGGTGCTTGGTGCATGCATCCTCACGGAAGCAAGTGACAAAGTTGTCCGAGTCGTCATGCCTGGAACCGACGCGTCGGATTGCGGCAGCAGCGAACGTGGTTGCGAGCTATTCGGGGGTGGCATTTTCGTACCCGCCGAGGTGTGCGGAGGTCCCGCAGCCGCGGAAGCCGAAGAAACAGGGCCATTCTTTACGCCCGCGACACTCGATTGCCGCGACCCATTGCCCGGTGAACCGCCAGGTGCGAGCGAAGGCGGCAAAGTGTGTACCTGGGTCATGATCAGTGGCTCCACGGAGCCAGGCCGTCATTTTGCCGATTATGCCTCGTGCGACGCTGTTCGCACGCAGCGTCCTTATCATCCCGTGCGTCCAGCACCTCCCCCGGACAAACCGGATACCCGATTGCAAGATCCCGCCTATGTCGCCGAGCTCGACTGGATCAAGGAGCAAGTCGAGGCAAGTGCTTGCGTGTGTTGTCATCAGACGAGCATTACGCCCGAGGGAGCATCGGTATGGGATATCGAGGGCAAGGACAATTGGACGTCCACATTCTCGAATTACGGCCTTGCGTTTGCCGGGGGATTTTTGGATTCGTCATTGCTTGGCGCATATCCCCCCGATCAAAACAATGGCTTCGACCGTTCGATAACCGGAATTCCCTCGACCGATCCGGAACGTATGCGGAAGTTTTTCGCGGCTGAACTCGTTTATCGCGGATCGAGCCCCGAAGAATGGGCCGGTGAAGACCCGGTGCCTGCTCCGTTCTTCTTTATGGATCAATTCCAGCCCGCAGCCTGCGCCGAAGGAGAAAAAGTCGCCACTGACAACACGATCACCTGGACCGGAGGCGGCGCGCGTTATGTGTACGTGCTCGAGCAAGGCGCCCGCAATCCTGGGGTTCCGCCGAATTTGGATTTACCCACCGGCACCGTTTGGCGGCTCGATGTGGCCCCCGACTCGAAATCAGTACGGAGTGGTAAACTGAAGTATGGCGATCTGCCCACGGGCAGCAGCCAAGCTTTCCCGGTCGATGGCGCGCCAAAGCCGCTCGAAGAAGGAAAAACCTACTACCTCTACGTCATGGCCGATATTGCGCAACCGATCACGCGCTGCACGTTCGTGTACGGGAAATAGTCTATCGCGTCCTTTCCCTGCGCGTTCAAGGTGATGGTTCTTTGAAGATCGGAATCTCGCCACTCACCACCGACGAATACCCGTCCCCTTCGAGAAGGGCCTCGAACCGCACGCTACTCAATTCGTCATCAGAAAACTTGGAATTGATTCCGTCGAGTTCCAACACCGACCCTGGTGCAAAACCAAAGTTTGGCAGGGTAAACGCTTCGGTTCTGCCATCCTTAGCGTACAAGATCAACGTCAACCCTGAATATCCGACTTCGTTTCCTCCGTCGAGCTGAATGCTCGCGCGTCGTCGTGAGCCAATCAAGTACCCGCAATCTGGGCGGCATCTGGACGATCCTGGCGCAGGATTGAGCAAAGGTGAATTACCTCCGCATTCGTTACTCGAAGGCAGGTCCTTTACGTCAGCTATTTTCACGGGAAAGGATATGGCTGACGCGGGAGCGCTCGTCAACGTAATGGCTACGCTCGGATTTGCATCCAAGTCCGCAACCGTCGGGCATCCGAATGTGCCCACAGGTTTTTCAAGGGCCAGCTCGAGGGCTTTGCAGATCGAAATCACTTTCATCGGGTCGCCTGAACCATCGTCCGCCTTTTCTTCGGGGTTCGTAGGGAGCGCAGAACTGTAAAGGATATCCGCTGCTTCGGCGGCGGTGAGACTGGGCTTGTAGGCAAACAACGTTGCAAACGCTGCCGCGGCAACGGCTGTCGAAATGGAGGTGCCGGTGAGCGGAAGATGCCAGTTCCCCCACGGATCCATGGCTACGCCGCCAGCTCCAATGGCGGCCAATCTGCTATTGCTGCCTTCACGGGCAATCGAAAGCAAAGAGCGATTGCCATCCACGCCCGAGATCACGTGCACGAGCGGATTCTTAATCGCGTCCTCCAGATTCGCGGGGGGAGTGTAGAAGTTGTAATCGGTAGGCCGATAAGATGAGCCTTCATAAAGCGCCACACATTCTTCGGGGGTTGGTGCTGGGATTTTGCTCATGGCCCCGGGGCAGGTCGCTCCTTTCTCCTCCAAACATTTCTTTGGGGCTGGGCTTTTCCCATTGGGATCATTGCCAGCAGCGGCCACGATGGCGGCACCATGGCATGCTGCATGTTGCATTGCATAATAAATCAATCTCGGGGCCAATGTCGGTTGTTGTAGAATCGCATCCTCAGAATCGCATTTTTGACCTTCGATCGGCAGCGACCCCAAAGCCATGACCAACACGGGCGGCGGAGCGTCTTGTATGTTTGAAGAATATCGAGTTTCCCACGCCTCGATCGCCCCGCAAATCGCTTCGGCCAAGTGAAACTGCCGCGCAAAGTGTCCGCCGTGCTGGAGGTCAATGTTGTCATAATCGACGCTCGGTAGGGCCAATATTGCATCTAGTTCTGCAACCTCCGTCGGCTCCGCTGGCGACGGATTGATGACGAGCGATGTCAAGTCGCGAATAATGGCCAGCACATTCCAACCATGTTCGTTCTTTCCAAACGGGAACGTTTTTGGGTCCGGGGGTGGAGCCAACCCGGCGGCTTTTCCGAAGAGGGGTTCGACTCTGTCCTGCGTCAATGTGTCGAGCGCTATCGTAAACGATGGCGTCATCGGGATACCCTGCAAAACGGATGCATCAAAGTCAGCGCCAGCAGCCGTTCGAAGTCCCTTGTTCAGTTCAGGCCCCGCTTCCTGGGTTAATGACATCTCGCCTTGCGGTGCACTCACCAGGCAGTCTTCCTCCAACGAATCGACAAGCCCACTCATGTCAGGCAATTCCATCAGACTCGTGGCGTCCGGAGTCACCGTCGTCGTATCGGCGTGCGGGTTATAGGTCAATGAAGCATAACCGTGCAATTTCGCAGGCACAGGGACATCACCACCACCGCAAATCTCCTTGCACACCCAAGGTGGGTTATTGGGATCTTTACCTCTATTCAGCGCGTCTTCCACTTTGGAGCATGTGGCATTTTCCTTCATTGCAACAATAAATCCCCCGCCATTGCACCCCGGCATTTTATCGGCTGGTGGTAGTGGTTTTTCCGTATCGCACCCACCAATGCTCATCGCCACCAAACTTGTGGCCATCACGATACCGCCGGAAATCCCCAACATTTTCCCATTGATGAACATGACTCACCCTCCTTGCGTGCCCTTCGGACACACGACGACCTTCTGTTTTTACATTTCAGGCTTCGGGTCACCAGTTGCGCCCTGAGCCGAGAATACTGGTTTGGCTTAAAAATCCACGCAGCGGGTTAAAACCCGCTGCTATTGTTAGCAAAGTCCTCCACTGCCGTTCCGGACTGTCCTCGTTGGTGTTTTGCGAGAAATGGTTTCTCCTGCGAAATCGACAGCAAATCACGATAAGAA
>DAOMZH010000511.1:0-7721 GCA_035437985.1 Polyangium sp. (in: bacteria) | reverse complement strand
CGAATACCTCCAACGCGTCGGAACACTCATCAAGCGCCTTCCCGATTTGTCGTTGTCGACCGACATCATCGTTGGTTTTCCCGGAGAAACCGAAGAAGACTTCGTCCAAACGTTGACCCTCGTCCGGGAAGTCGGCTTTCGAGGATTGTTTGGGTTCAAATATTCTGAACGTCCGTACACCCCCGCGCGCAAACTCGCCGACGACGTTCCCGAAACCGTCAAGTCCGAACGTCTCGCCCGCTTATTCGAGGTCAGCGAAGAACTCCTCGGGGCCCATCTGCGCAGCCTCGATGGATCCACGCAACAAGTGCTGGTCGAAGGCGCCGGCAAAGAAGGTGCACCGGCATGGACGGGACGAAGCGAGCGTAACGAGATCGTGCACATCGCGGGAGCCGATGATTTCGACCTGCTGGGCGAAATCGTTGGTGTTCAAATTACTCGCGCCAACAAGCATTCGCTCCAAGGTGAATTGACCGAGGCCAGTCGTGGGCGAGCGCGCCCTCGCGCGACGCTTCCGACTCCATCCGCAACACGTTCGTCAGGACAAGCCAAACGATCGTTGCCCATCGTTGCGGCCGGAGGCTGAGACGTGGCGCTGATTCTTCCTTACGGTGGATCGACCCCGCGACTCGGGCGCGATGTGTTTGTCGCACCAAACGCCACGCTCATTGGCGACGTCGAGCTGGGTGACGAAGCGAGCGTGTGGTTTGGGTGTGTTCTGCGCGGAGACATTGGCTCGATTCGCGTCGGTGCGCGCACGAACGTGCAAGATCTCGCGTGCATGCATCTGACCGATGGCGTGTCGATCACGGTCATTGGAGCGGACGTCACGATCGGTCACGGCGCGATCCTTCATGGCTGTACGGTCGGCGATCGTTGTTTGATCGGGATGGGCAGCATCGTGCTCGACAATGCGGTGATTGGGGAAGGGTCGCTCGTTGCGGCAGGAGCGCTCGTGCCACCACGTTTCGTGGCGCCGCCAAGATCGCTCATTCGCGGCAACC
Organism: Polyangium sp. (in: bacteria); assembly: GCA_035437985.1. GTDB lineage: Bacteria > Myxococcota_A > Polyangia > Polyangiales > Polyangiaceae > Polyangium. Next base: position 6,717 of record DAOMZH010000511.1, on the reverse strand, counting down.
CGGCGAAGATCATTCGTGAAGTGACGGAAGAAGAAGGGCGCCTCGGGCTCGCGGGCGCAGAACATTACGTGGTGCACGCGCGCACGTATCGCGGGATCACTGCGTAGAAGTTTCCAACGCAATCGGGTTCCAGCTACGATTCTTGTCTTCTGTGCGTGCCTCTTCGGTTCTTCTGACGCTCGGCATCACCACATCTGCTCTCGCAGCAGTCGGTGGTGGTGGATATGTGTACATGACGCGATCTCCCGTGGTCAGCGGCGTGTTCATCGGGGACCAACGCGTTCCGGATCAAGGCACGCCCGCTACGTGGCTCAATGATCGCCACAGCCGCATGCTCGGATGGAACGTTCGCCTGTATTACGACGGCGAGATCTACGACGCGACGTTCGAGCAACTCGGCATCGAGATCGACATCAAAACAACGCTGGATCGGGCTGGGGAAGTGGGGCGGCACGGATCTTTGCCGCGACGTGTGCGGGAGCTGGCGAAAGCTCGACGTGGCGAGATCGACGTACCGCTCGTGTTCTGGATTGACGAACCCAAAGCGCGGGCATTTTTTCAGAGCATCGCGGCGAAGTTTTACCGCGCGCCGGTCGATGCCGTGCTCGACATCGAAAACAAACGCAAAGTCGAGGATCAACCGGGACGGGAGCTCGACATCGACGCGTGCCTGGACGAACTCAGGGCCACGAAGTTTGCAGAAGACGTACCCGTTCGTCTCGTCACGCGGCGAGTGGCGCCGAAGGTCGCTTCGTCGGAGCTTGCGCAAGTGGACGTGACGAAGGTCGTGTCGAGTTTCGAAACGACGTACTCGACGTTTGGATCGGGAGCGAATCGTGCGATCAACATTCGGAATGCGGCGAGCAAGATCGACGGCGTGGTGATTCCGGTTGGCGCGATGTTTTCGTTTAACGATCGCGTCGGGTCGCGGACGAAAGACAATGGTTTTACCTTGGCTCCCGAGATCCAAGGCGACGAACTCACCGATGGCTACGGGGGAGGCACATGCCAGTTGTCGTCGACGCTGCACGCCGCGGCGGTGTTCGGCAATTTGCACATCTTGCGGCGCCAAAATCATTCACGCGCTTCGAGCTACGTGAAGCTTGGTCTCGATGCGACAGTGCATTATCCGCTGGTGGATTTGCAGATCGAAAACAGTCTTCCGTACGCGGTGATGATTCACGCGTACATCCCGGCGTCGGGGCGCGTGCGAGTCGAGATTCTGGGTGGAGATCCTTTGGCGAAGGTCGAGTACGCATACGGGGTTGGACAAACCTATGATTTTGTCCGACGAATCACGGTAAAACCGCATCTCGCGCCGGGGCGACGCATTCATCGGCAGAAGGGTGTACCGGGCTTCGATGTCACGTCGACGGTGAAGGTCACGTACCTGGACGGACGTGTCGAAGAGCGTCGTTGGTTCAGTGGATATCGTCCGTCGCCGGAAGTGTTTTGGGTGTCGTCGAATTACGACGAGACGCAGCTTCCGCCGCTCCCGCAACGCGCGAAAGGCGTTGAAGGTCGGCTTGAAGAGACCGTCACGGAACCCGCGTCATTTCCTGTGCCGTAGAAGTATCACCGGGATCGGCGCAGCAGCGGAAACCGGTTTCGTAGTAGCGGAAATTCGGGCCATGCGAATCGTTTGTCCCGCGACACTGCGCCCAGGGTTTGGCCCAGTAGCCACCCTTGAGAGACGAACGGTATCGCCATGTTCGCGACGTACGCACCCATTCTTCGACATTGCCCACGAGGTCTTTCACGCCGTACTCGCTCTTGCATCGCGGGCGTGAACCGCTGGGTTCGCCCTGGTACAAGCGAAATGTCTCGACTTCGCGGATGCGTTTTTCCTCGGCGTTGAGTTTTTCCTCGCTGTAGGGCATGAATTCCTTCGACGAGTTGCATGCGTCTTTGTCGAAGGCATTTCCGTAAGGCCATGGCTGGGTGTCCGGACCTTCACACGCGAGCTCCCATTCGAACTCGGTGCACAGGCGTTTTCCAACTTGTGCGCAGGCTTGTTCCGCATCGACAAACCGGATCATCACCCGTGGTTTTTCGCCTTCACGGTTGGGCCATTCATGCTCGTCCATGCACACCTTGACGGGGGTCGCGACGGGCTCGAGGGCCAGCAAATCAGGCAGAAACGAATAACAATGGCCGATGCGCAACGAGGTGCAGACTCGCTGCACGTACTCGTAGTGAACGCCTTCGACCAACTTCGTATCCGCGGGGCAGATCGCCCTCGGCGTCGGATGGTCGATGGATGCAGCCACCGTAGGAGGTGCTGCCAAGGCTTGGGCTAAGAGCGTCTCGAAGAGCACGACAGCGAGGTTGATCGTAGCGCACCTCGACGAAGACCCCTCATTTTCGGCAAACCGCGACGAACATTTGCTTCATGAATGCGGTATTTTCCGACTAGGATGCGACGTCATGCGATGGATCAGGGTGATGGTCTTCGGCGCTTTCGCGCTGGGCGTTGCGAGTCTCGACGGCTGTGGCGGCAAGGTTGTCGTCGACGCTGAAGGTCCTGTTGGCGGCGGTGGAGTTGGCGGTTCCGCAACGGGCGGCATGGGTGGCGCGGGCGGTGCGTCATCATCGAGTTCCGGCGGAAATACGTGCGAACTAAACACATGTAGCGGCACGCCCGATGGCACATGTGATTGCTCTGGGACGTGCAGTGGCACCGAAGTGAAGGCGACGTGTTTCTCGACGGGCGGATCCTTCTCGTGCGCATGCACGGTTGCCGGCACGGTGGCTGCAAAGTGCGAAGGTCCTGCGGGTACCGACGCTTGCGACCTCAAAGCTGGATGCTGCGCGCAATATTTCCCTTGAGGCAGACTCGCTGAATTAATTCGCGACCGTACGATCGTCGACGAGTGACCGACGCTTGCTCGAAAGCGGCGTCGGCCCTTCTCCAAGTCGCAACACGTGTTGCGCGAAGCCCGCTACGGCTTCGTTGTGCACGGCAGCGATGATGCGTCGCTCCCGCGACAAACGGCGCAAGAGTGCTTCGAGTTCGCCCAAACTTTCCGTGTCCAGATGTGCTTCGGGTTCGTCCAGGATAATCAGTTTGGCATCACGAACCAGCGCCCTGGCGATCATCACCCGCCGCGCTTGACCTCGAGACAACGACGCAACTTTCAACCCCAGCAGTTCTTCGGTCGTCGACGCGCGATCGCGCAGAGAATGCAATAGGCCCACGGAATCAAGGGCCATGGGCAAGCGATGCCGAGGTGCATCTTTGTCGAAGGCGAGCAGTGCTTCTTCGATCGTTGCTTCTGGAGGTTCGAACGGACGAGGCGATACGAACGCAACGCGTTCACCGCTGAGCCGGGCAAGTTCGTTGGTTTCTCGCGAGCCCACCACAATGCGTCCCGAGACGGGCGAAATCAGGCCCAAAAGCAGGTACAAAAGGGTGGTTTTTCCTGAACCGTTCGGCCCGAGCACCGCCAGACTTTCTCCGGCTGGCAACACGAATTCCAAATCGAGCAAGGGGCGAACTCGAGGCGAACCTCCACGCGTGTTCGAGCGACGTGGATAGGAAAAAGTAACGCGTTCGAAACGAATCTCGGCTGCTGGATCGAGCGCGTCTGCGTAGCCAGGTCGAGCGCGATCGCGTTCGGCGGCGTCGTGTTCCTCGACCAAGGGCGCCATGGCTGCGAGTTCGTTACGAGCGGCAAAAAAATTCGTCACGCCACCCAGGAACATTTGCAACGTCGGAGCTGCGGAAAGAACGAGCAGAAAAGTGCGGTAGATGTCGCCGTTCGCGGGTAAACGGTCGGTTTGTCCTGACGTAATCGTGGTCCAAACGAGCGCAGTAGCCACGGCGGCGATGACGGCTCCCCAGGAGGCGAGGGCATTGGTGGTGCGCGCTTCGAGTTCCGTACGAGACAAACCAACGACGTCGTGGCGCAAGCGATCGACGAAGTCATGCGCCCGACCGTGGGCGACGAGCTCCACGGCCCCAGAAAAACCCGCATCGGAAGAGGCCAACAGTTTTTGCGTTTGGTCGAAGACCTGCGACCACGCTGCCTCCACGCGACGCGACGAAAGCACCGTCACCGCACCACCCACGAGCCCTGCGGCCATGAGCGGAGGCAGCACGGCGGGACCACTGTTGATCACGATCATCGCGGTCACGACAGGCAACGCAAAGGCCGACGCGAGCACTGCGGCAACTCCATCGACAGCCCAACCAACGAGCATCGGCAGGCCCGTGGCCAGACGTGCCGATTGCACCTCTGGAGGGGGCGCAAGGATCACGTTTCCGTGCTCCAAAGGCGCCGTGTACAGTTCCACGACCCGCAGGCGTACGAGGCGCGCGAGGACGTCCGCTGCGCGTGCACGCACGAGGCTCAAGACACCAGCAGTCACGAGCACGGCGGCAGCGGCAAGTCGTCCGCGATCGCCGACCCAAACAGCGGCGAGGGGCAGGGCCAAGCGTTGAACGAACGCGGCGCCCGTCACGATCGAAAGGCTCGGGGCACATCCTCGCAGCAATGCGCGGCCCGAGACAAACGCGGATCCGAGCGTACGTCCTGGCAAACTTTCTGGCGCAACGTCCGACATTTCAGGTGACGAACTTCCCACTCGGCCCGGGGAACTTGTACCATTGCTCGGCCGGCGTTGTCGCTCCTAGACGAGCCGGATGACCCACCATGAGCAAGCCTTTTTCGTCGCGTCGTTTTCGATCAAAGAATCGTTTTGCCATTGGGTGGGCCGCGATTTGTTCCCCGGCGTTGGGATTGGGGGCGTGTGGCCGAACAGGAATTGATACGATTGGCATCACGTCCCGCGGTTCGGGCAACGGTGCATCTGGAGGCGCAGAAGGGGAGGGAGGGGGCGGTGGCGATTGCAACGACGTGAACCCGCAAGTTTTTCCAGGAAATGCCGAAATATGCGGGGACGGGGCGGACAACGATTGTAATGGGGTGACCGATTGCAATGATCCAGCATGTCGGCAGGTGCCAAATTGTGGATGCATTCCTTCGCCCGGGGGCGAAATATGTGGGAATGGCCGCGATGACGATTGTGATCTGCTGATCGATTGTGCAGATCCGGACTGCACGGGCAAGTCGCCGTGCGTTTGTGTTCCTCCGGGCAAACCCGAAGTGTGCATGGGCGGGCTCGATGAAGATTGCGACGGGAAAATCGATTGCGAAGACAACGATTGCAAAGCCAATGATGTCTACATGAACGAATGTTGCATTGGCCTCGCTGAAAACGGGAACAATATTCCCGACGATTTCACTTGTCGTTGTGCCTGCGACAGCGATTGCGACGCCGGACAACTTTGTTACCCGCACGCGTCGCATGCGTGCGGAATCCCTTGTACTTCGTATTTCGGGGACATATGCCCGTTCTTTGCTCCGGGATCGTATTGCAACGATGCGACCCAACAATGCGAGTTCTAGGCGACAGCAGTTGCATTCCAAGAAAGAAAATAACCCATGCGTTCCAATCGTCCCAGTTTTACCTCCAAAGCCGTGGCGAGCGTTCGCGCGTTTTACGCGGAAATTCCCGAACCTTTGGGTTTGGGTCCCGATCCATTGGCACAGCACCTGTTGCCGCCGGTGTATTTGTTGCCGGCGCGAGCGGCAGAACGTTTAGGAGCAATTCCTCAGGCAAGCGCGGCACTGCATCGCGCATACGGGGCCATTTCAGCAGGATTGACCTTTCACGTTGCTTTGCGAACGCACGCCATTGACGAAGCTCTGGGGCAATCCGTCGCGGCCGGGGTCAAACAAATCGTGCTGCTCGGCGCCGGATTCGATGGCCGGGCGTATCGCTTGCCCGAACTTGCCGGGACACGGGTTTTCGAGGTGGATCATCCGAATACCCAACGCGACAAGCAGGAACGTCTGGCCCAAGCAAATTTGCAGAGTTACGCAGATATATCGTTTGTCGCGGTTGACTTCGAGAAAGATTCCCTCGAACAATCCTTGCGCGCCGCAGGGTTTTCCTCTCGTGAAAAATCGTTTTGGATTTGGGAAGGGGTGACGGCATATCTGACGCACGAGGCGATTCGAGGAACGTTGGAGGCCATAACGCGCTCGAGTGCGCCTGGGAGTCGATTGGCGATGACGTATGTTCGTCCGCCGTCCCAAGGAGCGGATCCTTCGCATCCCATTGTGTATCGCGGAATGCGGACGCTCGTGCATACGGGAATGGCGGTGCTGTCGGTGGTCGGTGAACCCGTACGCGGATTTTTGGATATGGAAAAGCTCGAAAGATTGGCGCGGGAGGCCGGATTTCGGATTGAATCCGACGAAAATGCCCGTGATTGGGCACAAAAATATTGGCCGGGGCAATCGCATGGACCGTTCGAATGGGAGCGCATTGCCGTGTTGGTGTTGCCAGACGATCGCGCATCAATTCCAAAATAGAGGGCTTTGGTTGGCGGGGTTGGACTGGCGGGCACGATGAAAGATTGTTTCGGAGGGACTCGCGTGTTCACAAGTTCGACGCATTGCGTTAGACTTCCTTACCTCACGTACGAACATTTTGCTGCACACGCGAGTGAATGATAGCCGACCTGGACAGCATTTTTGACAAATTCGAATCGAACGCTCTTGTTACCACCCGGCAACATGTGATAATCTGTAAGTTTTTGTCTATTGCAAGAAAAGTGCAGTATGAAAGTGCAGTATGAGTGCCGGCGCGACTCGGAAAAGTTTGCGTACTCTTGTCACCACCTGACGATCTGGTATGCTGAACGGT
>DAOMZH010000510.1:0-7728 GCA_035437985.1 Polyangium sp. (in: bacteria) | reverse complement strand
GCCCCCAGTTCAGCAGAAGGCCGCGTTCCAGCCGCCTCCGGCACCGCGACCAGCTCCTGCGCCAGCACCCGCCCCACGCGAAAGCGGCCGAGTCTGCTGCTGCGACGGCTCCGTGTCGCCCACGTGCACGACCGTGCATCGCGGATGCTGCTCGCGGCACGGTGGCGTGTGCGCGTGTGATTGAAGCGAAATCGTTGCTTTCGCGCATCGGGGTTCGTCATAACATTCCCCGCCACAAAGTTGCCAGATGTGCCCATGACAATCGAACGTTTGTCCCATGATCACCCAGCCCCCAGTAGCCCCGCAGTGCCTCGTCCGCTGCGCACGCGACGATAAAAAGGGACAAACCTTACTCGCGGGCGACGTTCAAGGCCCCGAGGCCCACAAGAAACGCCTCGCAAATCCCGACGGATATCGCCCTGCGCAATGCCCGCGATGCGGCCATGCCAAACTGCACCTGCACGACTATCGCGCCCGCGTTCTTCGCGCCAACCGCGATATTCCCGAAGTCGGCATCGCTCGCTATCGGTGGCCCCCATTCGACCGAATCCTCGGGTGCCGTGCGCCAACCTATGCAGCGAGAACGCCAACGAAGTCGCGAAGCTCCCGATCGATCTCCTGCCAAGATTGGTTGAGATTCAGCTCGCGGACGAAAACGTCGTGCCCGAGTAGACGCATCTTCGTTGCTGGAATGATTGGCCGGTCCACCGCATAGAGGAGAACGCCTGAAAGCCGGCTGCCGTCGGTACGCATGTTGGCGAGATACGCAGCGAGCTGACAGACGTCTTTGGAGCGAAGCGTCAAGTGCTTGCCTCCGTGACCAGCTACGAGCGGAGCACCATAACACTTTGTCTCAACCACCACGGTGTGCCCGTGGCGCTGAAGCGTGATATCCGTATTCAAGCTCGGCAAGAGACTATTGGTGTCACCATCTGCCACCCATCGAATTTTGGTGCGCTTGACAATAGGGAAAACCTGTTGCTCGCGCGCCAGAAACTCTCGCACGAATTCCTCGAAAAGCAGACCCATCTCCCGCTCATTGCCGGAAAATGTGCGGAATCGCCAACGCCCAGACTGATCTTCGGGCAATAGGCATTGATGCAGAAGCGCGCAAATATTCAATGCCAAGCGGTAGCGACGCAAATTCGAATGCAATTGAACACGCTGGAAATCATGTGCGGAAATTCTTAAATCCGCAACAGTGGGCATTTCTCGTACAATTCTGCGGAGGTCGTTCTTTAATTGGCCGTCGAGTTTGTCGACGGCGATCAAACGCATCAAGGTTGCCTTAATGAGTCGGTTGTGTAAAACGTCCTCTGTTGTTTCGTCGAAGCAGCATTCCAAGACGCCACGTAGGTGGGCGCCTCGAGCCATCGTGCGCGCAACCAGGATCTTACCTCGAGGACGGCGCAATTCGTCCGTTTCCTCTCGATAGCCTCGGTCGAGTCGCTGGTGGAGCAGACGTCTCACCGCGGTTACGAGCACACGGGCGAACAATTCTTCTGCCGTTCGAGCCTCGATAGCCGCGATCTCGACAAGGTCGCGTTCTTCGAAGTGCCCCCAGGCATATGAAAGGAGGAAATAGAGGTTCTCGGCGTGTACTTGCAAGGTTCACCCACCGCGCAATTCCACGATTGCTTCATCGAGTTTGGCCGGGCTATCAAACCAATATTCGCGAAGCAGCGGAACGATTTCATAATCGATGATACGCCTGAACCAGGCTTCGTCATACGCATCCACGCGCTGGCAGAAGTAACTATGACCTATGCGGAAACCGGGTCCGAGTGCGGAGTCCTTTTCTATTCGCTCGTTGAGTGCAGTCAGACGCTCCTGGATTAACCTTCGCAGGGATGCTTCGACGCCACGGAGATATTTCCGAAGAACCTCCCGCATAAGCGGGCGAATTTGATTGCGGATCTCCTTCGTTGCATCTCGTTCGGATGCCGACGTCGTATCCGCACGGAACGCATCGAGCCGATCTTTCCAGACAACAGCCTGATTCTTTTCCGTGACGTCCGTAATCTTCGCGATTTCATCGGCGCGAAGCGGTTTTGGGTGTGTTTTTACAAAGGCCGCGCCGCTCTTGGTGAGCCTCCACGTTCCGAAAGCAGAACTTTCGGAAAGGCCCGCACGCTTGAGACGATCATGTGCCCAGCCATTACGATTCTTGAACATCGGCTGCTGCCCGCTTGGGAGCAATTCGGCCTTGTCTGCATCCGACAAACCGAGCCGAGAAGCAACAGCTTCATGAGCGACAGAGGCACGCAGTCCGTCAGGACTCTCCGCGAGAACTCGCAGTAGCGGATCGATGAAGTCTTGATAGGGCGGCACGGGCATAGAGAGTCGATCCTACACAAGCACCCGAAAAGTTCGATCCCAAATTTCTCGAGGTCGCACTTCGGCTTCGGGGTCTGCCCGTCCCGTCCCCCGCCCCCCAACCCCTTGCCTCCCCGCCCCATCCTGACGTAAGCTCCCGCCTTCCCCTGGCCCCGAAGGTTGCATCGTGACTGCCCACAGCATGGACGTCTTCACCCTCCGTGACAAAGTCATCGGCGAATACAAACATTTCGCCACTTCCTTCACCACCATCCACGCCAAAGACATCGACTCCCAAGTCCGGGCAATCTACGACCAAGAACGTTACTGGCCCGAACCGCTCATTCAAATCAATCCCAACTACCAACCCGCCCGCACCGTCGACGAACTCATCGCCGAAAAAATGCTCGATCCGGGCTGTGGTACCATCTTCCGAACCGGCGACGGAAAAGGCAAATCGCTGCGCCTCCACAAACACCAAGACGAAGCCATTGCCTTGGCCATCGACGGCCTCAGCTACGTCGTCACCACCGGCACCGGATCGGGCAAATCCCTCTGCTTTTTCATTCCCATCGTCAGCGCCATTCTCGCCGAAAAACGCACCGATTCCACCCCCAGAACCCGAGCCATCATCATCTACCCCATGAATGCGCTCGCCAATAGCCAATTCGAGGAACTCGGCAAATTCGTCAAAAAAGTAGACGGCCAGCAGTCCATTACGTTCGCGCGCTACACCGGCCAAGAAAGCTCCGAGCAACGCAAAGCCATCGCCGACGATCCGCCCGACATTCTGCTCACCAACTTCATGATGCTCGAATTGCTCATGACCCGCCAAGAAGACATCGATCGCCGCGTCATCGACCATTGCAAAGGACTGCGTTTTCTCGTTTTGGATGAATTGCACACCTACCGCGGGCGCCAAGGCGCCGACGTCGCGCTGCTCGTGCGTCGCGTGCGTGAACGGCTCGCCCCGGACAAACTCCAATGCATTGGTACCTCCGCCACGATGGCCAGTGAAGGTTCGGCCGCGGAAAAACGCAAGGTTGTGGCGGATGTCGCGTCCCGACTCTTCGCCACGCCCATCGAACCCACGAGCATCATCACGGAAACGTTGCAACGAGCCACCGAAGAAGAGAAACATGCCCAAAACGTGCGCAAAAAGCTCGGAAAAGCCATCGACGAACCCATTGCCGCGGAGATCACCGACGCCGAACTAAAATCGCATCCCTTGGCCATTTGGGTCGAAACCAGTCTCGGCGTCAACCCAGGCGAAGGAAACATCGGCTGGGTGCGCGCCAAACCACGCACCATGTCGGAAGCCAAAAAAGACCTGAGCCACGATTCGGGACGTCCGGAAGATGCTTGCGAAAAGGCGCTCCGCCGCTTGCTCTTGGTCTCCGCCGTCCCCGAAAAAGAACGCACGGGCAAACCCCAGGCCAGCGAACGCGCGTTTTTCCCGTTCCGATTGCATCAATTCATTTCCGGCGCCGGCAAAGCGTTTGCCACGTTGGAACCCCCGGGCAAACGCAAGGTCACCGTCGAAGAGCAATTGTTTTTGCCCACCGACCCCAACAAACGCCTCTACGAAGTCTATTTCTGCCGCAATTGCGGACAAGAATATCATCCCGTCGAACGAAAAACCGACAAAGAACCCGTCTATTTTCTCAAACGCGACATCGACGATTCCGCGCCCGTATCCGCCGAAAACGATACCGACGACGAAGACGAAAAAGACGCTTTGCGCGCAGGATTTTTGACCCTCCACGCCCCAGACGAAGATTTCCGCTTCAAAGGCGAAGACGACGATTATCCAGAAGCGTGGCAGGAAAAAGTCAAAGACAAAACCCGGATCAAATCCGTGGGGCCTACGTTTTCTTCGGATGTTCGACATGGCCGGAGACTCTGGCCTTTTCTATCCTGCTGCCGAAGGCGATACCGAGCGTATGCCCTTAATTGAAGCGAAAATGGTCCATTTGTTTGACCATCGATTTGGGGATTATGCTGACAAACCCGACGACTCCGAAAGCACGGCTCTTCCATCTGTATCGTTTGAAAAAGTAACGAACCCCAACTTTATTCCAACGCCGCGATACCGTGTGCCCAAGTCTGATGTTGATGCGCGGTTGGCTGAGAGATGGAATCGTGAATGGTTGCTTGGGTGGCGCGACATTTGTCGCTCAACCGATGTGCGGACAGTCATTGCTTCGCTCATTCCCCGCGTTGCCGTGGGCCACAAGTTTCCGGTCATGTTGCCCACTGCGGCACCGAATCTCATTGCGTCGCTTTATGCAAATTTGTGCAGTTTTGCGCTTGATTATGCAGCCCGACAAAAGGTCGGCGGCACTTCGCTCACCTATTTCATCCTCAAACAACTCCCCGTCCTTCCGCCCTCCACCTACGAAAATCCCACGCCTTGGTCCAACAAAACCCTGTTGCGCGAGTGGATCCTCCCACGCGTCCTCGAATTGACCTACACCGCCTGGGACCTCGAAGCGTTTGGCAAGGACGTCGGGTACGACGGCCCGCCCTTCAAATGGGATCCCGCGCGACGATTTCTGCTCCGCGCCGAGCTCGATGCGGCCTTCTTTCATCTTTATGGCATTTCCCGCGACGACACCGATTACATCCTGGACACGTTTCCCATTGTCCGGAAAAACGACGAAAAGGCCCACGGCGAATACCGCACCAAACGCGTCATCCTCGAGGTGTACGACGCGATGAACGAAGCGATCCGCACCGGACAAACGTATGCCACGCGCCTCGATCCTGCGCCCGCAGATCCGCGCGTCGCACATCCCCCGCGTACGTGAGGAAATAACAAAAATGCTTCCCCCTTCCTTACGCACCCGCCTCGAAAAAACCGCCACCGACAACGGCTTTCACATTCGTTTGTCCTTCGAGAACGATTGGATCGCTTTCGCCAGCAGCCAAACCCCGCTCCGCTTGTGGCTTTCGGCCGATGCGGAAAAACGGCTGCTCGTCGCGTTTTCCCAAGCGAACATCGCCGACGAACTGCCCGAACACCACATCCAGCTGCATCCGCCGCTACCACCAGGCGCCAAAGCCATGCTTTTCGCGCCCGATATCCCGGCCCTCGATCGGCTGCTCCGGCGCATGTTTCAATTGTCGATCACGCTGCCCGACGAGCTTTTGCACCTGTTCGAGCGGCAAACGGCCAATCTGCCGAAAACGACGGAAGTCGAGCGGCTCGTGGTGCAACGCGTGGGTCAGGAATTGTTTCGCGCGGCATTACGGAATTATTGGGAGGATCGTTGCGCCATTTCGGGGCTCGGGGTGCCGGAATTGCTGCGGGCGAGTCACATCAAGCCGTGGGCGGATTGCGAGACGGATGCGGAACGGCTGGATGTGTACAATGGGCTCTTGCTCGCGCCGCAATTCGATGCGGCGTTCGATTTGGGGTTCATCACGATAAACGACGCGGGGGAGGTCCTGGTGGGGGCCGTTTTACCGGACGAAGCGCGCTCTTTGCTGGGGTTTGACCGGGCCTTACGGGTGCAAGGCGCGCTCAGGGACGAGCATCGCGCGTATTTGGCGTGGCATCGCGAGCGGGTGTTTCGGAAGGACGTGCGGTAGATGTGGGGGTGCGGCGCTTCATGACGCTCACCGTGGTGGGTTGAAGGGGTAGTCGCAAAACACGCGATGGTTTGTTCTCGCGTTGGGTTGAAGAGATCGCCTCATGGGTCGCGAGATGGTTCGTCCGGTACGGTCGGGGTGGGTTAAAACCCACCCCTCCACATGACGAAGTTACTCGCGCTGCCGCGCTCGAACTGCCACGATCATTCACGCGTCGTCATTGTGATTTGCACTCGAATTCGCACGAGAAACAATTTCTCGCAAAACACGAACGAGGACAGTCCGGAACGGCAGTGGAGGACTTTGCCATGTAGAGCCCCCGGTTTTAACCGGGGGCGGCGCTGCGGAGACGTTCGATGCGGCGGGTCACGAAACTGCCTCTTGAACCGGGGGCGGCGTCAGGCGCGCCGTTTGCGCTTGGGTTTGTCGAGGACTTCGTCGAGGGTCTTGGCATCGAGGATGCGTAAGGTCATGGCATCCAGCTCGGCTTCTGTAGCGGCTTGAAGGCGCTGGGTCACGTTTGGCGCAAGAGGCCCGAACCGTTGCGTGAGCAGCTTGGACAGGACGGCACGGGTTCCTTTGAGCTCCCCTTTGCGCTCTCCCTTGAGCTCTCCTTGCTGCATCCAAAACTCTTCGATGTAGATCATCTCCTCGGCTGGGCTGAACTTGAGAATCTTTTGCAGCGCCATCACGGTCTCCGCTTTTGGAACGTCACCGACTCTTTCCAAATACGGCACAATCATCGTAAAGACAAGTCCTTTGTCCTTGCCATGCCACAATTCTACGAGCACCTCTTCCCACCTCGGTAGTTCCGCGAAGAACAGCTCTGGCGTTCGGCCCAGCCGTAAACAGAGCAGCACGAGTCTTGCCTCGGCCGTCATCGGCCTTTCGCGCAGTTTGTCGAGGTTCACTTTGGCCACGTCATCCAGCAAAATCCCGAAGTTCGGGACAAACGCCCGCAACGACTGGGGCACGTCGCCAAAATACTCGATGAACCGCCGCGGCACCGTCCAGCCGGATGCGCCATGATGCAAGACCACGGGCAAGATCAAGGGCAAACGTTTCCCCGGTTTGTCGCTGGACTCGCGCAAATACTGGCGCCAAATGCGGACCATGTATTCCAGAAGCTGCATGAGCGTCCAGAACTCGGGGTTGCTTTTATGCTCCAGGAGTACGTAAATAAAGGCCTTTTCGTCGTCGATCTCCACCTCGAACAAGATGTCCGAGAAGCGGCTCGTCAGGTGCGTATCGACGAACTTGTCGGAGGCCTTGCGCAGTTTGTCCCACTGGATGCGTTTGACCACGTCTGGCGCCAAGAGGCACTGCAATTCCGAGGCGGCGTTTTTCGGTACGGAAAACGTGCGATGAAACAGGCCTTCATGGGTGCCTCCTTGTTCGGGCGGACGAACGTTTTTCTTGGTCGGTTTTGTCCGGGCCATTCACGGGGTTTTACACGAACGGACGGGGAGGGCAAGGGTGGGGCCTTGTCGAATGTAGGGCCAAGGTTGAGAGCCGTCATGCGTTCGTCTGAAAATACTCCTGCCCGGAATTCGGCTGATGGTCATGAGTCCAGCTCAGCGCTCACCCCGCGGCAGAAAGAAGTCGCCTCTGTTGAGCACGCTTCGTGATGGACACAGACAAAGTTCGTCAGGTCGTACTCAGACTCGTGTTTCGCCTTTTTAAAGGGCTATCAACACCACTGGATCTGGGCGGCAAGAACGCGCTGGTGTGTACGTGGGGAACAACTCCGGCGCTGACCGCTCGGATCAAGAACTCGTGCCGCGCGCATCTCGGGCCTGGATCCGCCACTTGCACCGA
>DAOMZH010000509.1:0-7731 GCA_035437985.1 Polyangium sp. (in: bacteria) | reverse complement strand
CCTATTGATTTCCCGTGCCACCCCCGGTACCGCGACGGGTTTCTCAAAATGGTTCGTATTTGAGAGTTAAGAGGGCGCATACCTCGTCGTCCGATTATGTGCATCGCCCAACAAGACGGCGGGATCGCGTTACTGGATACCACAGACGAGTTGCTCCCTTACTTCGCGTCGTTGGAGATACCTGCGCGTCGAGTTTGAAAGGATGTGTCACGGTACGCGACCCAAGGTATTGTGCCTGTTCTTCTCGACCAAATTGGAGGATGCAGATGAAGCCGGTTGCCTTTAGCCATTCGACGAAATGGGGAATTTGCATTGTTTTCTTCGCGATGCTCGCATCACCCGTGAGCTGTTCGACGCCAAACGATCGTATCGACGACAGTTCGAGTTCCAGCTTGTCCTCTGGTGGTGGGACATCGAATCAGGTCTGCATTCCTGGTCAGCAAATCGCGTGCGCATGTCCTGGTGGATTCTCGGGAGCGCAAGCCTGCAACGAGCAAGGTAGTGGATACGACCCGTGCCAATGTGAAAGCAGCACGGGGGGTATGGGGGGCACTGGCGGCATGGCGGGTATGGGCGGCGCTGGAGGCACGGGCGGAACGGGCGGTGTGGCGGGTATGGGCGGCGCTGGAGGCATGGGGGGCACTGGCGGTATGGCGAGTATGGGCGGCGCTGGAGGCATGGGAGGCTCAATGAGCAGCAATGGAGGCACGGGCGGAACGGGCGGCATGTCCGAATGCAGTGTGGATACCGATTGCACCAGTCAAGGCATGGCAAATTTTTGCGGTAAGCCCGTCTGCAGTGGAGGCATCTGCATGCGCCAAATGTTGCAACCCACAGGGACTTCATTGCCATCCCAATTGTACGGGGATTGTTTGGCGTGGCAATGCGATATTGCTGGTGACGTCGTCAGCGTGCCCAACGACAATGACGCCTATGATGACGCCAATGGATGCACGAATGACATCTGTATGCAAGGGATGCTCTCACACCCACCGATCGCACAGGGAACACTTTGCTCGCAACCCACGGGAGCACCAGGCATTTGCAACGGCAATGGCGCTTGTGTTGCATGCATCGACGGGGTGCAGGGATGCACGGCGCCATACCTGTGCACAATGAATAGTTGTGTCGGAACGAAGTGCATCAACGGAATGAAAGATCCTGGAGAAAGTGATATCGATTGCGGTGCGGCGTCTTCGCAATGCCAGCGTTGCGCCAACGGAAAAGCGTGTACCCAGGGAACTCAATGCATGAGCGGCATCTGCATAGGCGGAACATGTGCCGCACCGATGTGCATGGATGCGGTGAAGAATGGAAGCGAAACCGGTTTCGATTGCGGTGGTCCTACGTGCCCCAAATGTCCGTCTGACGAAAGTTGCGCATTGCCGAGCGATTGTCAGAGCGGCGTGTGTATCGCTGGAATTTGCGTGGCTCCCGCATGCAACGATGCAGTCCAAAATGGTAACGAAATGGGCATCGATTGCGGTGGCAGTTGCATGACGCCGTGTCCTTGAGATACCGCGGCCCGTTCGAGCGGAAATTGCAGCGGCATATCAACGCTCAGAGGTGCGAACGGGCGATCTTGTGTTCTGCATCCGAGCAAGTGTGGGTGCAGTAGTCGAAGTGACTCCCGACCTCGACGGCGCATATCCACGACGGTATCGAGCCAATGGGCCAATTGTGTTTGCAGGTCGTCGAAATGGGCAAACGAACGGCCATTGAGAAAGGACCGCTCGAATTCCCAAAACCCACGCTCGACTCGGGCTTTGGCATTGGGGTCGCCACGTACCGCTTCGACCCGAAACTCGTAATGCGCAGCGAACGCGAGAAACCGAAGATTAAAAATGGGCTGATGTCCTTCCCAGCGCAACACGACAGCTTTCTGGCTATCGTAAAGGCAACGCCGCGCGCATCCTCCGAATCGCTCGAATGCTTTCAAGTGCCCTTCCATGAGCGCATGAATGTCGCTTTTTCGATAAGCACGAAAGAATTTTCGCGTCGAATAGCGGAGCGTGTATCCGAAAGCGTGAATGTCTTCGCGCGAGCCATTGGTATACCTTATCGTATAAGGTGACCAATCGCTTTCGGCCATTTCACCGGGCCCGTATTCGGGCGTGGTCAGACTTGGCGCAGGACGCGGCGGCGGGCGCAAAACGCGGACGCGCTTTTTGACGATGGTATATTTCCCCTCGTACCCCTCGTCGCTTATCGTCTCGAAAATGCGCTGGGAGGTGATATCGGGGTATTGCCTCAAAAGCTCGAGAATGCGGTCATTGAACGAATCGATCTTCGACGCTTTTGGTAATCGCGTTGGTTTTTGCAGCAATGCGGAATGCTCGATGGTGCGCTTCACTTCGTGCTGGGCAAGTAAGTCTTTCACCGTATTGCGGCTGATTCCGAGCGCTCGGGCAATGCCACGTTTGGACACGTGTTGTTTGGCGAGAGAAACCAATTGGTGAATCATCTCCTCGCGATTTCGCCATGCCGTGGTCATGCTGCCTCCTTTTTCTCCGCATTGACTTTGTCAATCGTATTGAGCAATGCGCACAGCACCGGCGCCAATCCAATCAGGCTTCCTCGAATGAGATCCGCGGCTTGGCACCCGAGCGTTTCGAGCGGTTTTTCGAGCAAGCGCGCTTCGAGGCGGGCGGCGGTTTGTCGTATCGTATGAATATCTGCCGATATCCAATCTGTTTCGTTGCGTATCGAGCGTTTGGGTTTTGTCCTTTTCTCCGACATGGGCCCCATACTCTCGAGTCGATGCGTTATCTCTTGGGCTTGGGACTTGGCGTCCGGGGAATCTCCAATTTCGGCGACGAACAATTCGGTTTGGCGGACTGTAAGCCCTCGACGAATGGCAAACTGCGCCGCTGCAGCTTGGTTGCCACGTGGCAACTGTCCAATCGCCATGGCTGCTCGAGGCACGAGTAGGCCCAGACGAACGTCTGCTTGGACGGCTTGATCCAAGCTTTCGACGAGCATCAAACGCCGACAAACCCAGCTCTTGTCGCGTCCGAGGCGCTGGGCAATGGCCGGTTGCGAGAGATTGTCGTCGCGATAAAGCGAGCGAATGAGCCATCCTTCTTCGAGCTCGGTCATACCGCGCCGATCATGCAATGCAATGAGCATGCATTTGGCCTCGACGATATCGGCATCAATGAGGCGCACGCGCAGGGAGGACCAATTTAATGCCCGTGCAGCAATTACGCGCTTGAACCCGTCGATGACTTCGAGTTTGTCTTGGCACTCGAACGCCACGACCGACTCGAGCTGTCCGTGACGGTCCAGGGACCGGCGCATGTTTTCAAGCGCTGCGGCATCGCGCAGACGCAGATGAGAAAGCTGCTCGCCGAGGTCGGCGGGCGAAATTTCGTGCTCTTCAGAGTGAATGCGTTTCACGCGACGAACAGAAGCACATAAAAAAGGTCACTTCATTCTTGGAGCGTGACACGGGCCACGATTTTGCCCAATTGCGACCTGATATCCGATACTTATCGGCGTGAGGTCATGCGTGACAGGCGCCATGTTGGCCACGATTCGGCGGAGCAAGGGCATTAATTCCATCAATTCTTGCTCTAAGCTGGCGCGTGACAGGGGCGGAGTCCGAGCCACGTTTGGCGCGGATTTGTCGTGTACTTTCGATGGATTGGCAGCTTCAGCTGGCGCGTGACAGGTGGCTTCGCGTCGCCGTCTGGCGCGTGACGCACGCTGCCTTTCTCGCTCGTCGGCTCGGTGATCTTCGATGTCGCGTCGTCTGCGTGCTCGTTGAAGCTTGCCATCTCGTTTGGCGCGGCATTCCACGCTGCAGACGCGCTGCGTTTTTACGGCTTGCGGGCTGGGTGAGAACATGCAGCGGCACTCGGAACATCGCCTGCGCTTCGGCATGGCGCCGAGCCTGGACAAACCTGCTCCGCGCGCCGAATTTTCGGCACTCGCGCGGACAAACCAGCCGTTGCAGCGCGTGAACAACGTGGACGCCTACACGGATCTGGCGCGGGGGTGGATCAGTAAAGCGCCGCTCGCGGCGCCACCGACACCGCCGCCGTGGATCAGGAAAGCGCCGCTGGGTGGATCAGTGGAAGGGTGACGCTAAAGGTTAATGGCAGTTCTTGAGGCGGAGCGTGCCATTTGAGTGCCGGTATATGAAGGGACGGGTGGAATGGCCCGAGCCGTGCCCCTCAGTCCAGTTGGGATAGGTGTCACCGTTCCGGTCGATACGGATGTACTCGTCCTTCTGGACAACGTAACTATGCGTCGAGTAGTCGTAGGCATAGAACTGAATGTTCTCAGTCGCCTGGCAAAGGTTGCCAGCCTGAGGCAAGTAGGCGGTGGGCTCGACAATTGGTGAAATCCCTTCCGCGGTGCTTTCCACAATCTGGTTTTCCTGTTCGACTTGGTCTTCCTCCGTCTGCGGCTCCGCGCCAACGCATGCGGTCAGGATCGTGGCGAGGATTGTCAACAACCCGGCGAACGTGATGCTATGGAGTTTCATTACTAGAATCCACCTTTGCTTTGGATGTACGTAATGCGGCGTGACCTCGGCTTTGCCAATGACGTCATTGGCAAAGCATTTCAGGCATCACGCTGCTTCTGTAGGATTGTGTAGTGGTGTTTCGAGCTCACGAAGAAGAACCCACAACCACCATGGGTTCGTCTGCATCATTTAAATGATAAATAACTGGTTTGGCGAAAATGCCAAGCCACCATTGGACTTTGGGGTTCCAACGTGCATGATAAACGCTGATGTATAAATCCGACCCAACATCTCCATGACAGGATACGCATGAATCCATCGCCACGAAGCCCTGAGAAGATTGCTTCAGCCCATAAGGCAGATTGCGAAATCAGCCTGATTCCACAAGCAACCTAATACGCAGCTGCATTTCCACGCATCCAACGCGGACGAATCAAGAAGCCGGCAAGCTCTGTTTTCCCGCGAAATATTGGCGATTATTGACGCTGTATGCCACCAACGCAGGTGACAACCTCCGATTCCAATAGCAGATGTTCGATCAGTTGAGCTAACTGGTATATGGTTTGAGCACGGCATTTCTGACATGGGTCGGTCGATTTTTTTCCAGGCACCCTGAGCATGGCCGCATCGGTCAAAAAAACATTGCCTGGTAAAAAGTCTGGCATGACCAATGTGAATCGTGTAGGTTTGGCACGAATGGTCAAAGCATCGACGATAACGGCTGAACTCCTCGAGCGCACCATTGCTCGTGATCCGCGAGCTGTTCGCGAGTTCGTCGCCGTCCTCACGCCCATCTTCTGGGCGAGGATAGGGCGCGTGCTAGTGGCTAATGGTAACGCCTCACGTAACGACGCAGCTGATCTCTGTCAGGATACGTTCGTTGCGTTGCTGCAAGATGATTGCCGACTTGTGCGATCATGGGATCCTGCGCGGTCATCGTTCGAAAATTTTTCCGGCCTCATTGCAGAGCAACGCGCAATCGAGAAGATGCGTAAGCGGAAGGAAGAAATTTTGGATGAGGAAACGCCATGGGAGGATCTTGGGCTCGGAGTTGACAGCAGCCGTGCACCGGATCGTCTTGCCTCATCCAGAGAGATAGTGCGGAAGAGCTTTGACACGCTTAATGACGAACTCTCCGAATTGGGACGCAAACTCCTTGAGCTACTGTTCGTCGAGGAGCGCGAGGTGACGGACGTTTGCGATCTCCTAAAGATGGAAAAAGAAGCTGTATATGCTTGGCGTAGTCGATTAGGACGTCGTCTTCAACAAATTGCAGCCACGATAGGAGGTGGGGAATGACGTCCTCGACGCGTCGATTATTGCAAACTCCGCCGACACCGCTCGACGATGAGGTGCTAGCAGATCCTAGATGGGATGCCCTGCTGTTTGGCGAGGCCACGCCAGAGCAAATTGATCAACTTCGAGAGTGGGCTGAGCGGTCAGAGGTTGCCAAAGCAGCTTGGCTCATGTTTCAGCCGGTCGAAGATGAGCGGCTCGACGATCTCGCGAACGGTATATTGCGGGAACTTGAGATTTGCGACAAGACGGGGAGCATTAGCCATTCGCAACTGTCCGCAACCAGCGCTCCCACGGAGAGGAAACTTGAGGTTCGTGACGAAAAACCGCACGTTTGCGATAAGAAAGTCGGATTCGAAGGGTTGAGCAAGAAAACCATTGATGTTTACCTTATTGCAAATGACGGGCAATGGCGTAGCAATTTGGCTCGAGCACTTCATGCCGAAGCGGGCATGAAGGTAGTGGTGGCCACTAGATACTCGGCGACGCGGATGTCGGTGGATTTTCGTAAATACAAGCCTGACGTTGTATTGGTCGATTTCAATGTTCTGAGCTCTGGTTGGAGGATGTTGCGCTGGCAGCTTGGGGACGTTCATCGGGCGAAGCTGTTTGCATTCAGCATTCCAGACCTAGCACATGCACGTCAAGGGAAGGGTCTTCGGGCGAGGCTGGCCGCACTCAGAATCAGAGGTGGTGACGATAATGTTCATGGTGCGGAGGTGCCAAGTTGGGTGCAAGAATATCGCGTCCAAATCGCGGAGGTTGTCGATTTCACCAGTGACATTCCGCAGCTTTCACGCAATGAAACGCCGCTTGGTCAACGTATTGCGGAGGCTGTCGCCAACGCAACGCGCGAATCGTCGCCGGAGTGGACCAGAGTGCTCGATGCCCTCACACCGGACGAACGAGAAGTGGTGGAATTGCTTATACTTGGTAAATCTAAGCGAGAGATTATTCGTAAGTTTCCAAGGGCCAAGCAGCTCGTGCAAAGTGTCTACCAAAAGCTCGGTTGCAAGAACGAAACCGAGCTGACGCACCTCGCAATGGGCATAGAATCGCACAAAAGACGCTGACAATTGCTCATTAAGTTCTGGCATGAGAACGGATGCCGTCGCAGCCTTAATCGGGCAGTTGGTATTAACGATTAAGACTTCCGCTAATCCCCCCGTTGGCGGAATTCAGCGCTGAAGCGGATTACAGTCCGACAATCCGATTGGCCGGCCCGGATCCGATTGGCCGAGCCTTGACACTTACGGGATCTCCCACGTTCCCTTCGACTCCTGACACGTCGGTCCGCAGAGTGGCCCATTGGGTGTGTTGACATTGTACTTCAGTTCGAAGACGCGCGAGGCCACGGGCACGTCGTTCATGAGCACGGCCGCCGACACGCATTCGGGTGCTCCGAAAATCTGGAGAACGATTTGGTCATCCACGCTCGGGACGCAACCCGAGCAGTCTCGCGCAGGAAAAGCGGTCACCAATACGCGCTTGTCGGTGCAATCTTGGGTCGAATCTGTCGGCATGAGATCTGCGCACGTTACTTTGCCGACTTTTCTCGTTTTCGAGCTATTTTGCCGCCACTGTCGCATTTGTACGAGACGAGCAGTGGACCTCATCCCGTCGCGTTCGTACGAGGTACCAGTCCTCCACCAGCTACCGAGCGCGTCACATGTGACGCGCTCGCGTGACAACAAATCCCCCTGTGGGGGTCGCTTGAGCGTCGTCGCAGCGGAATTCTCGAAACTCGTCCAGATAGAGCGCAATCGAGAACGATTTCGCTCGGGGAAACGTGTGGATTTCACGCCCCGACCCGATCACGTCGACAGGTTTATCGAATACCTTGGTTATCGAGAACGAAAAAGGAGGCAGGATGACACGACTTGCGGTGCGCGATTCTTCGCTTGCCGGCCGCCCGATGCCTCGCGCTGGAGTATCAAAATGGCTACGAGACGATAGATAGG
>DAOMZH010000508.1:0-7732 GCA_035437985.1 Polyangium sp. (in: bacteria) | reverse complement strand
AATCCACATCGGTTTCCGAGCCGTTTTTGACCATGTCGACGCAGGCCGCAGGTACGCATGTCTGCGCTACGCACACCGTGGTCGGGCAATGCTGAGGTCCGACACATTCGACGCACGATCCTGCCCCATCACATACGTTGCCGCCGTTCGATCCGCACGTTGCCCCAGCGCCTTTCAGTACGTTTTTCGGCGTTCCCGCAACACAAATGTCGGTCGTGCAATCATTCTGATCGTCGAGGATATCTGCATCATCGGGCTCGACGGTCACGACCCCTTTGCCGTCGCAAATTTCCCGCACGCAGTCGCCAGCTTGCTGATTGTCCGTCACCGTTCCTGCGGGGGCATCGGAAAAACCGCAAAGAGCTTGGAAGCATGTTCGGATTCGACAAACTGTATCCGTGCCCGGACAATCACTCGGCGACGAACACTCGGCGCTCGATCCGCCATTTCCAGTGCCGCCCGTATTCACCTCGACGTCCGAGCGATCGGCGCCCGAGATGAACTCGCAACCCGCTGATCCGAGCAGCACGGCGACGAGTCCAAGACCAGATGCCGTCAGCGCACGCGAAGCAGAACGTCTCCATCGACTCATGCAAGCAAATCTCCAACATAAGCGCTTGGCGCGCACTTCATGTCGGCACACGATGTGCCCACACGAATCGGACCATCTATCCGCAAATGACCATATTTGGAAAAACGGGTCAAGAGAAGAGCGCGCGGGCGACGAGCAGGGCCAAGGGTTCGTCCGCGTACACGATCTCGCGAGAAATCCTTAGCTCGACGAGGATCTCAGTGGCTCGTGGGGCCACGATTCAAGGCTTGCTCTTGCGCCGCAAGTAAAAAAAGTCGCGTGAAGCAGGCTTCGTGATGTACCCGCCCTTGGTGTATTCGACCTTGTCAATCAAGGTCGATACGACGTTCGGTGGCGTAGCGCGGTCGTAAAGAAGAAATCGCGTGTAGGACCAGTTGATGTCGAGTTCTGCCACGTCCGTAGCGCCGGCAGATTTCATCGCCAGAGCCAAGTCACGGGCCCATATCCAATCACCAAGGCCGAAGAAAAGGGTTCGTCCTGTCGCATCGAGCCCCAGCGCAGTCCGTCGTATTTCGCGTTTTCCTCCGATCGCTGCGCCCCACAAACGCGCGGTATCTTCATGAGCCAAGCGCGCATCGAGCACGCCTCCTTCGCTCAAACATGGTGGGGTTTGGCGAAACGAACGAAGCCGCACGGCCAAGGGAGCCAGGGTCTGGTGCGTCGCGATGCGCAGCGAGCCATCATCGAGAAATGCCACGGTGCATGAATCTTCGCGTGGTGGAGCGAAATCCTCACCATTCACACGCATCCCGAATTGGCCGTGCTTGCTCAAGAAACCACCGTTGAACGCCGCAATGAGCAAGGGGAACTCGACCGCCGGTACGAGCCCCGGGCGATGTTCTGCCGGCACCGTCGTCGACACGGGCTCTTCCGTGCCGGCCATCGGCACGAGGTCCACGCGGCGCAAGTCGATGGCGAGGACCACGACAAACGCATCTTTTCGGAACGGCAACGGATGAACCATCGTGCGCGCGATCGCGCCTGTTCCTGCGGCTGCTCCTTCCTCCACCAACGTGTACACGCCGTCTCCCGGGGCAGCCGAACGCGGGTGTGGCGGGACGAACGCTGGAGGAGGAAAGGGTGGTCCGGATAAACTCGGGTCTGCAGGGGGCGTAGCGGGTTGGGCGGATACGGGCGCTTCTGGAGGCGGATTCGCCGCGCTGTTCGTCTGGTTTGGAACGACAGACCCTGGCGCATTGGCGACGGGCACTGCGCTTTGGACCGGTTCTGCGACGTGGTTTGGCGGGGGTTCCGGGGCCGGCCCGGCGGGGGTACATGCGCCCAAGACAAACGTCATGAATCCCCAAGCTATTCGTCGAATCATGCGAGGCCGCCCATTAGCACGTCGGCGGCTCCGATGCACTTCGCCAAACGCGCAGGCTACAAAGCGTGCATAATCCGTAGAGCGTGGAGGACGCAAAGTTCGCCCATCGGCAAATGGCGTGGTCCAACCTTCGCTATGGGTATGGTTTCGTCGGAAATTGGTGCAGGAACAGCTTCCCTCACCAACAACTTGCCGCTACGGCTGTACACGGTTGGTGCCAAACCCGTCACCCTAGAGGGGTCCGTTGGCAATCACGTCTTTGGAGGATTCGATGAAGCGTTCTGCTCGTTGTCTTACGCTGCTCGCGACATTGCTTGGAGCTTCTTTGGCCCAAGCGAAAGACTTGCCGAATATCGACTCGTCTCGAGAATCGGCAGGCGAAGCTGCTTCTGCGCGCGTTTTTCGTTCGAATGCGATTTCGCAGGGGTTTTTTGCGTCCGACGGTTCACGTCGCGCGTATCCGTCGTTCGTCTGGGGCCTGCGGGATCCGTCGGCTCCCATTGCGCTGAAAGCTGGGACCTCTCCGGCCGTTTCTGCACGTTTGGCCCTGACGAACATTTCAGCGCGCATTGGTTTGCCTGCCGCAGCTATCGATTCGGCGGTCGTGCGCGAAATCGATGATGCCGGCCGTGGAGGCATTCTCGTGCGGTTTGCCCAGGAGATCGATGGAGTCGAAGTTTTTCGCAGTCGCGCAACCGTGATGCTCGATAACGCCCATCGTTTGGTGGCTGCGTCGAATAACCTGCATCCCGAAGCTGTTCGCGAGAGTCGTCGATTTTCTCGAACCTTTGCCATTACCCCAGCAGACGCAGTCGCTAGCGCCCTGGGAAATTGGCACGATAAAATGATTCCCCAGGAAAACCTCGTTCCCCAAGGGCAAACCGATCGTTACTCTCTTTTCGATCTATTGCCCGTACACGACCTGGAACTCGCAAGCCCCGCGCGCGTCAAAAAGGTCTACTTTCCCGCGGGAAACCGTCTTGTCCCGGCCTATTTCTTGGAAATTCGCCCCAAGCTCATCGACGAGAAAAATGCCGATGCGTACGCCTACGTGATCGCTGCGGATGATGCGCGTGTCTTGTGGCGGGAAAACCTGACGCATTCCTTCACGTATAGAGTCTGGGCCGATCCTCAATTCCAAAATCGTCCCCTGGACGGTCCGCAAGCCGACTATAACCCCAATCCCAATGGGATCCCCAATGGTTCGTCCCCGGCGTTCGTCGCGCCAATCGACGTGACGATGGACGGGTTCAATAAAAATCCGGCCGGAACATTCGATCCGTGGCTACCCGCCAATGCCACCGTCACCAAAGGCAATAACGTCGACGCATATGCCGATCTCGTCGACACGGACGGTTTTACCCCCAATACGACCGACATTCGGGCCACGACGACTGCGCCAGGGGAATTCAAACGGACGTACGACACCGAGCTTGCTCCCGCGGTGAACCAAAACCAAATCATGGCCGCTGTGACGCAGCTGTTCTATACGACGAACTACCTGCACGACTACTGGTATGATTCCGGCTTCGACGAAGCGGCCGGTAATGCCCAAGCCAGCAACTATGGTCGTGGAGGAGTGGAAAAAGATGCATTACGCGCCGAAGCCCAAGACTTCAGTGGTACCGACAATGCCAACATGCAGGCCATGAGCGACGGCCAATCGCCCATCATGCAAATGTTCGTATGGACAGGTGCCGCGACGGGCACCGCGAGTCTCGATGCGCTCAATCAATCGTTTCCGGTGGGAGTTGCTGCATTCGGGCCGTTGAATTTCGATTCCAATGGCCCCATGTCGCTCGTGACGGATAGCGCAGATCCCAAGGGCGATGGCTGCACGAGCATCACGACCGATCTCACGGGCAAAATTGCGATTGTCGATCGCGGATCGTGTACCTTCGAGACCAAAGCGCTCAATGCTCAAAACAGGGGCGCCGCGGGCATCGTCATCGTCGACAATCAACCTGGTACTTCACCTCCGGCAATGGCCGAGGATCCCGCTCTCAACGAGCCGATTACCATTCCCATTCTATCGGTCACGCTCGACGGTGGAAATGCCCTCAAGCAAGGGATTCAAGGAACCAGCGGCGCGACTGCGGCAATGCATCGAATGGCTTCTCCCGCAGTGCAACGCGATGGCACGATTGATAACCTCATCGTCAGCCACGAATGGGGGCATTACATTCATCTGCGCCTCGTACAATGCGGCTCCAACATGTGCAGCGCAGAAAGCGAAGGCTGGGGCGATTACATCGCCTTGCATTCGACCGTGCGCGAAGGTGACGATCTTCAGGGCACGTACGCCGTTGGTACATATGCGACCGGCGCGCTGGGCGATAGCGGATATTTCGGCATTCGTCGGGTTCCGTATTCGACCGACATGAACAAGAATGCGTTGACCTTCAAACACATTTCCGTATCCGAGGCGCTTCCAACCACGCATCCTGTGCAAAACTTCGGAAACCCCAATTCGGAATCCCATAATGCCGGCGAAGTCTGGGCGTTGATGCTTTTCGAGTCTCTCGTCGCGCTGCTCGAGCGCTCGCAACAACCCAATCCTCCGTATACGTTCGAAGAGGCGCGTCGCCGCATGGCCAATTACGTGGTTCGTGGCATGAAAATGGCTCCGTCGAGTCCCACGTTCGTCGAACAACGTGACGCCATTCTCGCCGCCGCAGCCGCAGCGGATCCCGAAGATCTCCTCGTTATCGCGAACGCATTCGCCAAACGCGGCGCTGGTAGCTGCGCTATTTCGCCGGAGACGAATTCGTCGACTTACGAGGGCGTCGTCGAAAGCTTTGACGTCAAAGCGAATATGGTTGCAGTCGAAGCCAAGGTCGACGACTCCGTTCAGTCATGTGACAATGACGGCAATCTCGATCAGCTCGAACGTGGCCGAATTTCGGTAGACATAACGAATACCGGCATCAGGGATTTGACCGACGCGGTCATCAGCGTTTCAGCTTCCAAACCCGGGGTGACGTTCCCCAACGGATCCGAAGTGCAGCTGGATCCCGTCGCTCCGTTTGCGACCGGAAAAACCGGCTTCGATATCCAGCTCGATGGCTCGTTCAGTTTCGTCGATTCGATCGAATTGACGGTGACCGTCACGAGCTCTCAAACGTGCTCCCCGCAAACCAAGACCGTGATCATTCCGTATGTCCATTACGACAACCTGCCCGAATCTTCGACGACGGAAACCGCCGAAAGCGATATCGAAGCTTGGACCAAGACAGGCAATCTGGCGGATGACGTTTGGTCCCGCGAACTGCTGGATGCGCCGAATCATGTTTGGCATGGCGACGATTCTCCGGGACAAACCGATACGTCCCTCGAGTCTCCGACAATCGTTGCTGGTTCCGCACCCTTGTCGATCACTCTCGATCATCGTTGGGATTTCGAATCCGGTCCACCGCCCATGGGCAGCGGCATTCTCAATTACGACGGAGCGGTCATCGAAATCTCGGTCAATGACGGGGCGACCTGGAAAGACATCACTGCGTATGCCCAATCGCCCTACAATGGGTTGATCACTGACATTTCTGGCAATACGCTTGGCAATCGTGATGGGTTTGTCCGGCAAAGCCCAGGGTATCCGGAATTCACGACGACCACGATCAAGTTGTCAGAAGACCTGGCCAATGAATCGTTCAAAATGCGCCTCCGTATTGCGAGCGATCCGGGAGCGGGCGAATCGGGCTGGGATATCGACCGGATTATCGTCGAGGGGGCGACGAACAAGCCTTTCCCGTCGATTGTCGACAATCAAACATCGTGTCCCGGGGTTCCCACAGCCAATGCCGGCGCGGACGTCATCGTGGCCATTGGCGATACCGTGAAGCTCGATGGAACCAAGAGCAAAGATCCCGACGGCGATTCCCTCACGTTCCAGTGGACCCAAATCGATGGCCCCTCAGTTACCCTGAACAACGCCACGACGGCAACCCCATCGTTTGTCGCGCCAACCGTCACGGCAACGACGTCCCTGACGTTCCGCCTTGTCGTTTCCGACGGCAAGGGTTCGTCGTCGGACACCGTTGGAGTCACTGTGCAGCCGGACAAGGCACCTGCTGGAGGCGATGACGGCGCATGCAGTTGTTCCACCGTAGGGTCATCCAGGACAAACTTCGGGGCATTCTCGCTGCTCGGTTTGCTTGGGCTGTCGGCAGCACGCCTGCGTCGCCGTCGTCGGTGATTCTGGATTGTGCCCGGGCCCAGTTGCGGACGTGATTGGGCCCGCGGTTTTACTCGATACAGGATTTTCCCGACCTGAGATTCAAAATAAATCCGAAATCTCGAGTCGACGAATTTGTGCGATGCGTGTTTGCGGGGGACACGATGCACGACCAAGACTCCATTTCTTTCGATTCTTTTCACTTCGAGACGCCCGCTTTTCGAGACGGCGCGGCGCTTGCCATCTGGGCGGTGACCATGACGATGCTCGTAGGGACCGTCATGGTGGCAGGAGTCGCTCTCACGGCCCTGCGCTTGCGCTACATTCGTATTGTTTGATTCAGGGCTGCGAGGCGCGTTTGGCGGCTGCATCGAGCGCTGCCAGCCAATCACGGCGCATATCGGAGCTCACGGAATGGCGGATGTTCGGATATTCGGACAATGTCGCCGTAAATCCCACACCCACGAGCGCGCGTACACTGTTCCGGGCACCCGCAATGGGCACGCGATCGTCCGCATCTCCGTGAAATGCGCGTACGAGCGGCGTGAGTTTGCCCATGGGCCACGACGTGGGATAAAGCGGAGGCGCGAGCAATCCGGCAAGGGGCAAGGCCTCGCTGATAACATCGGGATGCAAAACCGCCAACGTAAAACTCAACATACCCCCTTGGGAAAAACCCGTGACGATGGGTTTGCCCTGGATCGGTCGAGATTTTTCGAGTTCCCCCAGCAATTTCGCCAATTCATGCGCCGCGTGGCTCGTGCCGTCAGCCAGCGCCTTGGGCTCGAAATTCGAGAGCGGGAACCAGGAAAAACCATCCCCATAACTCGACAAACCATAAGGCAAAATGAGCCGCGCGCGAATCGTAGATCCATCGAAAATTCGTCCAAACGATTCAGGACGATCCCCCAATCCGTGAATCGCCATGATCATCGGCACGCGGTCGGATTTTTCAGCCCCACCCAACATCCGCTCGACATACCGAACGCTCGTCGCTTCCCCAGGGCGAGGGGCTGCTGTCGTCGCTGGCGGCGCATTCGGCGCAGGTTCACTGGGTTTGTCTCGATTGCACGCCGTCGGCAGCCCCATGGCCGAGACGAACATCCACCCCAGCAGGGACCAACCGTTGAGTTTCATGCGATTCGCGGCTGCCTTTCGGGGCGACGTTTGTCCTGAGCCGCCGGAAGAATCGAGGCTCCAAAAAGTACCCGGGTAAACGCTCCGCTTTCCTGATGTTCCTTGTTCCAAGCGCGGACCCAATCGCGCCAAGCGATATGCTGATCCCGAAACATGATCTTGCGCAAATCAATGGGTTCGGGTTTTTTCTGCGGAGCTTCGCCGCGCACCTCGGGTTCGGAGATCGGATCGGTAAAACTATCATCCAGTCGATAAACGATTTCCGTGCGATAGTGTTCATCCGGCCAAACGACGAGCCCCTCGTTCGAGATGTCGTACGCTACGTCGTCGCCGAGCACGACGCGAATCTGTTCCCGCACCAAATCTACGCCTGCGACGCGGTAAAACCCAGCGAGCGCATTCTCGAAAAGGATGCGACTTTCTTTGTCGGGCAAAAGATCAATGAAGCCATGCTCCACGACACTGGCCACGATGAACCCACTTTGTTCCTCGAAAGCAATGATCG
>DAOMZH010000507.1:0-7748 GCA_035437985.1 Polyangium sp. (in: bacteria) | reverse complement strand
CAAATAACGGGCCATTTCTTGGAGAAAAAGACTCGAGACTGGTGCATCCGCAGCGGGACGCGTCCACGCCTTGTGTTGTCCCTGTGCTTCGACTTGCTGCACGAGCGCGGGGTGGCGTGTACGCCAATAATCGTTCTTGCGGATGGTGTGCGGAATTTCTATGCCCAACGATTGAATCTCGGCAGCAATGGTTTTCACGATCGAGACTCCCTTTCCGAAGGCCCATGGCCATGCATCTCCCGAGGTTGTAATGACAAACGTGAGACGCGAAAACGAGGTGGCGATGAAGAAGTAGAACTTCGGCGGCTCTGTCGTTTGTCAAGACGAGTGAGTGGGCCCATCACGAACCTCGACGAACGTTGATGGCGCGCGATGCAAAGAACGATTGGACGAAGAGCGCAGATGGGTAACGACGAGGCATCGTGTGCCCTCCTCGGGCTCGCAGCGGTCATGAGGATGCCCGAGTGCAGCGCATGAAACAAGCTCGAGTGTGCGTCGGGTGTTTGGCGCAAGGTACCTCGTGGTTCGGATGACGAATATGTGCCGGAAGGTCAGGGATTTGTCGAGAGCGCTTCCCATGGCATCCGAAATGTGTAGGCTTGCGCGTCATGGAGATCCACCGCATTCATCCTGAGGGGGCGCTCTTCGTTTCCGGCGAGATCGACGATTGGGATTTGGTCCGAGCCCATCAAATCGACACGATCATCGATCTCGACGGCGGAATCGATGAAGGAATTCCCGAAGTAGCCAATGAAATTTTGTATGTGTATTTTCCGATGAACGATGACGAAGATCTTCCCAGCGCGTCGAAGCTCGATGCCTTGGGACGATTCATCGCTAGTTTGGTGGATGCTCGTCATGTCGTGCTCATTCATTGTCTCATCGGACTCAATCGTTCGAATCTCGTTGCCGCAATGGCTCTGACGTATTTGGGTATGAGCGGAGCCGAGGCTGTTCGCAGATTGCAATGCGTTCAACCTGCTGCTCTTTACAATGATGCTTTTGCCAATTATGCCGCCAGTTTGCCCGCACGGCGTGTGCGTATCGAGCATATCGAAACGAGTGAATCGGTCGAGCTGCGGGAGGAATGAGCGATTCGCAGAGATTGATTGCGCTTTTATAATCAATCCGAGCTTGACGTCGGGACGCGCGGGTGCTCTCATGCCTATTCTTGCGTGAGGTGCAACCATGCTTCGATCCTCGAAAAAAGTTGATTTAAGGATACTTGGTTTATTCTTGGGCGCCGCGGCGGTTCTTGCCGCGTGTGGCGACACCGGTACGGGTTCGTCGCAATCGACGGGGGCCGGTAATTCTGGAATGGGAGGTGGTGCGGGGGAGGGCGGATCGGCTGGTAATGCCGGTTCTGCGGGCTCGGGGGCGATGGGCGGAGCTGGCGGCGATGGAGGCGGGTTTGTCGTCGGATGTCCGTCGGGAATCGTTTGTGGTGCTGGTCAATGTTGTGGGGCCAATCAAGAATGCGTCGTCAGCGTGTGTCTCGCGACCTGCGCCTCGAATGTTCGTTGCGGCTCTGATTTGTCGGTATGTTGCGCCAACGGCGAGGTCTGCGTGGCGGACCAATGCGCCAAACCCGGCGCCAATTGCCTCGATTGGGCCGATTGTAATGACGGCGAATTCTGCGAGCCGACACTAGGGCAATGCATTCCTCAACCACCTGCGGGAGGGCAAACCTGCGAATACAAACCGCCGCCTGGGCCGCTCCAACCGGTGCTCGAATGGTCGTGGACCACCTCTACGATCTTTCCGACGTTTCACCAAGTCATCAACATGCCGGTGGTCGTGGACCTCGAAAAAGATGGCACTCCGGACGTCGTCGTCGTAACGAGCGACAATTACACGGCTTCGGGAGCCGCGTATTTACGGGCGCTCAATGGCAAAGATGGGGTGGAGAAATGGGATGCGGCGGCCGATCCCTACAAAATGGAAAATCGCGTTTCGTCGCGGATGACGCCCGCTGCAGCCGATATCGACGGGGATGGATTCGTCGAAATCGTTACCGGAAAAACGGGCGGCGGGATCATTGCGTTCGAGCACGATGGTAAACTCAAATGGGTCGCGACCGATTCCAACAATGTGCCCTTGACGAATAATTTCCAATCGGCCACCCTCGCCATTGCCGACCTCGAAGGCGACGGCAAACCCGAAATCATCGTGGGCGGAACCGTTTTCGATAACAATGGCGTCATGCGTTTCGACAGCGGAACGTATTTCGGAGCCAATGGTGCCTATGGCTCGGTCAGCATCATCGCCGATCTCGACGGCGCGATGCCTCAAGAAATTGTGGGCGGCAATCGGGCATTACGTGCGGATGGTTCGACGTATTGGGACAACGGCCTCGCCGATGGTTACCCCGCCATTGCCGATTTGGACCTCGACGGCAAACCCGAGCTCGTCGTGATTGCGGCGGGCACGTTGCGAATTCAGGATCCCACGACCGGCGCAGTGCTGGCACAAGTCACGATGCCCGGAACCGGATCTGGCGGACCGCCGACCATTGCAGACTTCGATGCTGACGGTTTGCCGGAGATCTCCGCGGCAAACGGCACGGCGTATTCCGTATTCGAATATACCGGAGGCGCTACGCCCGCCGTGACGGTGAAATGGAACCAAACAACCCAAGACAGTTCGTCCAATCGTACGGGATCGAGCGTTTTCGATTTCCAGGGCGATGGAGCGGCCGAAGTCGTATACAACGACGAATGTTACTTCCGGATTTATGCGGGCGTGGATGGAGCGGAGCTCTTCAAAGAGGTGAATCCCTCGGCCACGATTCATGAATATCCGGTCGTGGCCGATGTCGACGGGGACAACAATACGGAAATCGTCCTTGGCGGCAACGACCTCAATCATCTGGGTGGCCAACCGAGTTGTCCGTACGGGATGGCGGGTCTCCGTCATGGTGTCTTCGTTTATGGCGACAAAAACGATAATTGGGTTCGTACGCGACGCATCTGGAACCAGCACGCGTATCACCTCACGAACATCGATGCCTCGGGCGCGGTGCCTGCACCGGAATCACCGAGCTGGGTGGCGCCGTTTGGCTTGAACAACTATCGCCAATCCAATCAAGGAGCGGGCGTGTTTAATGCGCCAGACTTGAAAGTCAGCCTCGAAGCCAATCTGACGCCTTGTCCGACGGCGGTCACGTTGCGGGCCTTTGTGCAAAACAAGGGGGCGCTCGGCGTTCCCGCGGGCATCATGGTGCGGTTTTACCGCGGAAGCGATGCCATGGGCATGTACATTGGGGAGACGGTCACGACGAAAGCGCTTTTGCCTGGGCAGTACGAGGTCGTGACGATCAATTATCCGGTTACGGCCAATGAGGTGATGTCGTTCTTCGTGGAAGTGGACAAGGACGATCTGGGTAATGGCACGCAGAACGAATGCCTGGAGGACAACAATACGGCAACGCTCGATGGCGTGCAGTGCGACAAGTTTAATTGAGGTTTTGCGGAGGTTCAAAAAGAAAACCCCCTCTTCCATGTGGTCGAGGGGGTTTTTCTCGTCCATGGTTTCAACCGGGCCATGCCGGGTGAAACCATTCTACGCGCTCATCACAGAGCCGTGCCGCCGCTGTATTGGGAGCTCAGGCCGCTGAAGGCCGAGTAAGCGTTGATCATGACGTAGATCGTCGTGCCCGCGGTTACTCCGCTGACAACGCACGATTCGTTGCTGGCTGCGCCAGCGGAACGGCAATCATACGTAGTCGTCGTTGGGGCGGCAGCCTTTCGGACGTAGAGGTCGGCGTCGCCGTTCGTGCCGGTCGTGGTGACCTTGACGGCCGTGGCGCCGGCGGGCACGGTGAACGTGTAGTTTACTTTGCCGTTTTTCTTGGACGCGGACAGTCCGGTCTTGTTACCAAGCACCGTCCAGTTAAACACGGGGACGCCGACGGCCTTCCACGCTTGGACGATCGAATTCGCAGCGGTTGCGCCGTACAAGTCTGTTGCGGCTTGAGACGTGGCACCAGCGGCCGAGAGGAAGTCGCTGCCCGACGTCATGTACACGGTATTGGCGCGATAGAAGATCTTGGCGCCCATATCGATGGATGTCGTCCCCGTCGACGACAAGGCCGTAACGTTGACTGTGGTCTTGCCGCGCGGATGCGTGCCGCCTTTGACAGCGAGGGCAAACGCGAGGTTCGCGATACCGGAGTTCCAGTGCACACCGCCGTTGTCGGACGTACCGGTGTAACGCGTCGGATAATAATCGTAATCGCCGTAGAGGCCCGGATCGTCCATTTGGCGGAGCGAATCGCCAGCCGTCCCCGGCGTCCAACATTCTTCGCCGACTTTCCACGTGTTTCCACTGACCGCGCCATCGCGATGCGCTTCAATCGCCGCGCCGAAGATATCCGACATGGCTTCGTTGAGCGCCCCGGATTCATTCGAATAAACCAAGTTGGACGAACGCTCGGTCACCGCGTGCGTGATTTCGTGACCCACGACGTCGAGAACGGTGAGCGGACCCGATTGCACGCCATCGCCATCGCCGTACACCATTTGTGAACTGTTCCAGTATGCATTGACGTAGTTTCGGCTGTAGTGAACGCTCGACGTGATGATTGCGCCTGCGCCGTCGAAGCTGTCTCGGCTATGCTTGGAGAGATAATAATCATGGACTCGCCCCGCGTTATCGTGGGCCTGATCCAACGTCGAGTCACCCGTGGCTGCCCCGCCCTCCGAACGAACCAGCGTTCCTGGGAGCGCAGTGCCGCCATTCAAGTTGTACGTCTTGCGGTTTTTGACTGTTTCGAGGTTATCGAACGAATTCACGATTTCTCGCGTCTTCGCATCGACGAAAACCACCGGCATGGAGGGTTCGTCCGCCCTGGTGCGCATTTCGAGCTGCACGCGATAGGTCAAACGATCCTTGCCCGCTTGACGAACGATTTGCTTGTCGATTTTCGGCTCGCCGAGCAAGAGGTCTGCGCCACCGAATTCGTTGATCGCAATGTCCAACGCCTCTTTGGAGTCGATCGGCGAAGTGAAATCAACGTCCACGTCGCGGACGAAATTGTCCGTCACGTTATCGAACAAGCCGTCCTTGCCCAAATGAACGATGGCTTCGCCCTGGAATACGTTCACGCCATTGATGCTTTGGCCAAGACGCGCATGAGCCAGGCCCTGCTCATCAATGAAGACCCGCAACACGGACATTTCGCCCACGCCTGCGAACATTTCAGGCCGAGCCTGCGCTTCGCTCAAGGCCAATTCCGCCGCCAACTGCACTGATTCTTGATCGCTGCTCGAAAAAATCGATTCGTCGGACTTCTGCCCCGAGATTTCCTCGGTGGCACAGCCGGCAAGAAACGCAAACATCGGAAGGATGGACGCAACACGGGAGATTCGCATCGGGAGACCTCTTCTTCGTTATATGGATGTGAGGACAGTCGATCTTCGGTTGGTTCATCGCTCGCGATCAATGCCAGGATCATCAGTCACTCGAACGACCCACAGCATTACATGACCCGCCGTCGTAGGACCGCGCAAGAAAGGACCTGCAAGCGAGAACGTCATCATAATCGTTCAGGGAACATTTGACGACCTCTTTTTCTCGTCCTCCAATATTTTTGACCAAAACAACATACAAAGATTGGCCACATGATGAAATTGGAATTTGCTGTCACGCCCTAGCGCGAAATCGATGTAGCCCCAGGTTTCAGCCCAAATCGCATTCAACGCACCGCATTGTCCGATGATGGGAACACAAACAATTTAATGAACTGCCCCATTTGCTTACCACGCGAGCATCACCATTTTTCGCCCCCAAATCCGACCTGAACTTGCGCGCACCTGCCGTTGACAAAATTCGGAACTCCGCGGGGGCCCCAAATTCGACCCAACCACAAGGCCGAAATGATCATCGTGCGTCATGGCCCAACTCGTTTGAACACAAATCAATTGCGTGACGTCGCGGCATCATACCGGTTCGTCAATCACGACGCTCGCGCCGCCGAGCGGCGAGTGCCCTTATTTCCCGCGCAAAGGCGATTGCATTGAAAAACCAACGCCAGTTGCACAGAGTTGCAACCTGTCAACCGATTCTTTGGTGGTAAATAAACTGGGCAGCGGAGGATAACCGTGGTCACTCCGCATTGCACGGAGCCACTTGTTTTGACGAGCCGCCTCGGGCATCCTTCACCTGAGCGTCATTATCACAATCAGGTGAAAGGAACCCAAGACGATTCCTGTTAAGCCTACTTTTTCCGATTTCGACGGACCATGAATCCGCCCACCGCCACTAGACCCGCAAGGCCCGCCACCCATGCTGCCTGGCCTGTCGTCCGTTCCGCGCCAATAAAACACGCCGCGCATCCGCCGCGGTGCAATTCTGCCGCCGGAAGACCTCCAGGCTCGGGTACGCGATACGAACCTTCACTTTCGAGACCAATCTCTGGCACGTCATGCTGGACGTATCCCGCCAATTGCAATTGACCTCGCGGCGCAAATGCCAAGTCTTGCGCTACCTGCGTCCCCTTGCTCTCCACGCCCTCCCACGGGCCGCCCCACACGCCTCGCTGCGGATTGCGACAGTTGATCGAGCCTTTCCACGGATGCCGAATGGCATAACGCCCCTGAAAATTACTCACTCCGCCTTCGGTCATGATTTTCGACCCGGTTTCGAGCTTCCCATTATCTTGATTATGCTCGCGCCCGCCCACGATCGGGGGTGCTTCGCGAAAAACCAGATCTTCGCCGAGCGAGTTTTTCCCATAACGCGCATGCAATCGGGTCAGCACCATGCTGTTGCGCGGATCGTATTGGTCGCCATTCGCCGGAGGAACCACGTCTCCACCCAAGGTCGCGAAATCGTTGCCATCGAGCGGCGAGCTCGGACAAGGATCACACGATTCTGCTCCCCACGAGTATTCGGTCACCACGGCGCCGGGGTTTTTCTCGACCGTACGATCGAACAAGGCCGCGTAAAACGCTCCAAATTGTGCCCGCGCTTCTTCGGCTACGTCCAAATTCGTCGGAATCGTCACGTTTTTGTAATTGGCGACTTCGTAACGTTTTCCGCGCGCAAGAATGTGCACGATGAGGTCTTGCGTTCCATTCGAATTGATGAGCCCCAACCGAATGGGCAACGCGAATGCTTCGCTATCGTAATGGAACCGCAGCGGCGATAGTTTCGCCATTCCTTTTTCGAATTTGACTTTTTTGGTGTTGACTCGGGCCACGAAAAACTTCATGCCCCCTTGAACATAGGGCCGCAAAAGCGGCTCAGCTCCAGCAGGAATCTTGTATTTGTTGTCGACGAGCCATTCTTCGAGGCCCGTGGCATCTTTGGCGCTCAGAATGACGATTTCATATTCCCCGACCGTGAATTTGGCTTCCACGGTCACGCCTGCACCTCGCGGAGGCGCTGCACCCTCCATGGCCATCGACGGCGGAGAGGACATCATCATGCGGTCGCCACCTCCATAATCCGGCGGCTCGTAACATGGATCGCGCTCCCAGTATTCGACGAGACGGGGCGCGGCGAGTTTGTCCACCCGATCGAAAATGCTCCCGTCCAACGTTTTGACGTTTTCCTCTTTGAGCACGATCGGGACGGGCACCACCATGGCAAAATTTTCTGGTGGACCCTCGTAATTGTTCTGCATTGAAAGCACGGTCTTGGTGCCTTCACGCATCATCACCACCATCGTGGCGTTGTTGAAGAGTTTGGCATCGGCCCCCGCAACGTAAAACCCACAAAATGCATCGGCTACGGGTGCCGCAGCC
>DAOMZH010000506.1:0-7795 GCA_035437985.1 Polyangium sp. (in: bacteria) | reverse complement strand
CTCACCCGAGGTTATCCGGAACAACCTCCCCCACGCAAGCTCAAAATCAACATCCGCGCACTTTTTTTCGCGGCTCTTGGCGCATGTCATTACAATTTTCCGCTCGAATTGCTCCGTGTCGGCGGTCAGCAAACGAGCTTACTTGCAAGCATGCGGTCTATTTTGAGAATGAGTGGAACTGCGGGAATGGGCGTTTCACGCTTTGACGCGCTTCATGTCCGGGTCATAGAATGGCTTCAGCGACGCTTCCGCGGGATAACGGCGCCCCGCAATATCGACTTCCCATTGCCCCTTCGTCACATAGGCCGCATCAATGGGTTCTCCCGCCTCCACCATGACCAAACCGACTGCTCCACCCAACGTGTGGCCATAAGACGCCGCTCGAACATATCCCACCGGCTGACCATTACGATACACGATTTCCGCGTGAAACATGAGCGGCTCGGGATCTTTGACCAACACTTGCATCAGGCGCCGTTTTGATGGACCAACCCCTTTTTTCGCCAGCACCGCGTCCTTTCCCAAAAACCCGCCCGGCTTTTTCAGGTCGACGAAGAATCCGAGCCCCGCATCGAGCACCGGATCGGTGTTGTCGATATCATGCCCATAATCACGATATCCCTTCTCCATCCGCAGACTCGCCAGCGCCTTCAGCCCCGCATGCACCAAGCCAAACGGTTTTCCCGCAGCGACGAGCCGATCATACACGTGGAGCGCTTGCTCCGTCGGAATGTACAGCTCATACCCGAGCTCCCCCAAGTACGTAATGCGGATGCATAATACTCGCGCAAAACCGACGTCGATCTCCCGCGCCGCCCGAAACGGAAATGCCTCATTCGACAAATCCGCGGTCGTCACCGATTGCATCAATTCTCGTGAAAGTGGCCCCTGAATGTTGATTTGCGCAAATCCCGACGTCACGTCCGCTACGAAAACATGCTGGTCGTCCGCAATATGCCGCTTCATCCAAGTCTCGACATGCCGATGCGCCGTATCGGAAGCCACGACCCAGTATTTTTCGGAATCGAGCTTCGTGACCGTCAAGTCTGCTTCGATCGTCCCGCCTTCGTTGAGCCATTGCGTGTAGGTAATCGTTCCCGCTGGCCCATTTACGGAATTGGCCGACAAATAATCCAGCAATCGACCCGCGTCGCGCCCTTGCACGAGAAACTTTGCCATGAACGACATGTCCATCAAGATCACGCCTTCGCGGGCAGCTCGATGTTCCGCTTCCCAATATGGAAACCACGATTGCCGGCCCCAGGACAATTCCGTGACCTTCGCCTCGACCCCTGGCGGCGCATACCAATCGGCTCCTTCCCAACCACTCACGTCCCGAAAATACGCCCCGCGTTCTGCCAAACGATCATAGATGGCCGATTTTTTCGCTCCTCGCGCCGTTTGCATCGACCGCGTGGGATAATGGCATTGATACACCATCCCCAGCGATTCCACCGTTCGTGTCCGTCGATATTCCGGATTGTTCTGGTACGTGTGCAGGCGATCGATATTGAATCCGGTAATATCTACGTCCGCCCGCCCCGTGAGAATCCAGTGCGCCAACACTCGCCCCAAACCACCGCCCGTCAAAATGCCAATCGAATTGAGCCCCGCGGCGACGAAGTAATTCTTTATCTCGGGTGCTTCGCCGACGATGGGCTGCAAGTCCGGGGTAAAACTTTCCGGCCCGCAAAAGAATTTTTTCACCCCCGTTTGCAGCGAAATAGGCACCCGACGCATTGCCGTTTCGACATAAGGCCCCATGCGATCCCAATCAGGTGAAATCGTCCCAAAGGAAAAATCGTCCGGTATTCCTCCGACGTTCCATGGCGCGCATACGGCCTCGAACAGCCCAATCATCAATCCGCCGCCTTCTTCGCGATAGTATCCATACGAACCCGGATCTTCGATGACGGGCCAGGACGCCCGAATCTCGGGAATCTTTTCCGTAATCAAGTAATAATGTTCCGCAGCTTGCAGCGGAATGTTCACGCCATTACGCGCCCCCAATTGCCGGGCCCACATGCCCGCGCAATTGACCACGAATTCGCATTCGATATCCCCATGCGCTGTGCGCACGCCCTTGACCGCGCCGCGCTGCGTGAGCACTTCCAGGACCGAGATCTCTTCAATGACCTTCGCGCCTTTTAATCGCGCGCCTTTTGCCAGCGCCATCGTCACGTCGACTGGGTCTGCACGCCCGTCTTCTTTTACGTAGAACCCGGCGAGGATATCGTCGACGTGCGCCAACGGAAACAACTCTTTGACTTCTCGGGCGGAAATCTCGTGAACATTCACCCCACAATGGCGATTGAATGCCGATACGCGACGATATTCTTCCAATCGATCCGGATCTTTGGCTAGTTCAATGAACCCCACAGGTTTGAATCCGGTCGCTTGTCCCGTTTCCGCTTCGAGCCGCGAATAAAGATCCCGCGTGTATTTACGCATTTCGGTCGACGTTTCGGACGTCGAACCAAATGTCACCATGAGCCCCGCTGCATGCCATGTGGTGCCCGAAGTAATGCGATCCCGCTCGAGAAGCACCACATCTTTGCACCCCATGTGGGCAAGATGATACGCGACCGAACATCCAATCACGCCCCCACCAATCACCACCACCCGCGCACGCTCGGGCAATACACTCGCAAACATCACTCACGGCTCCCTTTCGAATGGCCGCGAATACTGGGCGACACCGCCTAGCGCGTCAACTCCAAACGCACTTCACACGCGTTTTTCTTTCCACCACCCTTTGCTTGTCTCCGAAGACGCAAAGCTTGGGGAGTGCTCGACTTCTTGGCGCCGCGGCGGGGCCCCGCTGTTTGAGCCCCGAAGGGGCGAGTTCGGGGTGCCGCGCGTGCCAAGAAATCGAGCCTCCCTAAGCGCAATAAACGAGGGTGCCGCTCGTGACAAGAAATCGAGCCTCCCAAAGCGCAATCAACGAAAATCGCCGATCGCGATTCGACTCAAACCCGTTCCACGCCCCAAATCGTCGCTAACTCGAATATCCGCCCCCGCATCGGCACGTTTTCCCAAAATGCCTGACGGACCTCAGGATCCGTCAACTCCCGCGCCTGTTGCAACAAATCCGACAAAAGCCGCCCCAAAGAAGCCTTCGCCTCGTTCGTATGCCCTGCCGCAAAAAGCCCTTCCGCATGCTGCAAAACGACGTCTGCCCCCGCCAAACGCAATGCTTCCGATTGAATCGCCAAAAGCGCCCCGTCCGTTTCGCCATCGGCCCCACAAATCAAAGCCCGTTTTACCCTTTCGAGCGCCGCGCAACCATCCCCACCCTGAAGCACCTGCCGCGCCGCCCCCAAATAATACCCGCGCGCCCGTGCCGGCTCTCCGCCGCGCGCCCAATGCTCCGCCAACGCCATTGCATCCTGCTCGCCCTCGGATTCGAGCCATTCTGCGGCCAGCTTATGTCCCAATGTCCGATCCCGATCCGTCAGCATTCCATACGCAGCTTGCTGAATCAATGCTTGGCGAAACGTCAATTCATCTTGACCTTTATTTCGTACTCCGAGCCGCCGTTCGAGAAATTCACGATCGACCAAATCGTAAAAAATCTGCTCCGCCGAAAGATCCTCGAGCGACGCCCGAATGAGCGCCACAGCTCCATCCATTCTAAATTTTCGCCCAAAGATACTCGCCGCCCGCAAGGCCAATCGTTGCGGAGCGGGCAACGCCATGATCCGAGTTTCCACCATCCCGGCAATGGTGTCGGGCAGCTTTTCCGCACGCTTTTCCGCTACTGCGCGCGATAACTCCTCAATGAAAAACGCATTTCCATCCGCCCGTTCCAAGATGTGCTCGACACTCGACCGAGCCACAGTCTCGCCCAAAATCGACGTCACCATCAATTCGCCAGCTTTACGCGACAAACGACCGAGACGAATCGATTGCACGGCCCGATCCTGCCATATGCCGCGAAAAACTTCGTGCACCTCGGGACGCCCCAACGCCAAGACCACAACCGGCAAATCGCCGCAATCGCGGAGCACCGCATCGACAATCCGGGTCGACGGCAAATCCCCCCAATGCAAGTCTTCGAGCACCAACAAAATGGGCACCTTCGCGGCTTTTCCCCGAATGAAGTCGACAAACGCATCTTGAATGGCCTCCGCCATCCGGACCGCGTCTTCCCGCACGGACTTCAATTCCGCAATCGTGTCTTCCGGAAAAAAGATCCCCAACATTTCCCCGAGAAATACCGCCACCCGCAAAGCGTCGCTCGATGTACAAACGGTCGCCGCCTCCATCAACATCTTCCGCTCGGCTTCCTCGGATTCCGCAACATCGAGCCGCAATGCCGTACGCAATGCTCCCCGCAAAAGCCCAAATGCCGAGCCAAACCTCAGCCAATCTCCCCGCCCCGAAATGATGAAAAGCTCCTCCACCTCGTCCCGCAATTGATCCACGATCTCGAGGCGCAGACGCGATTTTCCAATTCCCGCCGGCCCGACCATCAAAATCGCTCGAGCCTCCGGTTGCTCGAATCCATCGCGAATGAATTCGAGCATCGACCGCATGTCCCGTTCTCGACCCACACACGGAACTCGACGCCCGAGCACGCTTCGTTTCAAAAAGTCCAGCGCCCGCTCGCGTTGCAAAAGCCAATGCCCCGCATCTTCCACAACGACAAACCTGCCCACCAACAAGTCCCGTGTCGCATCGTCAATTACGACCCCAGTTTGCCAATGATGTGCGAAAGACGCCCGAGCCACGGTTTGGACGAGCGACGCAGTCCGATCGATCAGTTCCCCCACGATCAATGGATCTCCACCCGCGCTTCGTCCGGTAAAAAGGGCCACGATTTCCGACGGCAAAAGTCCCTTGAGCCGCAATGCACTCCGCGCCGCAACCGCCACCACATCCCCCGCATTCGCCAATCCATCGAACATCACCACGACGCCCCCGCCCGCAAGCGGCTCCACCGTCGTTTTATAAGCTTCGAGCGTGCTCCGCACCAATTCGAGCAACCGCTGGGATTTGTCCGTCAATGGATCGACACCGCCAGGTCGGACTGGTTCGGTTGGTAAAACGGCAACGAGCGAAACCAGACGGCTCTCGTTGCTCGTCATTTTGAGCGACGCCGGCCCATCCGGCGCCAATGCATTACGCACTTGGAATGCAATCCGCTCCAGCGCCTCGGCGAGCTCTCGACCATTCGCTGGCCGCAATAATGGATCCTTCGACAACATCCGCGCCAAAAGATTATCGAATTCTTTTGGCATTTCGGGACGAAGTTGGCGAGCCCGCGGCGCCTCTTCCAAAAGCACCTTCGCGAGCACCGCCATCACATGCGCCCCAACGAATACCGGCTGCCCCGTCACGCATTCGAATAACACACACGCCAACGAAAAGACATCCGCCCGCACATCCACACGATCCCGGTCACCCCGCGCTTGCTCCGGCGACATGTACCCCGGTGTGCCAATCACGCTTCCCGTTTGCGTCAGAATGGTTTTTCCGCGAATCCGAGCCAAACCAAAATCCAAAACTTTGACGTGCTCGATCGACGATTGCACCAAAAAAAGATTCGTCGGCTTGATGTCTCGATGCACCACGCCTTGCGCATGCGCCACCGCAAGCGCACGCGCTACGCGTAATCCCAATTCAATCGTTTCCAATATTTCGAGGCGCCCCCGACGCATTCGCGCCTCGAGCTCCTCACCTTGCAGCCACTCCATCGCCAGGTACGCTTCACCCGTCGCCGCAATTCCATGCACCACGTACCGCACAATATGCTCATGCTCGAGCGTCGCGAGGATACTCGCCTCTTTCATGAAACGCGCGCTCGTCCCATCCGAGTCTTCTTGCAGGACCTTCACCGCAACGAGCTGATTCGTCTCGCGGTCGAGCGCACGATACACCGTGCCCATACCGCCGATTCCGGCGCAAGCCAGCAGTTCGAAACGCTCCTCGATGACATCTCCGACCAGCATGAACGCGCCGAGATTAAATGAATCTGGGTGAGCGAAACAAGAGATAAATCGGACTTGACCGCAAATTCCGCAAAGCACGCCAAATTACCGCAACACACAACGCCTGGCTGCCAGCTCGCACCCCGATGTCGACAACAATCACGCCCATAGTGAATCTCAGTGGAATCTGCTACCATCGCGACATGAAAAAATTCCCGTGCTTGGCCTTGTATCTGTCATTTCTTGCTGGTTGTGGGACGGACCCCGTCAATACCCCCGTAGACACCCGTACCCACGCCTTGCTCGATTTCGAGAACGATTTGACCACCGAAAATCGATTCTACGACTTCCCATTTCCTTCCGACCTGCGGCTTACTGTCCAAGGTAGCCCCGATCTCGCTGGCGTACCGCATCCTACGACCGTTGCATTTTGGAACGATTGGGCGAGCCTCGCCATGGACCGCCGCGCCTTTCCGACCCTGCCCGTCGCCTATTTCCGATTTACCGCCGACCTCGCGCCCCTCGAACCGCAAACCGTCATCCCAGCCGACAAAACCTCGCCCATTTTGCTCATCGACATCGATCCCAATTCGCCAGACCGCGGACGCTTGATTCCGACTGTCGCCGCAACTGCCGAAATCGACGATTACGTACCAGAACACACGCTCGAAGTTGCTCCCCGCCCCGGATTCGTTTTACACGAAAATCGCACCTATGCGTTTGTCGTCATGACGAACCTCCCAGACGCAACCGGAGCGAATCTCGCCCCGAGCTCGGAGCTTGGAGATCTACGTTCCGGAAAAACCATTACGGGTCCCCGGGGATCCAATGCTGCCAAAACATATGCTCCACTTTGGGAAACTTTGTCGACGCTCGGGCTCGACGCTGCTGCAGTAGCTTCGGCTACCGTGTTTACGACCGGCGATGTAGCCGCCGACAACTTTGCCATTTCGGAGAAAGTTCGCGCCGCCTATCAAATCTCGATCGAAAATTTGAAAATCGATCCTGATGACGGGCTCATGCACGATCGGTATTGCGAATTGGTC
This sequence comes from Polyangium sp. (in: bacteria), assembly GCA_035437985.1. GTDB lineage: Bacteria > Myxococcota_A > Polyangia > Polyangiales > Polyangiaceae > Polyangium. The sequence goes on along the minus strand of DAOMZH010000506.1, from coordinate 816 downwards.
GCCACCGTCAAGTATCCGCAATTTCAAAAAGGCACTCCGCCTTTTGATACGGAAGGCTTATTCGAATTCGATTCCACCGGCCTGCCCATCAAGCAGCGTGAAGAAACTGCGCCCATCACGATTGTCATTCCGAAACAAAAAATGCCCGCTGGTGGTTATCCCCTCATGATGTATTTCCACGGCTCGGGTGGCGTCAGCGGCGCCGTCGTGGATCGCGGCACCTGGAAACCCGAGACTATGGACAACACGAAAGGCGAAGGCCCTGGGTTTGTCTTGGCGCCTTTCAACATCGCCAGCGTTGGGAGTGCTTTGCCCGTCAATCCCGAACGATTCCCCGGAGCCACGGAACAGGAATATTTGAATCTCAAAAACGTCGTCGCCATGCGCGACACCTTTCGTCAAGGCGTCGTCGAGCAACGTCTTTTGCTCGACGCCCTCTTGAAAATCCAAATTGACCCAGCTATCCTCACGACCTGCACGGGCCCGGAACTTCCTGCAGGCGAAACCGCATTTCATTTCGATCCGGCCAAAGTCGTGGCGCAGGGTCAATCCATGGGCGGCATGTACACCAATATGATTAGCGCCGTCGAACCTCGCATTCGCGCCGCTGTTCCCACAGGTGCCGGAGGATTTTGGACCTATTACGTTCTGCAAACGACCGTCATCGACAATGCCCAAGGTCTTTTGGGCGTCATTCTCAATACCCGAACGAAATTGACCTTCATGCATCCTGCCCTGAGCGTCCTCGAAGCCGGACTCGAACCTTCCGATCCTTTCGTCTACATGCCCCGCCTTGGACGTCGCCCCTTGAAAGAT
>DAOMZH010000505.1:0-7799 GCA_035437985.1 Polyangium sp. (in: bacteria) | reverse complement strand
GAAACTTCACCGAGTTTGTCTCGGATGATGTCGGTTTCAACCCGTTGACGCGCGAGATTCGTTCTGGGGCAATTCCTGATGCGGCAATGAACTCGCGGGAGACTTCGTTTTCGCCGTACGCGAGTTCGTCCGGAGTTCCGTGGGCCACCACTTGTCCTTGAATGACGAGAAAGGCCTGGTGCGCAATTCGAAACGTGCTCGCCATGTCATGTGAAATGACCACGCTCGTCACGCCAAACCGGTCACGCGTCTCTTCGATGAGATCGTCGACCATGCGGCTGGTATGCGGATCCAAACCGCTCGTCGGTTCGTCGTAGATGAGAACCTTCGGTTCGAGCATGAGCGCGCGGGCGAGGCCCACTCGTTTGCGCTGACCACCCGAAAGCTCACTCGGCATGCGCTCCTCTTTGTTTTCGAGGCCCAGCAGATTCAGCATCTTCACGACCTTGTCGCGAATGTCTGCTTCGGACATCTGCCGCTTGCGATGCTCACGCAAAGGAAAAGCTACGTTGTCGAAGATGTTCAGCGAATCGAGAAGTGCGGCGTATTGAAACACCATCCCGAACTTTTGCCGCACTCGGTTCATGTCGCGTTCGCCGAGCGGTCCGATGTCTTCACCGTCGACCCAGATATGCCCCGAGGTCGGTTTTTCCAGGCCAATCAGCAGACGCAGCAACGTCGTTTTTCCGGCGCCCGATCCACCAATGACCACCGCGGTTTCTTTGCGCCGCAGGTGCATCGTGATGCCCTTGAGCACGTGCGTCGTGCCAAAGGACTTCCGCACGTCGTCGACGAACACGTGGTCTTCCGGCGGAATGCGCTTCGCAGCGGGGGTCGGGGCATCCGGCATGCTCGGCTGAACCTAGCATGAGGCTCGGGGAAGATGCTCCAGGCAGCTTTTCGGCTCGTACGGACCTACGCCTGCATGATGTCGACATGCATCGCCGCTTGACGAGAGCCGCATGCGACGGAAATCTCCCCTCATGACTGAAGACATGTTCCGTTCGCTCCTCGACGACATTGGCGCCAAACGTGACGACGAAGGCGTGATTCGTTTGCCCGAAGGTCAACTCGTGACCCTCTACGCCGCGCACGATGGTGTGCCTCTCAGCGTGGCCAAGGTCGAGGCGTTGCGCCTGACCAATGGAGTCATTCGCGCGCGAACGGCAAAGGGCGAGTCGTTCTACATCGCGCGAGAAGACTTGTTTGCGATGAGCGCCGATGGAGGCAGCCAAACGCAGATGGGTCGTAAAGCGGGTTTTCTCGGCTGATTAAACGCGAGGTTTGTTAGAACGAACGATTGTTCGACCTCAAAACGTGCCCATCGCTCCGAACGCCGGGATCGATTGTCCTCGGAAATCCGTGGCGACCGTCGGTCCCAATCCCAGCAACTGAAAATCACTTTTCGCCGCTTGGATGTCGCGACGTTCGAGTTGTTCGCGATGCGGCGTCGTTGCGAGATCGATGATGCCCAAGGTTAATGGGGCGATGAACGAGAACGTGATCGGCACGAGGTACGTGGGATCGTTCCAATCGACCAATGCTCCGGCGGCAAACGATCCTCCGCGCAGCGCTGTATAGAGAAACGCTTTTCCGTAATCGCCCACGACAAACCGCGGGATGCTGGGCGTCACCGTGAGGAACGTGCCCATGGCATAAAGCGCGGGTTTCGACGGGTTCGAGCAGCTATGCGTGTTCGACGCGAACTCGTTGCACAAACCTGACGACATCGCGCTCACGGTATAGGCAGTACCGGACAACAGGGTGCCCAGGCCAAACACGATGCTCGAAGCGATGAGCGCGTTACGTCGTGCCGGATCAGGTGCCCAGCGCGGCTTCATGGCTTGGCGAGGGTTTTTCACGGGCGCATAAATCACGCGCGGCGGAGGTGGAACATGCGCGAGAGGGCAGGGGCCTGCCGGACCTTGCGCACGCGCGTTGGGATCGACATCGACTCGTTCACACCCGTACGCATGAACAGTGCCGGCACTCGTCGTTGCATGTACGTCCACACCTTGCTCGGGCGTTCGCGTCACCGTGACTGTGCGATCGGGATTCGGAATGATGTTGGGCGGAAGAGGCGTTTCTGGTGGCGCAGGCTCGAACCACGGTGGTGGTTCTTGGGCGAAGGCTCCTCCGGTTGCGAGAAGCACGGCAGCCATCGTCACGAAGAAACATGTCGACTTGCGCATGACCCAAGAGCTTAAGCAATTTTGCGGCCAAACGTTCGCAGCTCGTCCCATGGAACTCGATTCCGCAGTCATCTTCGCGAGATCCGCTGTTCGCCCAGTGCGGCAGAAAGGCGTTTCGTGGACTGGCGTTCACGGTGCAACTGACTGCACGTGCACGATTGTATGGGGCGAAGGTTCAAGGCCTAGTGATAGATTGCCTCGAACGATGGTGCTCGAACCACGAGCTGCGACGGTCAGGCAATGGACGACCGTATTTCCTGCGGGCGACGGACGCGATTCGATCTGCGCCGACCACGGGTCTTTTCTCGGTGGGCACTGTCCCGATGGCGCGCACTAAGCACTCATCTGTTTACCCACCGGATCCGAATCGGGAACGCGCGATCGATCTCGCGCTGAGCCTCGCGGAAGAACTGTTTGGCGTCGGGTCGAGCGGCGCGACGCCCGCGTGGGTGCGAGATCGTGTTCGTCGTTATCTCGACGTAACGGCGAAGAAAGACGGCGTTTCGATCATCGATGTTGCCAGTCGACTGTTGGAAGATCGCAGTGCCGTCGAAGAAATCGTCAGTTCCTTACGCGTAGGTGAAACGCGTTTTTATCGCGACCCCGCGCAGTGGCAGGCCCTCGAAGAAAGTCTCGATAAGTACTTCCTTCCCGAGGTACCGCTCTCCGTCCTTTCAGCAGGCTGCAGCACCGGCGAAGAGGCCTACACGATTGCCATGTTGCTGACCGCGACGCGCCGACGTTTCAAAGTGCTCGGCGTTGATCGCTCTGCTTCGGCCATCGCTGTTGCGCGTGACGCCACGTACGCCCGCGACGCCACCAAAGACCTCCCGCCAACGTGGGTCGATCGATATTGCGACGAGCATCAAGGTCGCCTTCGTATCGGCATGCTCGTCAGAAATAGTGTCGAATTCGAGGTGTGCGACTTGGTCAAGCGCGTTCCGAAGGGACCGTTTCACCTCATTTTCTTCAAAAACGTACTTCTCTATTTGGCTGAGCCTGCAGGCGAACAAGTGGCAACACGTTTGGCCAACGAGCTCGTGGCTGGCGGCATGTTGATCGCTGCTGCGAGCGAAGTATTGCGACTGCGGAACATGGGGCTCGTTTCTCACCGCATGGCTCATGGCGTAACGGCGCTTCGTCGTCCTCGTCGCCATGGTTCATCGAATCGAACATGACCACGTGCGACACCAACGTTCTCGACGAGCTTCGTCGTGACTACGTCGACGGTCGTGTTGCTCTCGAACGACTCGTTCCAGCATCGGGCCGCCCCGTGGTCCTCGAAGATGCCGGCCTTGCGCTGGGACGTCGTCACGCTCGTCTCGGCGATCGCTTGCTCCAGTCCCTCTTCGAACTTCGCGCCCAGCAAGCCCGTGAGGGCTGTTTGCAGCTTCCGGAAGGATCCACCAAGACAAACTTGGCCGAAGCTTTCGAGGCCGTCGCGCTCGGGGGCGTGGGGGGCTATGGCCGCGGCGCGCTTGCGCTTGGAAGCGATCTCGACGTGCGTCTCGTTGCGCGGGATGCGGCATCCGCATCTGTCGTTGCCGACGCGCTGTTTTATCCGTTGTGGGACATGGGTGTTCCAGTCGGGCATCTCGTGGGCACGGTCGATGACCTCCTCGAAAGTGCCCGCAACGATCTCAAAGCAGCCACGAGCCTTCTCGATTATCGACACATTGCCGGCAATCGTTTGTTTTCAAACGAACTCGAACATCGTTGTCGTGCTGGCCTCTTTGCCCACAGCGAACTGCCCCGATTGTTCTCGCGGATCGAAGACGAAGTGCGCGAGCGTCATGCACGTTTCGGTGGCTCGGTTTATCTGCTCGAACCTGACGTGAAAAACGGAGCGGGCGGACTGCGTGATTTCGACATCGCGGGTTGGGCCGGAAAAGCTCGGTTTGGCGCGATGGAACTCGACGACCTCGTTCGTGTGGGCGCCCTTCTTCCGCGAGAAGCTGCAGAAATGGCCGCAGCACGTGAGCTTCTGTGGCGCATTCGCAACTTGCTTCACGCTCATGCAGGCCGCCGCAGCGATCGCCTCACCTTCGACGAACAAGAGACCATCGCCACCTTGCTTGGTTACGGCGAAGGAGGTGAAGCCGTCGAGAAGCTCATGAGCGCGTATTACCGCTGCGCTCGAAGCATCTCGAGTGCCCGAGAAACCATGCTTCTTCGTGCAGCACCCGTGCTCGGACGCAAGAAGCCGCGCGAGGAAGATCTTGGTCGCGGCGTTCGCATCTTCGACGGTTGCGTGACGATGAGCGAACTCGAGTTGCTCTCGCGCGACCCGGCGCTGGCTCTACGCATGGTTGCCGTTGCGGTTGAACGCCGTGCGCCAATCTTGCCCTGGGCCCGCAACGAAATTGCCCGAGCCGCATCTGAACCAACATTTGCCGAAGCTCTTCGGCGCAGTTCCGAAGCGACGAACCTGTTTCGTGAGCTCGTCTCGAACTGTGAAGAAACGCATCTGAAGAAGGGCAGTCCCATCGCCGAACTCCACGATTTGGGCCTTCTTTTAGCGATGATCCCCGAGTTTCTCCCCGTCGTTGGGCGCGTGCATCACGACGTGTACCACGTGTACACCGTCGACGTTCACTCGGTGGCTGCTGTGGATCGTCTCGCGGCTCTCGTGCGTGGAGAACTCACTGCGGAGCATCCGCTCGCGTGTTGTTTGGCTGCAGAAATCACGCGCAAGTCGATGCTGTTTTTCGCGACGCTCCTGCACGACGTCGGAAAAGCGATCGGCGGAAAGGACCACAGTCAGCGCGGTGCAGACATGGCCGTTGGCATCTTGGAGCGCCTCGGGTTTGGCGCGGATGACGTATCTGCGGCGTGCCATTTGATCCGCCAGCACCTCGTCATGTACCAACTCGCCACCCGCCGCGACCTCGATGATCCGGGCACGATCGCTGATTTCCTTCGCGTCGTTGGGGATCGCGAAACTCTGGCGGATTTGTATCTGCTCACGGTTGCCGACATTTCGACCACGAGTCCAACGTCGATGACTTCGTGGAAAGCCCGCATGCTCGAGGAGCTGTACCATGCGGCTGCTCGCACCCTGGGTGGCAACGCCGGAGACGAGCAACGCTTGGCGCGAGCGACAGCAGCCGTCATCGAAGCTGCCGTGGCGCTTCCTGCGGCATCGGCGGAAGATCGCGAGGCTCGCCGTCAGTTTGTCCCGGGCTATCTCGCTTCGATGCCCGAACGGTATGTCTTGTCAAACTCACCCGCGGCGATTGCGGCACATGCTGAACTCGCGCGAAAACATCGCGAAGGTTTGGCCAGTGTGGCGCTCGTTCCATCGCGTCATCCCCAAGCTGCAGAGATCTGCATCATCGCTGCCGATCGTCCGGGCCTCTTGGCTTCGATCACGTCCGCTCTCGCAGCATCGCGTCTCGAAGTTCACGCGGCACAGATTCATTCACGCGTGTTGTCCGATGGAGCGATCGAAGCTGTCGACTTGTTCTGGGTTCGCGATCGTGGTGAAGGCGTGGACGGCGTTGCGCGTGCCCTTCCGGGCCTCGTGCGGGATTTGAATGCTGTTCTCGGAGGAGCCATCGAGCCGCGCGAGCTTGCAAGCAAGCGTGTACGGGCGTCACGTACGGATCGCGTCACTCCGCCTGTAAGAACACAGATCGGCGTCGATGATCGGGCGTCGCCGCGACACACCGTCATCGAAGTGATGACCCGTGATCGTCCGGGCCTTCTTTACGCCATTGCTGACGCGCTGTATCGCCTTGGACTCGTGATCGCTGTCGCGAAAATCAACACCGAGGGGACGCGCGTCGCCGACGTCTTTTATGTTAGCGAAGCGAACGGCGAGAAGGTTGCGCCTGGCAAACGCACGACGGAAGTGCGGGAGCGCATTGCAGTGATGCTCGAGGCGCTCGAGCAAGAAAGGCAGTGATTGAGCATGTTACGAATGTCGCTTCGGGCGCTGAATCGATGGATGCTGGCAGCAGCCGTTGCCGCCTCGACGGTCGCTTGTGGTGGTGCGCAGAAGCCGCCGCCGGATCCGGATCTCGTTGCCGATCCCGTGGCCTCTGACGAAGCAGGCATCGAAAAAGGCGCCGCCCAAAACGACTACCAACGCGCCCTTGCGTACATCGACAAACAGCAATGGGACAAGGCGAACGAGCTACTCACGAAGGTCCTCGAGACCTCGCCCGACAATGCCGATGCGCACACGTACCTAGGGTTGGTCCTGGAAAAAAAGAACGATCCAGCGGGCGCCGAAAAGTCATACCTCGCAGCGCTCGCGCTCAAACCAGGTCACGTCATGGCGGCGGTGAATGCGAGCGGCATGTACCTCACGGCCAAACCACCTCGGGTCGATGAAGCGCTCAAGATTCTCGACAAGGCCGTCGCTGCTGTTCCCGACGATCCCGCGCTCTTGCAGAACCTCGGGCACGCGCGAGCGGCCAAGGGTGATGTGGCAGGTAGCGCCAAAGCGTTTCAATCCGCGATTGCCAAGGGCGATTCGCTCGATCTGCGCCTGGCTCTAGCCAACGTTTACTTTGACGCCAAACAATTCGAGCAAGCCGTCCCGCACGCGAAAAAAGTTCTCGAGATGAACAAGGACAACGTGAAGGTTTTTGCGAATGTCGGCTTCATGTTCGAGTACGGCAAAGCCTTCACGGAATGCGTCACGGCGTTCGACCGCGCCCTCAAGTTGAAGGCGGACGAACCGGATTGGTTCTTGCGTCGAGGTCGTTGCAAACACGAGCTGGGCAACGACGATGCAGCGCTCGAGGACTACTCGGCATCGGTCCGCGTCAAACCCGACTTTGCTGCTGGCCACCTCTACATGGGCATGGTTCAGCATCAGCAACAGAAGCTGCAGAGCGCTGAGGCTTCATTCAAGAAAGCCATCGAGTTGGGCAAGGACACGCCCGTAGGAAAACTCGCCGCCAAGAAGCTCCGCGAACTTCAGACTGGCAAGCCCTGAACTGTTACGCCCCGATCGTTGCGAGGATGCGATCGAGTTCGTCGAGCGACGCGTAGCTCACGACGAGCTCGCCTTTGCCATCACGATCGCGAACTTCCACTTTCGTTCCCAATCGCCGCATCAATCGCGCTTCGAGATCCTTGATGCCAGGTGACTTCGCAGGTGCCTCGCTCGCTTTGGGACCTTTGCCCGATGCCCCTTCTTTCGGGGACCTTGCGTGGCGCACCAACTCTTCGACTTTGCGCACGGGCAACCGTCCGCGCACGGCTTTGTCGGCGATATCCGACATCGAATCATCGGTTGGAGCACCAAGGATCGCTCGCGCATGGCCTTCGGTCAGGTCGCCAGAAATCACCAGCGAACGAATGCGCGGCGGCAGTTTCAGAAGGCGGAGGCTATTGGCCACGGTCGACCGGTTTTTCCCAACGCGTTCAGCGAGAGACTCCGGCGTGTACGCATGCTCTTTCAGCAAGCGTTCGTAAGCTTCGGCGAGCTCGATGGGATTGAGATCTTCGCGTTGAACGTTTTCGACGAGAGCGAGTTCGAACGCGTCTTTCGGAGACACGTCTTTGACCACGACGAGCACGTCTTTGAGGCCCGCACGCTGCGCTGCGCGCCACCGACGTGGCGGCGCACGAGGCGGGCGGCATCACCCAGCA